>JAUREX010000020.1 GCA_030834485.1 Gemmobacter sp.
TCTATGATCAGGTCAACATCGCGGCCCCCCTCTTCGGCGGGCTCGCGCAGGTCGCGAACGCGACCGTCTACGAACAGCTCCACGCCCGGGCCGAGATGGCCGCGCGGCGCGGCGTGCCCCTGCGCCAGTTCGTCGACCTCATCGAGGGGGCGTGAGGGTGCCGCCCGCGCCCTGCCCGGCGGGCGGGGCGGCAGGTGCGACCGGGGCGCCGTGCAGCCTGCGTTCGCGCATCAGGATATAGAGCCCGCTCGCCATCACGATGCCGGCGCCGATCAGCGTCTGGAGGTCGGGCATCTCGCCGAAGAAGGCCAGCCCGAAGATGACCGCCCAGATGATCTGCGAATATTGCATCGGCGCGACGAGGACGGCCTCGGCGTTGCGATAGGCCGCGATCAGAAGCGACATCGCGAAGAACGCCCCGAACGCGACATAGATCATCAGGAGCAGATCGGCCCCCGCCACCGGCCGATAGACGAAGGGCTGCGCAAGGCCCATCACCGCGACATTGACGAGCATCGGGTATACAAGCAGCACGACCGTCCGCTCCGACCCGCCAAGCTTGCGCGTCATGATGGCGACCAGCGAACTTGCGAGCGCAGCTCCGAGCGCGGCAAGATGCCCGATCCCGAGTGGGGCCTGCCCGGGCCTGAGCACGATCAAGACCCCCGCCATCCCGACCGCGATCGCGACCGCGCGCCGCAGCCCGACCTTCTCGCCCAGAAGCGGCACGGCAAGGAGCGTGACGAGGATCGGCGTCGAGAAGAAGATCGCATAGGCCTGCGCCATCGGCACCCTCGAGAAGGCGAAGAACGAGCAGAGCGAGGCCAGCGCCACCGCGCCGCTGCGCAGCCCCACCCCCCACGGGTCGCGCGGCCGGAGCGTCAGCGGCGCCCGCTCGCGGATGATGAGCAGAAGCACCGCAGGCAGGCCGAAGAGCGCCGAGAAGAGCACGATCTGCGCCGCATGATAGGATGCGCCGAGCGCCTTGACCGCGGCATCATGGCTCGCGAACACCGCAAAGGCACCGAGCGCGAGCAAGGCACCCTTCAGGTTGCGTCTTGGCGCGGCCATCGTCAGTCCTTGCTCGGCCCCGGTGAATGGGCCAGAATCGGCGCCATTAGCGCGCGCCCGCCGCATGCTCCATGCCCGGGCGCCTTGATTGAGGCAAGAGGCAAGCATGTTCGAGGAATTCCGCCGTTTCATCGCCCGCGGCAATGTCGTCGATCTGGCCGTCGGGCTGATTGTCGGCGCCGCCTTCACCGCCATCGTCAACAGCCTCGTGGGGGACATCCTGAACCCGCTGATCGGGGTGGTGACGGGGGGCATCGACTTTTCGAACCACTTCGTGAACCTCGGCCGGGCCGAATTCGCGTCCCTGGCCGAGGCCCGCGCCGCCGGCGCCCCCGTGATCGCCTGGGGCGCCTTTCTGACCGCGCTCATCAATTTCCTGATCGTCGCCTGGGCGGTCTTTCTGCTCGTCAAGGCGGTGAACCGGCTGCGCGATGCGGCCACGCCGCCGCCGCCCCCCGCCCAGCCCGCAGGCCCCCCCGCCCCGACGAGCGAGGAGCTGCTGGCAGAGATCCGCGACCTGCTGCGCGCGCGCGGCTGAGGCGCCTCAGAGCTTGAGCGCCTCGGCCGCCGGGAGCGAGTCGATCCCAAGCGCGGCGCCGACCGCCGCATAGGTCAGCCGCCCGGCGTGGGTGTTGAGGCCCGCGAGCAGATGCGGGTTCGCTGCGCAGGCCTTGCGCCAGCCATGATCGGCAAGCGCGAGCGCAAAGGGCAGCGTCGCGTTCCCGAGCGCCTGGGTCGATGTGCGCGCGACCGCGCCGGGCATGTTCGCCACGCAGTAATGCATGATCCCGTCGACCTCGTAGATCGGGTCCTTGTGCGTCGTGGCGCGCGAGGTCTCGAAACAGCCGCCCTGGTCGATCGCGACATCGACGATGGCCGCCCCCGGCTTCATCGTGCCAAGCTGCGCGCGCGTCACAAGCTTCGGCGCCGCCGCCCCCGGCACGAGGACCGCGCCGATCACCATGTCGGCCTCGGCCACGAGCTCGGCCGTCGTCGCGCCGCTCGCGTAGGCCGTGCGGAAGTCGCGCCCGAAGACGTCATCGAGATAGCGCAGCCGCGGCAGCGAGCGGTCGAGCACGGTGACATCCGCGCCCATCCCGGCCGCGACCCGCGCGGCATGGGTGCCGACAACGCCGCCCCCGATCACGACGACGCGCGCCGGCAGCACGCCCGGCACGCCGCCGAGCAGCACGCCGCGCCCGCCATTGGCCTTTTGCAGCGTCCAGGCGCCGACCTGCGGCGCAAGCCGCCCCGCGACCTCGGACATGGGCGCCAGGAGGGGCAGCCCCCCCGCGGCATCCGTCACCGTCTCATAGGCGATGGCGGTGACGCCCGAGGCCAGCAGGTCGCGCGTCTGGTCGGGATCGGGCGCGAGGTGGAGATAGGTGAAGAGGACCTGCCCGGCGCGCAGCCGCGACCGCTCGACCGCCTGCGGCTCCTTGACCTTCACGATCATCTCGCCGCGCGCGAACACCTCTTCGGCGGTCGCGACGATCTCGGCGCCGGCGGCCTCATAGGCGGCATCGGCAAAGCCCGCACCCATGCCGGCGCCTGCCTCGATCAGCACGCGGTGGCCATGGGCCACGAGTTCATGCGCCGCGGCGGGCGTCAGGCCAACGCGAAACTCCTGCGGTTTGATTTCCTTGGGGCAACCGACGATCATGCGAACCTCCTGCGGGATTTTTCGCAGCATAGCGCGGCAGGCCGCGAAAGCGCGTGTAATTACGCTGGCAAACAGGCGGATTTTGGGCAATTATCCGCGCGTTTCGGCCAAATCATCGAAGGATCTTGCGCAATGCTCGCACTCGACGCGATCGACCGGCGGCTCCTGTCGGTGCTCCAGCGCAGCGGCCGCGTCACCAACGCCGAACTGGCCGAGGCGGTGAACCTCTCGGCATCCGCCTGCCACCGCCGGGTGCAGCGTCTGGAATCCGAGGGGATCATCGCGCGCTATGTCGCCATTCTGGACGCCCGCCGCATGGGCCGCCCGACGACCGTCTTCGTCGAGATCACGCTGCAGAGCCAGGCCGATGAGGTGCTCGAGGCGTTCGAGCGGGCGGTGGCGCGCGTGCCCGATCTGCTCGAATGCCACCTGACGGCGGGGACGGCGGATTACCTGCTCAAGATCCTTGCGCGCGATACCGACGATTTCGCGCGCATCCACCGCCAGTATCTGACGCGCCTGCCCGGGGTTGCGCAGATGCATTCCTCGTTTGCGCTGCGCACCGTCGTTCAGACAACCGCGATCGAGGTCTGAGCGGCCTTGCGCGCCAGGGGGGTGCGGCGCTATCTGGACCAGGGGCAGGGAGGTGCCATGCAGGGCCGCAACGTTTCACCGCTCTTGCGCGGGGTGCTGGAATACGGCCCCCTGATCGCGTTCTTCGTGGCCTATTTCGCGCTGCGCGACCAAAGCTTCGAGATCGGCGGGCGCAGCTACGAGGGGTTCATCCTCGCGACGGCGGGGTTCGTGCCGCTCCTCCTCGCGACGACGGCGATCACCTGGCGGCTGACCGGGGTGCTGAACCGCATGCAGGTGCTGACGGTCGTACTCGTGGTGGTGTTCGGGGGGCTGACAGTCGCGCTCAATGATGAGCGCTTCTTCAAGATGAAGCCCACGATCATCTACGCGCTCTTTGCGCTGATCCTCGGGGTGGGGCTCTGGCGGGGCAAGTCGTGGCTCCAGCCGCTGATGGGCACGATGCTGCCCCTCTCGGCCGAGGGCTGGCGCGTGCTGACGCGCCGGCTCGCGCTCTTCTTCGCGGGGCTTGCGCTCGCCAACGAGGCCGTCTGGCGGCTGATGTCGACCGAGGCCTGGGTCTGGTTCAAGACCTTCGGGCTGACGGCCGCGCTCTTTGGCTTCTTCATCGCGCAGGCCGGGCTCATCAAGCGCCACGGCACCGACGACGGCGAGGCGGGCTGAGGCGCCCGCCCCTGTCGCATCCGCCCTGCGGCCTCAGCCGTTGCGGGCGGCCGTCACGATGATCTCGACGCGGTATTTCGGCGCAGCGAGCTTCGCTTCGCCCGTGGCGCGCGCGGGGGTGTGGCCGGCGGGGATCCAGCCGTCCCAGACCGAGTTCATCTCGGCAAAATCGGCCATGTCGGCGAGCCAGATGATCGCCTGCAGGATCCGCTCGCGCGAGGAACCGGCCTCGGCCAGCAGGCGGTCGATCTGTGCAAGCACGTCGCGCGTCTGCTCGGCGACGGTCGCGCCCTCGCCGACCTGGCCGGCCAGATAGACGGTGTCGTTGTGGATGACGGCCTGGCTCATGCGGGGGCCGATGTGAAGGCGGGTGATCATCGCGTCTCTCCTGATATCGCGGTTCTGAATGCGCGCGCCTTGGCGCGATAGCCTGCGGCGCTGCGCAGGATGCCGGCGCGCGCCTCGGCGTCGAGGTCGCGCACCACCTTGGCGGGCATGCCCATCACAAGGCTGCCGTCCGGGATCTCGCGCCCCTCGGGCACAAGCGCGCCCGCCCCGATCAGGCAGCCCCGTCCGATCCGCGCGCCGTTCATCACGATCGCGCCCATCCCGATCAGGCTGCCCTCGCCGATCGTGCAGCCGTGCAGGATCGCGCGGTGGCCGATCGTGCAATCGGCCCCGATCGTCAGCGGAAAGCCCATGTCGGTGTGCAGCACGCAAAGCTCCTGCACGTTCGAGCCCGCGCCGAGGGTGATGCGCTCATTGTCGCCGCGGATCGTGGTGCCGAACCAGACCGAGGCCTCGGGCCCGATGGTGACGCGGCCGAGCAGGTTCGCGTCGGGCGCGACGAAGGCGTCGGGCGCGATCTCGGGGGTGATGCCGTCGAAGGTCAGGATCATGCGGGGCGCCTCGCGAATTCGCGGTCGAGACCGCGGACGAATTCCGTCAGCGCCGGCTGGCGCATCCGCCGCAGGCGCTCGGCCGCGAGGATCGTGCGCAGCTCGGCCTCGGTGCGGTCGATGTCGTCGTTGACGAGGACATAGTCGAACTCGCCCCAGTGGCTGATCTCGTCGCGCGCGCGCGCCATGCGCCCGGCGATGACCTCGGCGCTGTCCTGCCCGCGCCCGTTCAGCCGCGCCTCGAGGGCCGCGATCGAGGGCGGCAGGATGAAGACAGACACCACATCCGCCCCGAGCGCCGAGTTGCGGATCTGCTGGCCGCCCTGCCAATCGACGTCAAAGAGCGTGTCGCGCCCCTCGGCCAGCGCCGCCTCGACCGGCCCGCGGGGCGAGCCGTAGAGGTTGCCGAACACCTCGGCATGCTCGAGCATCTCGCCCGCCGCGACCATCTCGAGAAAGGCCGCGCGCGTGCGAAAGTGATACTCGCGCCCGTCCACCTCGCCGGGGCGGGGCGGGCGCGTCGTCGCCGAGACCGAAAAGCGGATGCCCCCGTCCCAGTCGAGCAGCCGGCGCGAGAGCGTCGACTTGCCCGCCCCCGAAGGCGAGGAGAGGATCAGAAGAAGGCCGCGGCGCTGCATCGGCTGTTCCGGGTTGCGTCGCTGTCGATCTCGGCCATCCGATCCGCGAGGTCAAGCCCGAACGGGGCGCGCGGGTACCGGGCGGGCCGGGGGCGGAAAATCGCGGGCATTTTTCGCAATTCCCTGGCGGCGGTTGCCCGTCCGGGGCCACGGCCCTAGCATGTTGGCGCCCAGCATCTCGTTGCGGCGAAGGGGCATCGGGGATGGAACGCGACAGGTCAGATCGGCAGGCGGCCGGGCCTGCGCTGCGCCTCGTCGAGGGCGGTGCGGCGGTGCGCGCACGCGCGGGCCCCTCGGCCTTCGCCGAGCTCGATGCCTATTGGCAGGGGCTCAGGCGCGGCAGTGCCCTGCCCCGGCGCGCCGACATCGACCCGCGCGGCATCGCGCGCATCCTCGACAGCACCCTCCTGCTTGAGCGGACCGAGCCCGGCATGGCGCGGGTGCGCGTCGCGGGGATGGCGCTTGCCGAGGTGCTCGGGATGGATCTGCGCGGGATGCCCGTCTCGGCGCTGATCGCGCCGGCGGGGCGCGCGCTTTTCGCCGAGCGGCTCGAGGCCGTCTTCGCCCGCCCCTGCAAGGCCGCGATGAGCCTCGAATCCGAAAGCGGCCTCGGCCAGCCCGCGCTCGGGGCGCGGCTTTTGCTGCTGCCGGTCGCGGGGGATGGCGGCGCGGTCGACCGCGCGCTCGGCTGCCTGCTGATCGACGGCGCGCTCGGGCGCGCGCCGCGCCGCTTCCTGCCCGAGGCGGTGTGCCTCTCGCCGGTGTCGGGCCTCGGGGCGGGGGCGGCGCGCGGCGCGGGGCACCTGCGCGTCATCCCGCCCGGCTGACCCCTCAGACGAGGCGCAGCGCCGCGCCCGCGGGCGCGATCGCGCCGCGCCCGGCGCGCGCCTCTGTCGCGACGCGCGCGATGTCGGCCGCGGCGAGGCCGGCGTCGGCATACATCGCCCCCGGCTCGGCATGGTCGATGAAGCGGTCGGGCAGCGTCATGGTGCGCACCGCAAGCCCGCGGTCCAGAAGGCCCGCATTCGCCAGATGATGCAGCACCAGCGCGCCGAAGCCCCCCGTTGCGCCCTGCTCGAGCGTCACGAGCACCCCGTGGTGGCGCGCAAGCTGCGCGATCAGCGCGGTATCGAGCGGGCGGGCAAAGCGCGCATCCGCGACCGTGGCCGAGATCCCCGCCGCCTCGAGCATCCCGGCCGCCGCGAGCGCCTCGGCGAGATGCGCGCCATAGGAGAGGATCGCGACATCGCTGCCCTGCCGCACAACCCGCCCCCGCCCGATCTGGAGCGGCTCGGGCCGCTCGGGCATCTCTGCCCCCGTCCCGTTGCCGCGCGGATAGCGAAAGGCGATCGGGCCGTCGTCATGGATCACCGCCGTCTCGACCATGCGGGCAAGCTCGGCCTCATCGGCCGCGGCCATCACCGTCATGCCGGGCAGGTTCGCCAGATAGCCGATGTCGAAGGCGCCCGCATGGGTCGCGCCGTCGGCGCCCACGAGGCCCGCGCGGTCGATGGCAAAGCGCACGGGCAGGCCCTGGAGTGCCACGTCATGCACGATCTGGTCATAGGCGCGTTGCAGGAAGGTCGAATAGATCGCGCAGAAGGGCCGCAGCCCCGCGGCGGCCATGCCGGCGGCGAAGGTCACCGCATGCTGCTCGGCGATGCCGACGTCGAAGACCCGCGCCGGAAAGCGCGCCGCCATGATGTCAAGCCCCGTCCCCGAGGGCATCGCCGCCGTCACCGCGACGATGCGCCCGTCGCGCGCCGCGGCCTCGGTCAGGGCGCGCCCGAAGACGGCCGTATAGGCAGGCGCATTGGCGCGCGGCTTGTCCTGCCGGCCGGTCGCGACATCGAAGGGCACGACGCCGTGCATCCGGTCGGCGGCCGCCTCGGCCGGGCCATAGCCCTTGCCCTTGACCGTCAGCGCATGGATCAGGACCGGCCCGCTCGAGCGCGCGCGCGCCGCGCGCAGCGTCGCAAGGAGCGCCGGCAAATCATGCCCGTCGACCGGGCCGACATAGGAAAATCCCATGTCCTCGAAGAGGTTCCCGCGCGCCTCGGCGCCCGTCACGAGGGCGCGCGCGCGCCGCGCGCCTTCGCGCAGCGGGCCGGGCAGCGCCGCCTCGAAGCCCTCGGCCATGCCCCGCAGCGGCGCCAGCGGATCGCCCCGGCGCAGGCGGCGCAGATAATCGGCAAGCGCGCCGGCGGGCGGGGCGATCGACATGTCGTTATCGTTGAGGATGACGAAGAGCCGCCGCCCCAGCGCGCCGGCGTGGTTGATCGCCTCCCACGCCATGCCGGCCGTCATCGCCCCGTCGCCGATCACCGCGATCGCATCGCCCGTGGGCTGGCCCATGTCGCGCCCGACCGCAAATCCGAGGGCGGCCGAGATCGAGGTCGAGGAATGCGCCGCGCCGAAGGGGTCGTGGATGCTCTCGGACCTCTTGGTGAAGCCCGACGGCCCCCCCTCCTGCCGCAGGCCGGCCATGGCGGCGCGCCGCCCGGTCAGGATCTTGTGCGGATAGCACTGGTGGCCCACGTCCCAGACCAGCTTGTCGGCGGGCGTGTTGAAGACGGCATGGATCGCGATGCTGAGTTCGACCACCCCGAGCGAGGATCCCAGATGCCCGCCGGTGCGCGCGACGGTGCGCACGACCTCGGCGCGCAACTCGCGCGCGAGCCGCCCGAGGTCGGGGTCGGAAAGCGCGCGCAGATCCGCCGGGCAGGCGATGCGATCAAGAAGCGGGGTCGGGTCATCGGGGGTCATGGCTCAGCCCTTGAATGAAAAAAGGTGCCGTGTGGACTCACACGGCACCAGGTCCCTGTCGCCAACAGGAAGGGAACCAGGCCGCCGAAACGCCCAGGGTCCGGACCGGCGTCATGGTCCGAACATCGTCGGGGCGGGCGGTCAGATGCCGCCCTGCCCCTTGTGTCATGCCAAGCCGATCCACGGCGCCGGCGGCTGGTCGAGCGTGCTGTACGGCATGGGGCCCGGGGCCTGCTTGCTCTCTTCGGGCAAGAGCTGCCCGACGAGCGCGATCGCCCCGATGAGGACGACCACCCCGAAGAACACCGCCGCGCCGTACATCGCGCCCCGCAGCATCTCGGTGAAGACGAAGGTGCGGATCGCCTCGCGCGGGCGCCCCTCGGTGAGGTAGTAGGCTTTCTGCGTCATGGTCCCTCTCCCGCTCAGTAGCTCGGCCCGTAGCCGCGTTCCTGTGCCCAGACATACCAGTTGTCGACGACCGTCCCGCTCAGCAGGATGCCGATGCCGCCGGTCAGGGTGCAGAGCACCGCAAACCACCAGGCCCAGCGGTGGATCCCCTCCATCGTGGCGTTGAAGCCCATCGTCCAGCGCCAGAAGAGTGCTGCGCGCTCGGACGCCGTGCCGCGATCGACGATCTGCTCAAGCTCGCGGTCCCCGCCGAGGCGCGTGACCGCAAGGATCGTCGCCCCATGCATCGCGAACAGCAGCGTCGAGCCATAGAGGAACACGATCGAGAGCGCGTGGAAGGGGTTGTAGAAGAGGTTGCCATAGGTGAGCGAGAAGAGGTTCGTCCAGTCGAGATGGGTGAAGACCCCGTAAGGCACCGCCTCGGACCAGCTGCCCATCAGCAGGGGCCGGATGAGGCCCAGAACGAGGAAGAGCCAGATCGCCGAGGCAAAGGCCCAGGCCACATGCTTGCCCATGCCGAGCTGGTCGGCCAGCATCCATGAGCGCAGCCACCACGCCATCACCGAGACGAGCAGGAAGAAGGAGGCGATGAGGTAATAGCCCCCCTCGGCCAGCGGCGGGATCGAGAGGCCATATTCCGGCGCCGGCGGATCGAGCGAGAGCCAGAAGAGATCGCGCACGAACACCGCCGGGTTGAAGCCCGCCTGATACCAGAACCACCCCCCCACCATCGTGAACCAGATGAGCCCGCTCATGAGCGAGATCACCCCCATGGTGCCGAGGTAGAACGGGCCGAGCTGGGCGTTGCCGAGCCAGCCCGCGAGGCTCGAGAACCCCGCAAGGCGGCCGCGCTCGTGCAGGGGAACCTGCTCGACCATGCCCATCTCGGGCGCAGCGCGCACCTGAAGCTGGTTGAAGATGTTCTGATACTCAGCCATTGACGCCTCCTGCGATGTCGACCCACCAGGGCAGCTCAAGCCACCAGTCCCACCAGTCGACCCAGGCCTCGAACCAGATCGTGCCCGAGATCACGATGCAGACCGCGCTCCAGAACCCGGCATTGAGCGCGAGCAGAAGCCCGAGCCGGTGGATGCCGAGCGGCCCGATCGAATAGCCGATGAAGTCGCGAAAGAAGGTGTCCTCGTGGTCGGGCGTCTTCATCACCTTGCCCTTGCCCGGGTTCGCCGCCGACAGGATCAGCGCACCATGCAGTGCAAGCGCGAGCGTCGTGGTGAAAAAGAGGCTCACCGCGATCATGTGGGCAGGGTTGTAGTGGAAGTTGCCGTAGGTGTAGCCCGTGTTCGACACCCAATCGAGATGCGTCCAGATGCCGTAGGGAAAGGCATATCCCCACGCCCCCATCAGCACCGGCCGGATGACGACCAGCGTCGTGTAGGCAAAGATCGCGACCCCGAAGGCAAAGGGGACATGATAGCCCATCCCGAGCTTGCGGCAGATCTCGACCTCGCGCAGCGCCCAGCTGATGAAGGCGCCATGCGCGCAGATCGTCACGACCTGCCACAGCCCCCCCTCGGCCAGCGGTGCCGCCCCGAGCCCATAGGACAGCGGCGGCGGGTTGATCGAGATGAGCCAGGGGTTCCATTCCCCCTGCAGCACCGCGCCCCACAGGATGAGGAGCGTTCCGAGTGCGGCGAAGAAGAACGTCGTCACCCCGAAGAAGCCGACGTAGAAGGGGCCGACCCAGAAGTCGAACAGGCTCCCCCCGATGAGCGTGCCGCCCGGCACGCGGTATTTCCGTTCGAAGCTCAGCAGTGCCATGCTTCTCCTCCGCTTGCGGCGCCCTGCCGCCTTGCGACGCACGGGCCGTCAGATCTCAAGGGTGGGTTGTCGCGGGCGGCGCTGCGCCGCCCGCAACGTCAGGCAGCACCAGCCCTATTCCGCCACCGGCCGTTCGTATTTCGCGGCCGCGATCTGGAACCAGTTGTAGCTGGGCGTGCTGAGCAGGACGAGATGGATCATCGCTGCCAGCAGAAAGAGGAAGACACCCTGCGCCACGAACACGCGGCGCGGATCGAAGATCAGCCAGATCTTGTAGAACTTGCTCATGCTTCGTTCCCCCTCAGAACCAAGGCTGCCAGATGTAGACGGCCATATGAGCGACGACGGCGATGGTCACGAATGTCCAAAGCCCGCTCATGTAGACCGAATGCAGCTCCTGCGCCTGATGGTCCGTAAGACCTGTGAAAGACAGGTCGGATTTATCAGCCATGTTATCCTCCGGATCGTCAGACTGACGCCGCGCGCCCCGCGGCCGGGTAAACGGTCGGGCGGATTGCCCTTCCGACGATCCGCCGCCCCCTCGCGGGTCCGGCGAATTGCTGTGCCCCGCCCTCAGGCGAGGAAGATCTGCGGCGTGATCGCGCGCGCCTCGGCGATGGCGCGCGCGATCGGCCCCCGCTCCGGCAAACGGCGATGCCGCATCAGGTGAACCGCCCAGGCCGCCGCCGCGAAGGGCAGCGCCACGATCAGGATCACCGAGAAATAGATGGCGTATTCGCCCCGCCGCGCCCGCTGGCCGCGATGGTGCGAGGTCGTGATGACGCTCTGGTCGCTCATGCCGCCTCTCCCTTTGCCGCGGCAGTCCCGGGGTCCCTCAACCCCTCGACCACCGCCCGTCCGACCCGTTCGGCGCCCGCATCGAGCGCCGCCTTCTCCGCCGCATCGCGCAAGGCGCGCGCGGCACTGATCCGCGTGAGGACCGGATGCTCGGCCACGATCCGGTCAAGCTCGGCCTGCGCATCCGCATCCCAAGGCAGATCGCGCCGCAGCGCCGCGGGGGTCGCGCGCACCGCATCCATCTCCGAGCCGAGCGGCAGGATGTGAAAGAGCGCGTCGAAGAGCCCGTTGCAGACCTCCTGCAAGAGCCAGACCGCGCCCGCATAGCCCATGAAGGGCGTCCCCGTCGCCCGCCGGATCGCGGCGCCCGGAAACGAGGCCGCGATGAAGGCCGGCGCCGGCCCGTGGCCCGCCTTCATCTCGGCCATGTACATCTTCTCGTTGATCGACCCCATCACGATCAGCGGCCGGTGCCGGCGCATCAGCGCGCGCACCGCCTCGTTGTCGGTCTTGGCGCCGGCCTTGCGCGCCACCGCAAAGGCGCAAGGCAGCCCCAGATCGCCCTCGAGGAAATGGCGCACGCCCCGCGCATAGGTCTCCGAGGCCACGATCGCAAAGCTCGCGGTCGCAAAGAAATCCTGCGTGACCGACCGCCACAGATCCCAAAGGGGCTTCAGCGTCGCATGCTTCTCGCGCGCGATGAAGGGCTCGGGATTAAGCCCGAGGATCTCGCCCAGCGCGCGCAGGAAGCGCGTCGTGCTCTCCATCCCGACGGGCGCCTGCAGATAGGGCTTGCCCAGGATCTCCGCGAGCCCGCGCCCGAACTCGCGATACATCACGATGTTGGCGTCGGCATCGACCAGATGGCGCATCTCGGCCAGATGGGCGCCAAGCGGCATCACCATGTTGACCTCCGCCCCGATCCCCTCGACCAGCCTGCGGATCTCATGGAGGTCCGAGGCCATGTTGAAGACCCCATACATCGGCCCGAGGATGTTGACCCGCGGCCGCGCACCCTCAGGCCGCGGGCTCTCGGGCGGCATGCGCCCCTTGGTCATCCCGAATTCGGTGAAGATCCACGACATCGCCCGGTCGGCCGCCTGCCACTGGTCCTCGTCGATCGTGCGCGGCAAAAAGCGCTGGATGTTCGTGCCCTGCGGCGTGACCCCGCCCCCGATCATCTCGGCGATCGAGCCCGTCACCACCACCGCCGGCAGCGCCGGGTCGAGCGTCTTCCACGCCCGCCGCATCGCCCCTTCCGTGCCCTCGCGCCCGAGCTCCTCCTCGCCAAGCCCCGTCACCACGATGGGGAGTTCATGGGGCGGCAGCGCGTCGGTATAATGCAGCACCGAGGTCACCGGCAGGTTCTCGCAGCCGACCGGCCCGTCGATCACCACCTGCAACCCCTTGACCGCGCAAAAGGCATAGACCGCGCCCCAATAGCCCCCCGCCCGGTCGTGATCCTGGATCAGCATCCCCGCCCCGCCTTCTCAGCTTGGCCCAAATACCCCGCGGGGGTCCGGGGGCGCGAAGCCCCCGGCCGCGCGCCGCGCGCCGGCGCCAGGGGGGGCGCGCGCCTCATATCATCTCCTCCGCCCTGGCCGCGCGCGCGGCCTTGTCGAGCTTCTTCTGGTGCTGGGCGCGGAAATCGGGGCGCAAATTTGGCGCGCCCTCCCAGATCCCGGCCGTATCGCCCGTGCCGACGCCCTCGAAGAAGGCGCGCATCTCCGCCATCCGGGTCCGCCCCGCGATGGCGGCGTTGACGACCTGCCCGAGGCTCCCCGCCCCCGCCGGCCCCATCAACGGGCGCGCCGAGATGAGGTTGGTGAAATAGAGGCCCGGGATCCCCGCCTCCTTGGCCTTCTGCACGACCGGGGTCGTCCCGATGGCCAGATCGGGGCGGATCGCCTCCATCGCGGCCAGATCATCCTCGAGGGCGGCGCGATAGACGACGCGTACGCCCCGCGCCTCGAGCCAGTCGCGGTCGGCCTCCGACCAGCGCGTGCGCGCGCAGGCGGTCCCGACATAGGGCACCTCCGCCCCGCTCTCGATCAAAAGCCGCGCGACCAGCAATTCCGAGCCCTCATAGCCCGAGAGGGTGATCGTCCCCTTGATCGGCACCTCGGCAAGGGCGGCGCGGATCGCGGGCAGAAAGGCGTTCTGCGCCGCGCCGATGCGCGCGGCCGGCACACCGAAGGCCTCACCCACGGCGGCAAGCCAGGCCTCGGTGCCCTCGACGCCCACGGGGGCCGAGCCGATCACCCGCCGGCCCGCGGCCTCGAACTCGCGCACCGCGGCGGTGTAGAAGGGATGGATCGCCGCCACCGCCCCGCAATCGAGCGCGCCGTAAAGCTCGCGCCATTCGCGCGCCGGCACCACCGGCCCCGCCGCGAGGCCCAGCGGCGCGAGGAGCGCGCCGATCATCATCGGATCGGCCGGGAACATCTCGCCCAGAAGCGCGACCGCCGGCCGGTCCGACCGCCCACCCGCGGGTGCCGCGACCGGGCCCGCCTCGATCTCGGCGCGCGCATAGGCCAGCATCGCGCCCGCGAGCACATCCTTGGCCTCGGCATGGGTCGGTACGCCAAAGCCCGGCACGTCGATGCCGACGATCCGCACGCCGTTGATCTCGGCCGGCAGAAGCCGCAGCGGCACGCCCGAGGCGGTCGGCACGCAGAGGTTCGTCACCACGATCGCGTCATAGCGGTCGGGGTCGGCGAGGTCATGGACCGCCTCGCGGATATCCTCGAAGAGCTTGCCGGTGACGAGCGTCTCGGAATTGAAGGGCACATAGCCGACCGACCGGCGCGCGCCGTAGAAGTGGCTCACGAAGGTGAGGCCATAGACGCAGCAGGCCGAGCCCGAAAGAACGGTCGCGACGCGCCGCATCCTCAGCCCCGTGCGCAGCGAGCCGAAGGCCGGGCACATGCTCTGGGGCTTGTCATGGGGCCCGCGCGGATAGTCGGCGGCATAGCGGTCGAGGATCTCGGACTTGCCGGCCGCGCGCGCGGCGGCCTCCATCTCGGCCGCGCCGGCGTGGCAGCCCATGCCGTCGCCGCCCGCGGGGGGTGCCACGCCGGACGCGTCCGGCGCGGGCCCGGCGTCGATCACCGGGGCGGCGTGGGCGTCGTCATAGCGCAGCTCGCCCGTCATGCCGCGACCTCGCGGGCCATCTCGCGCGCGGGCGCATGAAAGGGGCAGCGCGCCTGGGCGGCGGCGGCCTCGGCGCGCCGTGGCGCCGGGGCGGCAGGCGCGGGGCAAAGGCCGCGCAGCGCATTGTCGAGACGGTCGAGAAGCTCGAGATCAAGCATCGTCATACACCACTTCGAGCGAGGGACGCGCCGCGGCATGCTTGCCGCGCATGTCGATGTCGGTCGCGGGCTCGAGGACGAAATCCTTGCCCGTCGCCTCGGCGGAAAAGAGGTTCAGAAGCCCGTCCTGGCTGAGCGGCTTGGGGCGAACCGGCGGGGCACCCGCGACGGCCTCGGCCAGCCCCGCGAACAGATCGCCCCAGCGCCCCGCACTCGTGCCGACGATCTGATAGTTCGCCGATTTGCGGCGCAGATCCTCATCCTGCGGGATGGCGGCCAGTACCGGGATCTTGACGGCCTCGGCAAAGGCCGCGGCCTCGCCCGTACCGTCGTCCTTGTTGATGACAAGGCCCGCGATGCCGACATTGCCGCCCAACTTGCGGAAATACTCGACCGCCGAGCAGACGTTGTTGGCGACATAGAGCGACTGCAGGTCGTTCGAACCGACAAGGATCACCTTCTGCGCCATGTCGCGCGCGATCGGCAGGCCGAAGCCGCCGCAGACCACGTCGCCCAGAAAGTCGAGCAGCACATAGTCGAAGTCCCAGTCGTGAAAGCCGAGCTTTTCGAGCAGCTCGAAGCCGTGGATGATGCCCCGCCCGCCGCAGCCGCGCCCGACCTCGGGGCCGCCGAGTTCCATCGCGAAGACGCCGCCGCGCTTGAAGCACACATCGCCGATCTTGACCTCCTCGCCCGCGAGCTTCTTGCGGGTCGAGGTCTCGATGATCGTGGGGCAGGCCTTGCCGCCGAACAGCAGCGAGGTCGTGTCCGACTTCGGATCGCAGCCGATCAGCAGCACGCGCTTGCCCATCTCGGCCATCATGTGGCTGAGGTTGGCGAGGGTGAAGGATTTGCCGATGCCGCCCTTGCCGTAGATCGCGATGATCTGCGTCTTTTTCGAGGGCGGATCGAGCGGCACTTCGAGCGTCGGCTCCTCTGCCGCCTCGGCGCGGAGCCGGTCGTCGAAGTCCTTGAGATTCGGCACGTCGAGCGTCATGCGCAGCCACTCCAATCGAGGATCATCTTGAGGCAGTCGGGATCGGTGAAGGCGGCCTCATAGGCCGCGGGGGCCTCGGCCGCCGGTCGGCGGTGGGTGACGAGGCCCGCAAGCGACAGCGCCCCCGATTCGATCAGCGCGCGGGTCGCGATCATGTCTTCGGGGGCCCATTCGGCCGCGATGCGCAGCCGCGCCTCGCGCAGGAAGGCGGGCGGGAAGGCAAATTGCAGCGGTTCGGCATAAAAACCCGCGAGCACGATCTCGCCGCCCTTGGCGAGCCGGCCGATCAGCGTGTCGATGAGCGCGCCATCCCCCGAGGCATCATAGATCGCGCGATAGTCGCGCCGGGGGTCGGCGTCGGGGTGGATGACGCCATAGCCCTCGGCACCCGCCACGCGGGCCGGGTTCACCTCCCACACGGTGGGGGCGGCGCCGCCCGCGGCAAGCGTGAGTCGCGCGAGCAGCCGCCCGAGCACGCCATGGCCCACGATCAGGTCGGGCAGGTCGGAATGAAGCCCCGCGATGGCGTGGCGCGCGGTCGCGGCCAGCGCGAGCAGCGCACCCTCGGCACCCGATGCGGGGTCGATGCGCGTGACGCGCTGGGCGGGCGTCACCAGATGGCGCGCCGCGCCGCCAAAGAGGCCGCGCAGCGGGCCCGTCTCGGTCGGCAGGAAACAGTTGGCACCGGGGACGAACACCCGCTCACCCGCGCGCAGGCCCGAATCACGGCCCGCCTCGACCACCTCGCCCGCGGCCTCGTAGCCGGGCACGAGCGGATAGCCCATGCCCGGAAAAGGCGGCATCGTGCCCGACCAGAACAGCTTTTCGGTGCCCGTCGAAATCCCCGAATGCTCAACCCGCACGATGATGTCGGCCGGCCCGGGTGCCACGAGGCCGACCTGGCGAAGCCCGAGGTCGCGCGGTGCCGAGAGGATGACGGCGTCAGTCTGCATGGCGTCCCCGAAGCGCCCTCCCACCCCACGCGGGATGGAGTTGGCGCGATGATGTAATTCTAAAGTGACAAATCAGACTGTCAACCTGAATTGACACATCGACGTCAGCAAGACGCACGCCGCGCGGTGACGACCGAGGTCACGAAACTGCGCCGCGGCGCGACCGGGGCGATCGAGACAAAGCCCGCCCGCGCCAGAAGGGCCGCGATCTCGGCGGCCGAGCGCGTCCGGCCCGTCCCCATCGCGAGGGTGTAGACCGCGAAATAGACATCCGTCGCCCGGTCGGGCCGCGCGCCGCCCGACATCGGCTCGGAAATGATGATCCGCCCGCCGGGCGGCAGCGCCTCATGCGCGGCGCGCAACAGCGCCGCGACCGTCTCATCCGCGTGATCGTAAAGGACGCGCACGAGGCTGATCGCATCCTGCCCGGTCGGCAGCGGATCGTCGCGGAAACTCCCGGGGCAAAGCTGCACCCGCCCCGCCATCCCCGCCGCCGCAAGCCGCGCCCCCGCCCCCTCGAGGACGGCCGGCAGATCGAAAAGCGCAAGCGCGATGCCCGGATGGGCCCGGCCCACCGCCGCGAGGAAGGCCCCCGTGCCGCCCCCGACATCGAGAAGCCGCCGCACCCCGCCCAGATCGACCGCCGCGAGCGTGTCGGCCGCGACCAGCGCCTGCGACTGCGCCATGAGGTCCGAATAGAGCGCGGCATCGCCCAGATCGGTCGCGCCGGCCGCGCCGAAGACATAGGGCCAGAAGCGCGCAAGCGCGGGCTCGGTCTCGCCCCGCAAGAGCGCGACCGGATCGGCGAGGTCGCCATAGAGGACGCGGTGGTGGCGCACCATCGGGCCAAGCCCCGGCACGCCCAGAAACGCCGCCCCGCGCAGCCCCAGCGCAAAGCTGCCATCGCGCCGGCGCCGGATCAGCCCGAGTGCGGCACCCGCCTGCAAGAGGATCTCCGCCCGCCGCGCATCGAGCCCGAGCCGCGGCGCCAGCGCCTCGGGCCGCGCCGGCCCATCGGCGAGGCGTTCGAGCACGCGCAACTCGACCAGCGCCATCAGGACCTGCGCGTTGACGAAGCCCGCCATGATGTCGAAGATCGCGCGCCCCTCGGCCCCGGCGATGGCGCGCAAGCCCGGCACGCGGGCCGCAAACGCCTGAAAGCGCGGCGAGGCCGCCAGCCGCAAGAGCCACCCGCGCCCCTCCGCGCGGCGCGCCGGACCCCCGCTGCCGATCGCGGTCTCGGCCACCTCAGCCCTGCACGCCGGCCGGGATCACGGGCACCATCCGCTCGGCATAGCGCTGCACGAGGGCCGCGAGGGCCGCCTCACCCGGGCAATGGGGGATCGAGGAGATCGCGCCGCCGAGGATGTCCTGCAACCGCCGCACCGCGCCGAGCACGCCATATTCCGCGATCGCGTTGGGGCGCGCATGGGCCGCATCCTGGCCTGCGGGCTTGCCGAGGCTGCGCTCATCCCCGAGCGCGTCGCGCAGGTCGTCCGCGACCTGGAACGCCTCGCCGATGCGCGCGCCGAGGTCTTCCCACGGCTCGGGATCCTGCCCCGCCGCCAGCGCGCCCATCTGCGTTGCCGCAACGAAAAGCGCGCCCGTCTTGGCGCGGTGATAGGCCGAGAGGTTGACCTGCGCCTCGCTCTCCCAGCCCTGGCCGGCGCAGATGCCGCCGGGCATGCCGGTGCAGGCCGCAAGCGTGCGCACGAGGCCGAGCCCGCGCCGCGGATCTGCCTCGGCCGCGCGCGCGAGCACCTCGAAGCCGAGCACGATCAGGCTGTCGCCGGTCAGCACCGCGAGCGGCTGGCCATAGGCGCGATGGACCGACGCCTTGCCCCGGCGCGTCTCGGCATCGTCGAAGCAGGGCAGATCATCGTGCACGAGGCTCGCGCAATGGATGAGTTCGAGCGCCGCGGCGGCCGCATCGGCAAGCGCCGGCCGGTCGTCGCCGCAGGCCCGCGCCACGCTGAGAAGGATGGTCGGGCGGATCCGCGCGCCCCCGGGCGTCACGGCATATTCGAGTGCTGCGGCGAGGCGCGGCGGGGCTTCGGCGCCACCGCCGCCGAGGCGAAGCGCGGCGGCGATCGCCGTTTCGATGCGGGCGTCCAGTGCCATGCGTCCCCCGGCCGTTGCACGATGTCATTTCCTCATGACATCTGACTGTAAATTACACTGGACAGTTTTTCCCGCGAAGTCAACAATCGCGCAAGAGCCACCGCGCGAGCGCAGAGGGAGGGACATGGCAGCGCCGGCATCATCGCAAGGGGTGCCCCATGTCGTCGTGATCGGCGCGGGGATGGGCGGGCTCGCGAGCGCGATCCGCCTTGCCGCCTCGGGCGTGCGGGTCAGCGTGCTCGAGGCCCGCCGCGCCGCGGGCGGCAAGATGCGCACGCTGCCGAGTGCGGCGGGCCCCGTCGATGCGGGGCCGACCGTGCTGACGATGGCGTGGGTGTTCGAGGACCTCTTCGCCGCCGCGGGCGCGCGGCTTGCAGAGCGGGTGCGGCTGATCCGCCAGCCACTGATCGCGCGGCACTGGTGGCCCGACGGCAGCCGGCTCGACCTTACCGACGACGCCGGAACGAACGCCGCGCTGATCCGCGATTTCGCGGGCCCCGCGGCCGAGGCCGGCTATTGGCGGTTCGAGCGCACGAGTGCAGCCCTGATGGCGGCCTTCGAGGGGCCGGTGATCCGGGCCGAGCGGCCGCGCCTCGGGGCGATCGCAGCCGCGGCGATGGGCGCGCCCGCGGCCTGGCCCGCGCTGATCGCGGGGCGCAGCCTCGCGGGCCTTCTGCGCGACCATTTCCGCGATCCGCGCCTCGCGCAGCTCTTTGCGCGCTATGCGACCTATGTCGGCGGGCACCCGGCGCGCACGCCCGCGGTGCTCGCGCTCATCTGGCAGGCAGAGCGCGCAGGGGTCCATGCGGTCGAGGGGGGCATGGGCGCGCTGGCCGAGGCACTCGCGACCCTCGCCCAGGAGGCGGGCGCCGAGATCCGCCTCGGCGCGCCCGTCGCGCGCATCCTCTGCGAGGGTGGGCGCACAAGCGGCGTCGAGCTCGCGAACGGCGAGCGGATCGCTGCCTCGGCGGTCGTCTTCAACGGCGATCCGGGCGGCTTCGGGCAGGGTCTGCTCGGGCCCGCGGTGCGGGGCGCGGTGGCGCGCCTCGGCGTGCGGCCGCGCAGCCTCTCGGCCTGGGTCTGGGCCTTCGCGGCGCGGCCCGGCGGGCGGGCGGGCGCGGACCTCGTGCATCACAACGTCTTTTTCGGCGCCGACCCGGCGGCCGAGTTCGGCCCCATCGCGGCGGGCCGGATGCCCGAGGATCCCACCCTTTACGTCTGCGCGCAGGATCGCGGGCTGGGCACCCCCGGCCCCGAGGCGGCAGAGCGATTCGAGATCATCATAAATGCCCCGCCCGTTCGCGGCGCGGCCGAGCGGGAGGATCTGAAATGCCGGACGCGCACCTTCGACACGCTGTCGCGGATGGGCCTGACCTTCGCGCCGGAGCCCGAGACGCGCACCCTGACCGCACCCTCGGATTTCGCGCGGCTGCATCCGGGGTCGGACGGTTCCCTCTACGGGCGGAGCCCGCATGGCACGGCGGCGACCTTCCTGCGGCCGGGGGCGCGCACGCGGGTGCGGGGGCTCTATCTGGCCGGGGGCGGGGCGCATCCGGGGGCGGGGGTGCCGATGGCGACCCTGTCCGGGCGCCACGCGGCCGAGGCGATCTTGACGGACCTTGCTTTGCCCTCGAGGTCCCGCCCGACGGCTATGCGTGGTGGTATGTCGACGGCGTTTCCGACGACGGGCAGCGCGCCGTCTCGGTGATCGGCTTCATCGGCTCGGTCTTTTCGCCCTGGTATGCCTGGAGCGGCCGGCGCGACCCCGAGAACCACGTCTGCATCAATGTCGCGACCTATGGCCCGCAAGGCCGCTTCACCATGACCGACCGCGGCCGCGCTGCGCTGCGCCAGACCCGCGACAGCCTGACCGTGGGCCCGAGCCGGATGCGCTGGACAGGCGCCGCGCTCGAGATCGACATCGACGAGATCGGCGCGCCCCCCTTCGTCACGCCGGTGCGGGGGCGCATCCGGCTGATCCCCGACGCGCTCGCGCGGATCGAGGTCGCGCTGACGCCCGACGGGGCGCATGTCTGGCGCCCCTTCGCCCCCTCGGCGCGCATCGAGGTCGAGATCGAGCCGGGCCACCGCTGGCAGGGGCACGGCTATTTCGACGCCAATTTCGGCACGCGCGCGCTTGAGGCCGATTTCGCGACCTGGACCTGGGGGCGCTACGCGCTGCCCGGCGGGCGGGCGGCGGTTTTCTATGACGCCGAGCGGCGCGATGGCTCGGCCCTCGCGGTCGCGCTCGGCTTCGGCGCAGACGGGGCGGCCGCCCCCATCGCGCCCCCGCCCATGGCACGGCTGCCGCGCACCCTGTGGGCCCTGCCGCGCCGCACGCGCGCCGACGCGGGTGCGGTGCCGCGCCAGCTCCTCGGGATGCTCGATGCGCCCTTCTACGCCCGTGCCATGGTCGAGACGACGATCGGGGGCGCGGTCGTGCGCGGCGTCCACGAGGCGCTCGACCTGCGCCGCTTCGCCTCGCCCTTCCTCAAGCCGATGATCGCGCTGCGCGTGCCGCGCCGGCCGGGCTGGCGCTTCGGCCCCGGATCGGAGCCCCCCGCCGGCGCCTGAGCGAGGCGCGCAGGGGGCATTCCGCAGGCATTGACTGCACCGCGCACGCGCGTATAAGCGCGCGATCCTCGGGGTGCGTGCCGCATGCCGGGGGTTTTGGTGTTGGCGGCCCCCGCGAGGGGATGCCTGTCGGCCCCGCAAGGGGCAGAGGACAACGCCCTTCACATCGCTGGAAGGAGATCAGACGTGACCAAACGCACGGCTGCCAAGTACAAGATCGACCGCCGCATGGGCGAAAACATCTGGGGCCGGCCCAAGAGCCCGCTCAACAAGCGCGAATACGGCCCCGGCCAGCACGGCCAGCGGCGCAAGACCAAGCTGTCGGACTTCGGCACGCAGCTGCGCGCCAAGCAGAAGCTCAAGGGCTATTACGGCGACATCACCGAAAAGCAGTTCCGCCGCATCTATGCCGAGGCCGAGCGCCAGCGCGGCGACACCTCGGAGGCGCTGATCGGCCTGCTCGAGCGGCGGCTCGATGCGGTGTGCTATCGCGCGAAATTCGTGCCGACGATCTTCGCGGCGCGCCAGTTCGTCAACCACGGGCATGTGACCGTGAACGGCAAGCGCGTCAACATCGCCTCCTACCGCCTGCGCGAGGGCGATGTGGTGGCGGTGCGCGACCGCTCGCGCCAGCTTGCGCTCGTGCTCGAGGCCGTGGCGCTGGCCGAGCGTGACGTGCCCGACTATCTCGAGGTCGACCACAACAAGATGACGGCCCGCCTTGCCCGCACGCCGGGCCTTGGCGACGTGCCCTATCCCGTGCGGATGGAGCCCAACCTCGTCGTCGAATTCTACGCCAAGAACTGATCCCGCGCGGGGGCCGGATACGCCCGGCCCCCGCTGCCACACCCCCCAAGAGACCGCGCCAAGGCAGCCAGCGCCATGTCAGGCAAGCCGATCCTCGAGACGTCGTTCGAGCGCAGCCTGTTCGCGTCGCGCTGGCCCGTGGCCCCGATATATAGGGTGCCGGGCGCGTCGCTGGCGGGGATGGGTCGGCCCGGCGCGCGCAGCAGGAAATAGCGCCTCGCGCGCGACCGCGAGGTTCTGGCGATGGCCATCACCCCTCAGCCCGGCATTCTCGAGATCAAGCCCTATCAGGGCGGTGAGGCGCATCTGCCCGGGGTGGCCGATGTCCTCAAGCTCTCGTCGAACGAAAACCCCTTCGGCCCCTCGGGCGCCGCGCGCGCGGCCTTTGCCGCCGCGGCGCCCATGCTGCACCGCTATCCGCCGACCGACCACGCGGCGCTGCGCGCGGCGATCGGCGAGGTCGAGGGGCTTGATCCTGCGCGCATCATCTGCGGGGTCGGATCGGACGAGATCCTGAGCATGCTCTGCCAGGCCTATGCCGGCCCCGGCGATGAGGTCGTCTATCCCGCGCATGGATTTTCGATGTACCGCATCTCGGCGCTCGGGGCGGGCGCGCGCCCGGTCGTGGCGCCCGAACGCGACCGGCGGGTCGATGTCGCGGCCCTTCTGGCCGCTA
>JAUREX010000210.1 GCA_030834485.1 Gemmobacter sp.
GGTCCCCCATTCGCGGCAGCGCGCCGCGAGGGGGGCGGGCAGCGGCGCGTCGGTGAAGATCGCATCGACATCGGCGAGCGAGGCGATGCGGACCGGCGCGCTGCGGGCAAGCTTGCTCGCATCGGCCACGACGAAGCTGCGCCGGGCGCGCCGGATGATCGTGCGCGAGACGTCGACCTCGGCGAGGTCGAAATCCAGAAGGTCGCCGTCGGCGTCGATCGCCGAGGCGCCGATCACCGCGATGTCGACCTTGAACTGCTCCATGAACCCCTTGGCGAGGCCCCCCGTCAGCCCGCCGTCGCTGCGCCGTAGCGCCCCGCCCGAGACCATCACCTCGCAGCTCTCGTTCGCGGCAAGGATGTTGGCGATGTTGAGGTTGTTCGTCACCACCGTGATGTTGCGATGGTCGAGCAGCGCCTGCGCCACCGCCTCGGTCGTCGTCCCGATGTTGAGGATCAGCGCCGCATTGTCGGGGATCATCGCCGCGCAGGCGCGCGCGATCGCGGTCTTGGCGCTGTCGTTCATGCGCCGGCGCGCCTCATAGGCGATGTTCGACATCCCGCTGCGCGCGACCGCCCCGCCATGCACCCGGTCGAGGTGGCCCGCCTGCGCCAGCTCGCCCAGGTCGCGCCGGATGGTCTGGAGCGTGACGTCAAAGCGGCGGGCAAGGTCCTCGACCATCACCCGCCCCTCGGCGCGCACGAGCGCGAGGATCTCTCCCTGACGCAGGCTCGGCACGCGGCCATCCCCCTAGGCTTCGCTTCGTAGGGTTTTCTGGCACAGCCGCGCGCGTCTGTCACGCGCGGCCCGCATCACGTTGCGCGCGCCGTCAGTGCATCATGAAGACCGGCACGGGGGCGTCGCGCAGGAAGCTGCGCGTGGCGCCCCCGAGGATCGCCTCGCGAAAGCGCGAATGCCCATAGGCGCCCATCACCAGCATGTCGGCGTCGTGATCGCGCAGATGGCGCGCCAGCACGTCGGCGACGCTCGGCAGGCTGCGGGCCAGCAGGCTGACATCGCACGCCACCCCGTGCCGCGCGAGCAGCTGCGAGAGGTTCACGCCCGGGTCGGGCGCATCGGGGCCCGAGGGGCGCGGATCGATCACCACGATCTCGACCTTGCGCGCCCGCTGCAGGATCGGGAGTGCGCGCCGCACCGCCGAGAGCGCCTCGGCCGATTCGTTCCAGGCGATCACCACGCGGTCGGTGCGCGGGGCGTCCTGCATCCCTTCGGGCAGCACGAGGGTCGGGCATTCGCCGTCAAAGAGCAGGGCCTCGAGGATCGCCTCCTCCTCAGGCGCGCGCCCCTCGCCATCGGGGGGGCGCACCAGCGCGAGGTCGGCAAAGCGGGCATGGCGCGCGACGATGCCCGAGACGGCGCCGCTCTGCCCGACCTCGGGGTGGACGGCCCAGCGGATGTCCTCGGGGGCGAGGACGGCGCGCACCGCATCGGCCGTCGCCGCGGCCTCGGTCTGGGCGCGCTCGATCATCTCGCGATAAATCACGCCCGAGGCGCCGGCGTAGAAATAGCCGACCTGCGTGCGGTCGACCCCGAGGGCCACGACATCGAGGTGGGCATCCTCGGCGCGCGCCATGGCGATGGCGGCGCGCAACGCCGGGAAATGCGCCCCGGGCGCGCCCGCGGGCTCGAGATCGGCAGCGGTAACGACTGTCAGAAGCGATTTGTAGGCCATCGGGCGTCCTCCTTGGGCTGGCTTGGTGATGCTTGGGCGCATCCGCGGGCGGCCGCCTTGATCACGATCAATCCCGCGGCCCGTCACACCGCCCGCGGTTGACGTGGATCAAGGCCGCGCCCGGGCACAGCGATCACAAGGGCGCGAGTCGGTCGCCGCATTGCAGCGGGCGGCCGCATCAACGGCAACGGCGAACGAGGGACCGCGGATGCTCGACTATTTCAAACTCGTGGCGCTCGGCGTGGTGATGGTGATTGCCGCCATCGCGGCGAATTTCGCGCGCGATCTGGCCTATATGGTCAACGCGCTGACGGTGATGCTGGCGGCGGGGGCGGTGTTCCTCTGGACGCTGCGGGGCATGGAAGAGCCGCGCAGCGCGGCGCCGGCCAACGCATATATGGACGGGGTGATCCGGGCGGGCGTGATCGCGACCGCGCTCTGGGGTGTCGTGGGCTTTCTCGTGGGCGTCGTCATCGCCTTCCAGCTCGCCTTTCCGTGGCTCAACTTCGAATGGGCGCAGCCCTATCTGAACTTCGGGCGGTTGCGGCCCTTGCACACCTCGGCGGTGATCTTCGCCTTCGGGGGCAACGCGCTCATCGCGTCGTCGTTCTACATCGTGCAGCGCACCTCGGCCGCGCGGCTCTGGGGCGGCAACCTCGCGTGGTTCGTGTTCTGGGGCTATCAGCTGGTGATCGTGCTGGCGGCGACGGGCTATGTGCTGGGCGCCACCCAATCCAAGGAATACGCCGAGCCCGAGTGGTACGTCGACTGGTGGCTGACCGTCGTGTGGCTTGCCTATCTTGCGGTCTTTCTCGGCACGATCATCCGCCGGCGCGAGCCGCACATCTATGTCGCGAACTGGTTTCTGCTCT
>JAUREX010000211.1 GCA_030834485.1 Gemmobacter sp.
ACACCCACGCGCGGGACGAACGCTCGTCAGTCACACATACAAACACACACGAGACGCACGAATTGTGCGCGCATACTCCCGCGTCGCCATCGCCGCGATCGCGCGCGGTGTCGCCCCCCTCATGGGGCTCGAGGCGGGGCTGAAGGCGCTCGCGCTGGCCGCGACGCCGGCCGGGCGGGCGGGCTGGGCGCCCTGGCCGGCCGCGCCCCAGCAGCCCGCCACGCGGATGCTTGATGAGGGCGCGGCCAAGGCGCTGCTCGCGCAGGCGGGCATCGCGGTGCCCCATGGCGTCACGGCTACGACACTGTCCGAATTGCGCGCGCGCGCCGCAGCGCTGCGCCCGCCGCTCGCGCTCAAGGGCCTCGGGCTTACCCACAAGACCGAGGCGGGTGCGGTGCGCCTCAACCTGCCCGACCTTGCGGGCGCTGCCGAGATGGCGGGCGTTTCGGGCTATCTGGCCGAGGAGATGGTCGCGGATGCGCGCGCCGAGGTGCTGGTCGGGATCCGCCGCGATCCGGTCTATGGCGCGACGCTGACGCTCGGCTCGGGCGGGGTGGCGGCCGAACTCATGGCCGATACCGTCACCCTTGTCGCGCCGGTGACGGCCGATGAGGTCGCGGCCGCGCTGCGCCGGCTGCGGCTCTGGCCGCTGATCGACGGATGGCGCGGCAGGCCCAGGGGCGACGCGGGCGCGGCCGTTGCCGCGGCACTCGCGCTCCAGTCGCTGATGGCGGCGCGGCCAGATATACGCGAGATCGAGATCAACCCGCTCATCCTCTGCGGCGCAGGCGCCGTCGCGGTCGATGCGCTCATCCTGTGCGAGGGGCCATGACGAACCCGATCACCACAAGGCGCGAGGGCGCGATCCTCGAGGTGACGCTGAACCGCCCGCCGGCGAATGCGATCGACCTCGCGACCAGCCGCATCATGGGCGAGGTGTTCGCAGGCTTCCGTGACGACCCGGAACTGCGCGTGGCGATACTCACCGCCGCGGGCGAGAAATTCTTCTGCCCCGGCTGGGATCTCAAGGCGGCCGCCGCGGGCGATGCGGTCGATGGCGATTATGGCGTGGGCGGCTTCGGCGGGTTGCAGGAACTCCCCAACCTCAACAAGCCCGTCATCGCCGCGGTGAACGGCATCTGCTGCGGCGGGGGGCTCGAACTCGCGCTCTCATGCGATCTGATCCTTGCCTCGGACAATGCGACCTTCGCGCTCCCCGAGATCCGCTCGGGCACGGTTGCCGATGCGGCCTCGATCAAGCTGCCCAAGCGCATCCCCTATCATGTGGCGATGGACCTCCTGCTGACGGGGCGGTGGTTCGATGCCGAGGAGGCGCTGCGCTGGGGCATCCTGCGCGAGGTGACGACGCCCGAGGACCTGCTGGCGAAGGCGTGGGACCTCGCGCGGCTCCTCGCCTCTGGGCCGCCGCTCGTCTATGCCGCGATCAAGGAGGTCGTGCGCGAGGCCGAGAACATGCGCTTTCAGGATGCCCTCAACCGCGTGACCAGGCGCCAGATGCCGACGGTCGACCGGCTTTATTCCTCCGAGGACCAGCTCGAGGGCGCGCGCGCCTTCGCCGAAAAGCGCCCCCCCGTCTGGAAGGGGCGCTGAAGGGGCCCCGCCCCGAAGCGCCGCCGCACGATCTGCAAAAGCGTCGCATGCAGCCGCCCCGTGCGGTGGCGCAGGAGCATCCCGGCATGGACGGGCTGGGTCAGGATCGGGGCGTCGGCCACGCGCCGCGCATGGCCCGAGGCGACGAGGCCGAGGGCGACCTCCTCGGCCAGATACGCCGTCCCCCCGCCCGAAACCAAAAGCCCCGCCACCGCCGCCGACTGGCCCGAGGCGACCGGCGCCTCGTGCAGATCGGGAAGGGCCGCGCGATGCGCCGCTGCAACCGCGGGGGCGTAATTGCCGAGGATATAGCGGTCGTGCGCGACCTCCGACAGCTGCGCGGCCGATGTCCCGACCATGAGATAGCGCATCTCGCCCAATGAGACGAAATGAAGGTCCGGGTGCGGGCGGGGCGTGAATATCACCGCGAAATCGAGCCCGCCCGCCTGCAGATCGGCGCACATTTGCGCCGAATAGTCGGGCTCGATGTAGAACCCCGCATCCGGCAGCGCGCGGCGAAAATCCGCGAGCCAATCCGCAAGCCGGCTGCCCGCGAGGTCGTGCTGGATGCCGATCCGCACCGTCAGCGCGCGCGCCCCCGCCCCGCGCGTGCCCCGCAGCGCCTCGGCCCAGCCGAGGCGGAGCGCGCGCGCATGCGGCTCAAACCGCAGCCCCTCGGTCGTGAGCTGCACGCCCGCGCGCGAGCGGTCGAAGACGCGCGCCCCGAGTGCGGCCTCGGTCAGCAGCCGCTCGGCCCCCGCCGCCCCGCCCGGGCAGGCGCGCACATCGAAGGGGATGCGCCGCACCCGCCCCGCATCGGGGCCGAGCGCCTCTGTCAGCGCCGCGCAGGCGTCATCGAGAAAGGGCGGGCACAGGACGATCACCGCGGCGAAACCCAGCCGCAGGTGATGGGCGAGCGTCTC
>JAUREX010000212.1 GCA_030834485.1 Gemmobacter sp.
GTCTTCATGAACCGGGTGAAGCACATCCCCGGCCTGGCCACGACGATGGCCCACCTGAAGCGCATCCCGTACGGCCACGCGGACAAGAACCTCCAGTTCCTCAAGGACGCGTGCGTCGGGCTGATCGAGGAGATCCGCACCGATCGTCAGCTCGCTGAGGTCGCCAAGGTCTACAATAACGACGGCACTGACCTCGCGATGGTCGGCATGACGGAGGCCGAGAAGAAGAAGGCCCCGTGCTTCGCGCTGCGCGACGGCAACGCGCTTGTGCCCGTCGCCAAGGCCTATTCGGGGCTGACCGACGCCGAGTTCGAGGAAATCAGCCGCTGGGTGCGCGCCAATACCGAGGAACGCTTCGGCCCGGTGCGGCGCGTGCGGGCCGAGCTGGTGTTCGAACTGGGCTTCGAGGGCGTGCAGGAGAGCGGCCGCCACCGCTCGGGCGTGGCGCTGCGCTTTCCGCGGATGCTGCGCTGGCGGCGCGACAAGCGGGCCGACCAGATCGACGATGTCGCCGCCCTGCGCGCGCTGATCCCGCGCTGAGGCGGGTTGCGCCCGCCGGCGCGCGCCCTATGACAGGGGGGAAACCAGCCGAGAGGTCCGCCATGCTTCTTCCCCGCCCCCTCTGTGACGCGAACGCCCGCTCGGGCGGCGAGAGCCTCGGCAACCTGCCCGAATGGGACCTCAGCGACCTCTACACCGCCCCCGACGCCCCCGAGGTCGCGCGCGATCTCGACTGGCTCGACGAGGCCTGCGCGCGCTTTGCCGCCGATTACGAGGGGCGGCTCGCGACGCTCGACGCGGCCGGCATGCGCGGCTGCGTTGAGCGCTACGAGCGCATCGACATGGTGGCCGGGCGGCTCGGATCCTATGCGGGGCTGCGGCATTATCAGGACACGCTCGACAGCGGGCGGGCGAAGTTCCTCGCCGATGTGCAGGACCGCATCACGGTGGCCACGACCGCGATCGTCTTCTTCGCGCTCGAGTTCAACCGGATCGAGGACGACCATCTGGGCGCGCTCATGGCCGCCGATGCCGGCCTTGCGCGCTATGCGCCGGTGTTCGCGCGGATGCGCGCGATGCGCCCGCACCAGCTTTCGGACGAGCTCGAGAAGTTCCTGCACGACCAGTCGACCGTCGGCGCCGCCGCCTGGAACCGCCTCTTCGACGAAACGATGGCGGGGCTCGAGTTCGATGTCGCGGGGGCCGAGGGGCCGCTCAACCTCGAATCGACGCTGAACCTTCTGACCGACGCCGACCGCAGCCGGCGCGAGGCCGGCGCGCGTGCGCTGACCGAGGTGTTCGGGCGCAACGTCAAGCTTTTCGCCCGCGTCCACAACACGCTGGCCAAGGACAAGGAGATCGCGGACCGCTGGCGCAAGATGCCGACGCCCCAGCACGCCCGCCACCTCGCCAACCATGTCGAGCCCGAGGTGGTGCAGGCGCTGCGCGATGCGGTCGTCGCGGCCTATCCGCGCCTCTCGCACCGCTATTACCGGCTCAAGGCGCGCTGGATGGGGCTGCCGAAATTGCAGGTCTGGGACCGCAACGCGCCGCTTCCGATCGAGACGCCGCGCCTTGTCGGCTGGGAGGAGGCGCGCGCAACCGTCTCCGAGGCCTATTGCGCCTTCGATCCGCGCATGGCCGATCTGATCGAGCCCTTCTTCACCCGGGGCTGGATCGATGCGGGTGTCAAGCCCGGCAAGGCGCCCGGCGCCTTCGCCCATCCGACCGTGACCGACGCGCACCCCTATATTATGCTGAACTATCTCGGCAAGCCGCGCGACGTGATGACGCTTGCACATGAACTCGGCCATGGCGTCCACCAGCGCCTCGCGGCCGGGCAGGGAGAGCTTCTGTCGGCAACCCCCCTGACGCTTGCCGAGACGGCGAGCGTCTTTGGCGAGATGCTGACCTTTCAGCGGATGCTGGCAGGCGCGCGCGACGCGACCGAACGCAAGGTGCTGCTCGCGGGCAAGGTCGAGGACATGATCAACACGGTCGTGCGCCAGATCGCGTTTTACGACTTCGAGAGCCGCCTGCACGCCGCCCGGCGGACCGGAGAGCTGACGCCAGAGGACATCAACGCGCTCTGGATGTCGGTGCAGGGCGAGAGCCTGGGCGACGCCTTCGAGTTCATGCCGGGCTACGAGACCTTCTGGTCCTACATCCCGCATTTCGTGCACTCGCCCTTCTACGTCTACGCCTATGCCTTCGGCGACGGGCTGGTGAACGCGCTCTATGCGGTGCACGCCGAAGGGCGCGCGGGGTTTCAGGATCTCTATTTCGAGATGCTGAAGGCGGGCGGCTCGAAGCACCATCGCGAGCTGCTCGCGCCCTTCGGGCTCGACGCGTCCGACCCGGCCTTCTGGGGCCGGGGGCTTGCGATGATCGCGGGCATGATCGACGAGCTCGAGGCGATGGAGGGCTGAGCGGGCGGGCCTAGAAGGAGTAGTCCAACCCGATGCGCAGCGCGTGGAAGGAGGGCGTGGCCTCGCTCGAATAGCCGCCGCTC
>JAUREX010000213.1 GCA_030834485.1 Gemmobacter sp.
TACTCGATCGCCGACATCAACACGTTCGCAATGATCCACGCATTCGGCGAGATCGAGCCCGATATCGTCAACCCGACGAAGGCGCCGAATACGGTCGCGTGGCACGACCGCATCCTGGCACGGGGTCCTGTCAGGGCGGCGCTCGCGGCGTCGAAGGCCTTGCGGTCGCGGGCATAGAGGTCGGGGGGGGCGAGGATGCCGCGCAGGCGCGCGACCTCGGCCGTCAGGCGGTCGATCTCGGCGGGCAGGGCCGCGAGGCGGTGGCGCTCGGAAAAGCTCAAGCTGCTCGCGCCGGGTCTGGGGGCAGGTTTCGGCGCCTCGGCCGCCGGGGTGGGGGCGGCAGGGGCCGGGGATGGGGCAGGGGGCGCGTCTGTCCGACGCGCGAGCACCGGGGGCGCGCCGCGCTGGGCGGTGGCGTCCGCCCAGCCGCCGGCATAGGCCGTCACCCGCCCGTCGGGCTCGATCACCCAGGTCGAGGTCGCCACCCGGTCGATGAAGTCGCGATCGTGGCTGACCAGCAGCACCGTCCCCTCGAACTCCGACAGCACCTCCTGCAGGAGGTCGAGCGTCTCGATGTCGAGGTCGTTCGTCGGCTCGTCGAGGACGATCACGTTTGCGGGCCGCGCCATGATGCGCGCGAGCAGAAGCCGCGCCCGCTCGCCGCCCGAAAGCGCGCGGACGGGCGCGCGCGCCTGCGATTCGTCAAAGAGGAAGTCGCGCAGATAGCCCATCACATGGCGCGGCGCGCCGCGCACCATCACCTGATCCGACCGCCCCGGCACGCGGGTTGCCGGATCGCCCGTCAGCGCCTCCTGCAGCGTCGCGTCCGGGTCGATGCCGGCGCGCGCCTGATCGAAGGTCGCGATCTCGACGCCCGAGCCCAGCGTGACGCGGCCGCGGTCGGGGGGCATCTCGGCCGTCAGCACGCGCAACAGCGTCGTCTTGCCCGCCCCGTTCGCGCCGACGATCGCGATGCACTCACCCCGCGCAACGCGCAGCGTGACGTCGCGCAGGATCGTGCGCCCGCCGCGCGCGACCGAGACACCCTCGGCCTCGATCACCCGCTTGCCCGATTGGGGCCCGGCCTCGAGCCCGAGCGCCGCGGTGCCCTGGCGGCGGATCTGGGCGGCGCGTTCGGCCCGCAGTGCCGCGAGCGCGCGCAACCGGCCCTGGTTGCGCTTGCGCCGCGCCGAGATCCCCTCGACCGCCCAGCGGCCCTCGGCCTTGATCAGCCGGTCGAGCTTGTGGCGCGCGGCGTCCTCTTCCTCCCAGACGGTATCGCGCCAGGCCTCGAACCCCTCGAAGCCGCCCTGCATCCGCCTGACCGCGCCCCGGTCGATCCAGAGCACCCCGCGCGCGACCGCCCGCAGGAACGCCCGGTCGTGCGAGACGACGACGATCCCGGCCTTCGACTGCGCGAGATGCCCCTCGAGCCAGCCGATCGCGGCGACATCGAGGTGGTTCGTCGGCTCATCAAGGAGCATGAGTTCGGGTTCCGCCGCGATCAGCCGCACCAGCGCCGCGCGCCGACGCTCACCCCCCGAGGCGGTCTCGGCCTGCGTCGCGAGATCGAGGCCCACCCCTTCGGCCGCCATCTCGGCGCGCCAGTGCTCGGCGGGGTCGAGATCGGCGGTCGCGAAATCGCCGAGTGTGGCGAAGGGGCCGAAATCGGGGTCCTGCTCCATGTAGCCCACGCGCACGCCGGGCCCGGTCACGCGCGTGCCGCGGTCGGGCTCCACCAGGCCCGCCATGATCTTCATCAGCGTCGACTTGCCCGAGCCGTTCCTCCCCACAAGGGCCAGCCGCTCGCCCGGGGCTACCACGAGGTCGAGCGCATCGAAAAGCGGCGCCGTCCCGAAGCCGAGCCCGATGCCGGCAAGCTGCAAAAGGGGAGGGGGCGCCATCAGCAGGCCCCGCCCAGGCGCCCGAGCGCCCAGGCTGCGGCCTCGGCCACGGCCGCATCGCCATCGTCCAGCCGCGCGCGCGCCGCGGGCGCAAGTGCCGCATCGGCCGAGTTTCCGATCGCATAGAGCGCGTTGCGCACCATCCGCGCGCGCCCGATCCGGCGCACGGGCGTCCCGGCGAAGCGCGCGGCAAAGCCCGCCTCATCGAGCGCCGCAAGGGTCGCGAGCGGCGGCGCGCCGTCGATGCGCGGGGCGTGGCGGATGTCGGCGGCGGCGACGGCGAACTTGTTCCACGGGCAGACCGCGAGGCAATCGTCGCAGCCGAAGACGCGGTTGCCGATCAGGGGCCGCAGTTCGGGCTCCACCGGGCCGCGATGCTCGATGGTCAGATAGGCGATGCAGCGGCGCGCATCGAGCCGATAGGGCGCCGGAAAGGCGCCTGTCGGGCAGGCATCGAGACAGGCCCGGCAACTGCCGCAATGCCCCTCGGCCGGCGCATCGCGCGGCATCTCG
>JAUREX010000214.1 GCA_030834485.1 Gemmobacter sp.
CAGGTCGAGCATCCGGTGACCGAGGCGATCACCGGCATAGATTTCGTGGAATGGCAATTGCGCATCGCCGCGGGCGAGGCCCTGCCGCGCACGCAGGAAGAGATCGCGATCGCGGGCCATGCCGTCGAGGCGCGGCTCTATGCCGAGGATGTGCCGGCGGGCTTCCTGCCGGCGACGGGGCGGATCGCGCATCTTTCCTTTCCCGAGGGTGTCAGGGTCGAGAGCGGGGTGCGGGCGGGCGACGAGATCACGCCCTGGTATGACCCGATGATCGCCAAGATCATCGCCCACGGGCCCGACCGGGCGCAGGCGCTCGCGCGTCTCGCCCGCGCGCTCGACGAGACCGAGGTCGCGGGCACGGTCACGAACCTGCCCTTCCTGCGCGCGCTTGTGCGCAACCCGGATTTCCTGCGCGGCGATGTCGACACGGGGCTGATCGGGCGCGATCTCGCCCGTCTCGCCGCCCCCGAGGAACCCGCGCCCGCCGCCATCGTCGCGGCCGTGCTCGAGGCCGCCGGGCTCTGGCAGGGCGCGCCGCCGCATGCGGGCTTCGCGCTCTGGGCGCCGCTTGCGCGCGACATCACGCTTGTCCACGCCGGCCGCCCGATCGCGGCGGTGCTGCGCCTCAGCGGCCCCGACCGGGCCGAGATCGCGCTGGGCGCGGCGCGCCATGTCGCCGAGCGCCGCGCCGGCCAGTGGTGGATCGACGGGGCGCGCGCGCCTCTGCGCGTGATCCGGGCGGGCGCGGCGATCCATCTGCCCGGGCCGGGCGGCGGGCGCTTCGATATCCCCGACCCGCTCGCGCGGACCAGCAGCGCGGGCCCGGCCGGGGATGTCGCCCGCGCGCCCATGCCGGGGGTGCTGCGCGCGGTGCTGGTCGCGCCCGGGCAGGCGGTCAAGGCCGGCGCGCGGCTCGCCGTCCTCGAGGCGATGAAGATGGAGCACGCGCTGAGCGCCCCGCGCGCGGGCATCGTGGCCGAGGTGCTGGCCGAGGTGGCCGGGCGGGTGCCGCTTCTGATCGAGTTCAAGGACCAGACCGGGACGATGGGCGCCGAGGACTTCGGCCTCGAGGCTGCGGCGGCGGCCGATCTGGCGGGGTATGCGGGGGCGGTCGCGCTCATGTCCTTCAACCCGCATGCGGTGATGCGCCTTGCGCGGCTTGCGCCCGACCGGGCGCGGGGCCTCACGACCTCGGCCTATGAGCCGGCCGAATGGGCCCCGCTCGATCCCGCGACCTGCGAGAGGCTGCGCGCAATCCCCGACTATGACGCGGCCGGGTGCAGCTTCATCTCGCATGAATGGACCGACCTCGGGCGGCCGCGGGTGGCCGAGATCGCGGCCGGGGGCGGGGCGGTCCTGTGCTGGACAATCCGCAACCCCGAGGCCGAGGCCGCCGCGCGCCGGGTCGCGTGCAATGTGACCTTCGAGGGCTATATGCCCCGCTGACGACCACCGGGGGGCGGGGCGAGATGACAGGGGCAGCCGAAATCCCGCAGGATGCGACCGCCGAGGTGATGGCGGGCGTCGGCGCCATCGATGCGGCCGCCTGGGACGCCTGCGCCTGCCCCGAGACGGCCGACGGCGGCCGCCCCCGCGACCCCTTCACGACGCATCGCTTTCTGGCCGCGCTCGAACGCTCAAGCTCGGTCGGGCGCGGCACGGGCTGGGGGCCGCAGCCCCTTGTCATCCGGCGCGGCGGGCGCATCGTCGCCTGCGCGCCGCTCTATGCCAAGACCCACAGCCAGGGTGAATACATCTTCGACCACGGCTGGGCCGAGGCCTATGCGCGGGCGGGCGGGCGCTATTACCCCAAGCTCCAGATCGCGGTTCCGTTCACGCCGGCGACGGGGCGGCGGCTGCTCTGCGCGCCCGAGGCCGAGGGTTGGGGGGTGGCGGCACTCCTCGGCACGGCGGCGGGGATCGCGCGCGAGGGGGGGCTTTCGTCGGTCCACGCGACCTTCTGCACCGCGCCCGAGGCCGAGGCGGGCCCGGCCGCGGGCTATCTGGCCCGGCGCACGAGCCAGTTTCACTGGATCAACGCGGGCTATGCGCGTTTCGAGGATTTCCTCGGCGCGCTCGCCTCGCGCAAGCGCAAGGCGATCCGGCGCGAGCGCGCCATCGCGCAGGGCTTCGGCGGGCGCATCCTGCGGCTGACGGGCGAGGACCTGCGGCCCGACCACTGGGATGCCTTCTGGACCTTCTATCAGGACACGGGCGCGCGCAAATGGGGCCGGCCCTATCTGACGCGGGCCTTCTTCGACCATCTGCACCAGACGATGCGCCAGGATGTGCTGCTGGTGCTGGCCGAGCGCGACGGGCGGGCGGTGGCGGGCGCGCTGAACTTCATCGGGCGCGAGACGCTCTTCGGCC
>JAUREX010000215.1 GCA_030834485.1 Gemmobacter sp.
CCGCCGGTCGGCACGCGGTTCGACCCCCATCACCACCAGGCCATCAGCATGATTCCGGCGCCGCAGGACCCGAACACCGTGGTCAGCGTGCTGCAAAAAGGCTACCTGATCGCCGACCGCGTGCTACGTCCGGCGCTGGTGACGGTCGCCGCCGCCAGCTGATCGGCCCGCTCGATCCGCACCCGACCACCAGGATCACGGGGCGCCAGCCCGACGAGCGCATCGGCAAAGCCCTCGGCATCGGCACCACGGTCGGCCGCGCGCTGCGCGATCACCTCGAGCGCGCCCACCCCCTCGATCCCGAGCGTCTCGACATAATGGCGCAGGATCGGCTGGCTGATGAGCGCGGTGCCGAGCGCGCCCGCGAGGACAAAGGCCGCGACATAGCCGATCACGCCCGCGATCGCGACCGCGACCGGCAGATCGCCGCCGCGCGCCATCGTGTCGCCAAAGACGTCCGCGAAGGCGGCGATCGCGATCGCGCCGAGGATGAAGACCGTGACCGCGATGGCAAAGATCCCGCCGACCCAGATCGCGATCACCCGCCCGCTCTTGGGGCGCGCGCGAAAGGCGACCTCCGCGCCGAGCGTCTTGTGCGTGGCGAGATAGGCGAAGGATTGCACGGTGTAATGCACGAAACCGAGGCTGATCCAGACATAGCCGACCGTGCCGAGGACGCCTGCCAGCGCGCCCGCATCGGGCGCGAGGACCGCGACGGCCCCGCCCCCGATCAGGATCGCCGCCCCGATCAGCACATGCCGGAAGGGGCGATAGAGCGCCGTCCACCGCCCCCCTTGTGCGAAACGCGCATCGCCGAAAAAGCTGCGGTTCGTCATATAGGCCTCGAGCGCGAAGGTCTGGCGCGGCAGCAGAAGGCCGAGCGTCACGACCGTCAGCGCCCCATGCCCGAGCGCGCGCCAGACATAGCCCCAGGCCGCGGGCTCCATCCCGAAGCGGATGCCGCGAAAGCGCGTCCGCGCAAGCTTGTAGCGGCGCGCGCGATATTGCGCGAAGAAGACGAAGGGCACCGCCGCCAGCGCCGAGAGCGAGAGTGCCAGCGCCTGCATCGTCGCCTCGGCGGCGTTGCGCGGCTCTGCCACCAGCACGACACCGAAGAGAAAAAGCACGATCTGCACGAGGCCCAGATAGACCGCGAGCACCACGACCGCGACCAGAAAGCCCAGGAATTTCTCGAGCCCGGTGCCGGTGTATTCGAACGCATCCCCGCCGAGCCGCACCGACCCCCAGACATAGCGCCGCAGCTTCGCCGTCGCCCAGAAGCGATAGACACCGAGGGTGAGGAGGGTAAGCAGCCCGTTCACCAGCGCGATCCGCAGGATCGGCCCGAAGCGGCCCTGATAGTCAAAGGAAGTGCCACTCTCCATCCCGCACCCCGCCCCAATCGCCTGCATCAAATCGCGACCCCAAGCCTAGCGGCAGGCGGCGCCGACGCCAAGGGGCGGGTTGGGGATCAGTCGAAGCGGTTGTCGCGCGGAAAACCGCGCGGCGCCATCCGCCCGGTGCCGGCGCGCGCGCCCATCCATTCGCCCAGATCGACCTCGGTGCGCGTGCGCCCCGCCGGATCCTTCCAGCGCAACCCGTCGGCCAGCGCGAAGGTCGTGGCATCCGACAGCCCGCCGTCCTTGTATTTCTGAAGCCGCACGCCCTTGCCGCGCGCCATCTCGGGAAGTTCGGCGAGAGGAAAGACCAGCAGTTTGCGGTTCTCGCCCACGACCGCGACATGATCGCCCGCGACGAACCGCGCGACCCGCGCCCGCGCGCCCTCGCGCAGGGTCAGGACCGCCTTGCCCGCCCGCGTCTGCGCCAGCACCTCATCGGCCGGCACGACGAAGCCGTCGCCGTCGCCCGAGGCGACGATCAGCTTCGCGCCGGGGCGGTGGATCAGCATGGCCGCGATCTCGGCCTCGTTCGGCAGATCGACCATCAGGCGCACGGGCTCGCCCATGCCGCGCCCGCCGGGCAGGTTCGCGGCCAGGAGCGTGTAGAAGCGCCCGTTCGTGCCCATGATCACGATCCGGTCGGTCGTCTCGGCGTGGAAGGCGAAGGCCGGCCCGTCGCCATCCTTGAACTTCTGCTCCTGATCGAGCGGCAGATGCCCGCGCGGGGCGCGGATCCAGCCCATGCGCGAGCAGATCACGGTCACGGGTTCGCGCTCGATCATCGCCTCGGGGGCGGGCAGCGGCAGTGCCGCGCTTTCGGCCAGCGCATTATGGGGTGTGGGTGCGGCGGTGTTGTCGTGCTTTTTGTTTGCTTGGGGCAGCCACCGTTCGGTTTTGGGGCTGCCGGATGTATCGGCTTTGGGGC
>JAUREX010000216.1 GCA_030834485.1 Gemmobacter sp.
GTAGAGCTGCATGTTGGGCCGGCTCTGGTCCGGATCGGTGCGAAAGAACCCCCCGCCCGCGTTGATCGACTTGGCAAGCGGCCCCCGCCGCGCGAGCAGGTATAGCGCCCCCACCCACGCCTTGCCCCACCACGGCCGCAGCGCGTCGTTGAGCGTCGGGACCTTCATCCGATAGGTATAGTTCAGCCCCTGATGGTCGTTGAGATGCGCCCCGACATTGGGGTTGTCGACCAGAACGCCCACCCCCTGCGCCGCGAGCATCCCGCCCGGCCCGATGCCCGAGAGCATCAGGAGCTGCGGGCTGTTGATCGCGCCGCCCGCAAGGATCACCTCGGCCCGTGCGCGCGCCACCTGCCGCGCGCCGCCGCGGATGTATTCGACGCCGACCGCGCGCCGCCCCTCCCACAGCACGCGGGTGGCCTGCGCGCCGGTCAGCACCTGCACATTGCCCCGCCGCACCGCCGGGTGCAGGAAGGCGCGCGCGGCCGAATTGCGCCGCCCGCCCCGGACGGTCAGCTGATAGATGCCCGCCCCTTCCTGCTCGGCGCCGTTGAAGTCGGGGTTGTGGCGCAGCCCGACCCCTTCGCAGGCGGCGATGTAGCGCGCCACAAGGGGGTGCGTGTCGGCCCGGTTGGCCGAGACGAACAGCGGCCCGCCCGCCCCGCGCCATTCATCCGCGCCCGCCTCGTTGTCCTCCATCGCGCGATAGGCCGCGCGCACCTCGTCCCAGCCCCAGCCGGGGTTGCCGGCGGCCTTCCAGTCCTCGTAGTCGCTCGCATGGCCGCGGATGTAGACCATCGCGTTGATGCTGCTCGACCCGCCGAGGATGCGCCCGCGCGGCCAGTAGTCGCGCTGGCCCGCAAGCCCCGGGTCGGGTTCGGTCTGATAGGCCCAGTTCACGCGCCGGTCGTAGAAGGTCTTGCCATAGCCGAGCGGCATCTGGACGAAAAAGCGCAGATCGCTCCCGCCGGCCTCGAGCACGAGGATGCGCCGGCGCGGGTCCTGCCCGAGCCGTTCGGCCAGCACCGAACCCGCCGAGCCCGAGCCCACGATCACATAGTCGAATGCCCCGTCCATCCTGCCCCCCGTTCTTTCCCTTGGGCGCCCTGCGCCGGTTCCGACCCTAGGCCCGCGCCCGGCCGCGGCATGGCGGGGTGCGACATCACCGGCCCAGCCGCGACACCGCCGCCCGCCCCGCGTGCCTGCCCGCGTGCCTGCCCGTCGCGAGGCAGGCCGTCAGCAGATAGCCGCCCGTCGGCGCCTCCCAGTCGAGCATCTCGCCCGCGGCAAAGACGCCCGGCAGCGCGCGCAGGCCGAGCCCGTCGTCGAGGGCCGCGCGCGCGATACCGCCCGCGGTCGAGATCGCCTCGTCGAGCGGCCTTGTCCCCGCGACCGGCACCGGCAGCGCCTTGATCAGACGCGCGAGCGCCCCCGGATCGCGCGGCAGCGGGCGGGCGAGGTCCATCAGCACCGCGCGGCGCACGGGGTCGAGGGCCGCGGCCTTGCGCAGGTGGTTCGTCAGGCTCTCGCGCGGGCGGGCGGCGAAGGCGGCGGCAAGGCGGGTGGCGAGCGTCGCCTCGGCAAGGTCCGGCGCGAGGTCGAGCGTCAGCGCCGCCCCCTCTCGCACCGCGCGCGCGACGCCGTAGACCCCGCCGCCCTGCACCCCCTCGGGCACGACCACCGCCTCGCCCCGCAGCCGCACGGCCCCCGCGTGGAGCCCCAGCGGCTTCAGCGGCTGGCCCATATGGGGCGCCATCGCCGCGCTCCAGCCGATCTCGAGCCCCATGTTGGCGGGGCGGAAGGGCGCGACCTCGACCCCGCGCGCGGCAAGCCAGGGCGCCCAGGCCCCGTCGGAGCCGAGCCGCGCCCAGCTCGCCCCGCCGAGCGCCAGCACCGAGACGGCCGGGCGGATCAGCCGCGGGCCAAGGGGGGTGTCGAAGGCGAAATCATCGCCCTCGAACCCCCGCCAGCGCCAGCGGGTGCGCAGCTCGACCCCGCGCCCGAGGATGCGCCCGGCCCAGGCGCGCAAGAGCGGCGCGGCCTTCATCGCGACCGGAAAGACGCGCCCAGAGCTGCCGGTGAACACCTCCTGCCCGAGGTCGCGCGCCCAGGCCTTGACCGCCTCGGGGCCGAAATCCACGAGCATCGGGCCAAGCCAGCCCGCGGCCTCGGCATAATGCGCGGCGAAGGCGGCGGGCGGTTCGTCCTTGGTCAGGTTCAGCCCCGACTTGCCCGCCATCAGGAACTTGCGCCCGATCGTCGCCTTGCCCTCGACAAGCACCACCGGCACGCCCGCGGCCGCGATCTCTTCGGCCGCCATC
>JAUREX010000217.1 GCA_030834485.1 Gemmobacter sp.
CGACAGCACGACGGTCGATGATTCGGCGCGCCTGCGCTCGGCCGTCGGCGTCTCGGTGCTGTGGGCTACCCCGATCGGGCCGCTGCGCTTCAACTTCGCGACCCCGGTCGAGAAGCAGATCTATGACCGCACGCAGGGCTTCGATCTGACCATCGCCACGCGGTTCTGATGCCCCGCGCGCCGCTGCACCGGACCTTGCATGCGGGCTGGGCGGCGGCGCTGGTGCTTGCGCTCGCGGCCCCGCTGCCCGCGCAGACGCCGCTCGCGGCGGTCGTGCTCGATGAACAGCGGCTGCTGACGGGCAGCGCCTATGGGAGGCGCGTGCTGGGCGCGTTCGAGGCCGAGCGCGCCGCCCTGATCGCCGAGGGGCAGGCGCTTGCCGATGGGCTCGCGGCCGAGGAGCGCGCGCTGATCGACCGCCGCCGCGCCCTGCCGCCGGATGAGTTCCGCGCCCTCGCCGACGATTTCGATGCCCGCGTCGAGGCGGTCCGCGCCAGCCAGATCGGCCGCGAGCGCGCGCTGATGCAAAAGCTCGACGATGCCCAGCGCGCCTTCTTCGCCGCCGCGACCCCGGTTCTTGCGGAACTCGCGCGCGAGTTCGGCGCCTCGGTCATCCTCTCGCCGCAGGCGGTGCTGCTCACGGTCGCGCCCGAGGCGCAGGGCGGATCGGCGGTCGGGGCCGCCGACATCACCGCGGCCGCGATCGCGCGGCTCAATGCGGTGCTGGGCGACGGGTCGGGCGGCTAGGGGAAAGCCATCAGGGGCGGGCGATCTCGACCCGCTGGCGCAGCGCGCCGGTCGCGCGGTCGAAGATCAGGATCGCGTCGCCCTCGATCACCACCGCATACCAGTCGCGGCCCTGCGTCAGCGCGATGACGCGCGCGCCCTCGGGCAATTCGAGCGTCTCGGGCAGGGCGGGCGTCGGGGGGGCGGGAAAGCGCGCGACGATGACCGCGACCACCGCGACGATCCCCCCGATCATCGAGAGGGTCAGCACCACGACAAGCCCTTGCAGCAGCCGCAGCCCCCGTGGCAGCCTCGGGCTGTCCTCATCCTCACCGGTGCGCGCCATCGCCATGCCTTCCGATCGGGTTCTGCACGTCGTCATCGGCGAAGATCCGCCCGGCCGCCTTGATAAGGCGCTCGCGCGCGATCTGCCAGAGGAGGCGGGGCTGTCGCGCGTGCGGCTTGCGCGCCTCATCGCAGAGGGCGCGGTCAGCCGCGACGGCACCACCCTCGGCGCGCCGGCCGCGCGCGTCGCGGCGGGTGACCGCATCGCCATCGCGCTGCCCGCCCCCGAGGCCCCCGAGGCGCACCGCCCCGAGGCGATCCCCCTCAGCATCGTTTACGAGGACGAGGCGATCATCGTCATCGACAAGCCGGTGGGGATGGTCGTGCACCCCGCGCCGGGCGCGCCGGGGGGGACCCTCGTCAACGCGCTCCTGCATCATTGCGGCGAGAGCCTCTCGGGCATCGGCGGGGTGCGCCGGCCGGGGATCGTGCACCGCATCGACAAGGACACCTCGGGCCTTCTGGTCGTGGCCAAGACCGATGCGGCGCACCACGCGCTGGCCGCGCAATTCGCCGCGCATACGGCGGGGCGGGTCTATGTCGCGCTTGTCCACGGCGTGCCCGACCCTGCCGATCCGCGCCTGCGCGGCCTGCGCGGCGTCGGGGTCGAGGGCGGCGGCGGCATCGTCGTGACGACCGGCCTCGACCGGCACCCGACCGACCGGCAGCGCCAGGCGGTGACCTTCGCGGGCGGGCGCGTCGCGGTCACGCGGCTGCGCACGACCGAGACCTTCGGCGCGCCGCCTGCGCTCGCGCTTGTCGAATGCCGGCTCGAGACGGGGCGGACGCATCAGATCCGGGTGCACATGTCCTATCTCGGCCATCCGCTGGTCGGCGACCAGACCTATGGCGGGCGCAGGCGGGCGCCGGCGCGCGCGCTCGGCCCCGAGGTTGCGGCCGCGGTCGATGCCTTTCCGCGCCAGGCGCTCCATGCCGGCACGCTTGCCTTCAACCACCCGCTGAGCGGCGCGCCCCTCTCGTTCGCGGCCCCGCTGCCGGCCGATATGGCGGCCATCATCGCCCTCTTGCGGCGCTGACAACCGCGTGAGGCGGACGGCGCGCACTGGCGTCAGCCGCCCGATCGGCTATGAAGAGGTTCCGGGGGCATCTTGCATTCCTGCCCCCGCATTCATAGGTCGCGGTGACGACCGTCCGATCCCCGAGAGGTGTCGAGATGAGCACGAACGCCAACCTGCCC
>JAUREX010000218.1 GCA_030834485.1 Gemmobacter sp.
CCCCGTCGTCCAGGTCGCGGCGGAGGCCACGACCTTGGCGCTGTCGGCGGTGTTGTCGACCGCCCCGAGCCCGACATCGCCCTTGGCAAGCGTCACCGCGCCCGTCCTGCCCGCGACCGAGGTGACGGCGTTCACCTCCGCCCCGGCCGCGATGCCGTCGAGCTTTGCCTTGTCGCCGGTCGACATGAAGCCCGCATGGGTCGTGCTCGCGGTCGAGACGGTGACGGCGTTCCCGGTCGAGGAGGTGATAGTGCGGGCGTTCCCGGACCCGCCCTGGCCGAGATCGGTCCCGACATTGACCTCGGCCCCGGCGGCGATGCCGTCGAGCTTCATCTTCTCCGCTGATCCGTTCCACCAGCCGAGGATCGCCTGGCGCACGCGTGCGGCGGTGAAGGCGCGCCGTGTCGTCGCGGTCCCCGCCTCGGCCTCGGCCTGCGAGAGGGTGGCGGCGGACCATTCGCGCGCATCCGAAAGCCGCGGGTCGGTCGCATCGAGCTTGGCGTCGAACTCGGCCGCCGCGGCGGTGATGTAGACGACCGCCTGCCCGCCGAGTGCGATCGCCGCCCCGCCCACGGAGCTTTCCGAGGGCGCACGCGTGAGCGTGGGGCCCGCAGCGCCATAGACGCCCGTCCCGATCTCCCAGGCCTCGCCCTCCTCGATGACGTAGCGCAGCGCATCGCCCGCGAGCACGCCCGCGGCGGCGAAGGACTGGAACCCCGCGACCGCCCCCCCGAGGGTGAGGGTGCCGGTCCCCGTGGTGGGGGTGGTCATCCGCGCGCGGTTGACGAGGCGGACCATGGATCAGGCACCCCCGGCCGTGAGGGTGAAGGTCGTGACGGTGACCGACTGGTTCTGCGCGATATTGGGGTTGTCGAGCTCCATGTCGCCCCCGCCGCCGGTGATGGTGATCGAGCCTTGCAGATGGACGACCGCGCCCGCGGTATCCTTGAGGCGGAAGTGGCCCGCATTGGTGCCCCCGGCGGCCGCAGCGGTGCCGGTGCCGGTCCAGACGCCCTTGATCGTCTTCGTGCCCGTGGCCGCGGTTTCGAGCCAGTCCGAGGGGAGCGCGATCTCGACGAGGAGGGCGCCCGCATCCGCGGCGGTGGTGCTTGCCGGCAGCGCCCCCGATCTGATCTCGAGCCGGGGCCCCGTGCCGATGGCGCCCTCGATCGCATCGAGGGCGGCGTTGCGCGCGATATCCGAGAATTGGAAGGACATGCCGGGTTCTCCTCTCCGGGTGGTTGGGGTGGGTCAGGGTCGATGGGGGCGCTCGACCCCTGCCGCGTGCTGTCGCGACGGGGGCCAGTGCTGTGGGGGTGCAGTGCCATGGTCGTTGCTGCGCTCAGTGCTGCGGCAAGTGCTGCGCTCAGGGCGGGTCTGGCCAGGCAGGGTCCGACGGGTCGGTGGTCGCGGCGGGCAGATCGCGCAGGCGCTGCCGATAGGCGGCCCAGGCTGCGCGATCGACGGGCGCATCGGCCCCTTGCGTCCAGTCCGAACCCGCAAGGCGGGCGTTGCGCGCCATGCGCAACTCGGCCCAGGCGCGCACGCTCTCCTCGGCTGCGATCTCGGCCTCGGGCTTTTGCGCGACCCGCCCCGCGATGATGCGCGCGCGCGCGCCATCGACCCAGCCCTCAATGACGCCCTCGCCGTCGGCGAGGTTCGCGCCGACGAGGTCGGGGTGGAGCATGGCGCGGCGCGTGATCTCGCCTGTTGCGAGCAAATAGAAGCTGACGCGGATCATCGCTTGAGCTCGATGATGAAGAGCGAGGCGCCGACGATATGGACCTGATCGGCGTCCCCGGTCGTCGGCTCGCAGGTGAAGCTGTAGGTGACGCTCCCGCTCGCGCTATGGGTCGTGTCCTGCACGAAGGCGCTGACATTGAGCCCCGAGACCATCGGCCCCGAGACGCCGTCGATCATGACGCCATCGGCCTTAATGCGCATGTTCATCCGCACATAGCGGTTCGAGAGGATGAGCCCGCCCGTCAGATGGGTGACATTGGCCTCGGCCATGACCCAGACGGGGGCGCCCGATTGCACGATGGTGAGGCTTACGAGCGTCGTCTCGCCGCCGCCCACGCGGTTGATCGTGGTGACGGGCCCCTCGATGAAGCTCGGGAAGGTCACCGCATTGTCGGCGATCTTGGCGGTCGAGACGGCGAGATTGCCGATCTTGGCGGTGGTGATGAGCCCGTCCCCGATCTGCGCGGCCGAGGTGATGATCCCGCTCGCAGCGATGAGCCCGCCGGTGAT
>JAUREX010000219.1 GCA_030834485.1 Gemmobacter sp.
TGAGGCGGTGACATTCCTCAAGCGCATCAAAGAATGCATCGAGGCTCCGGCCCGCATTTTGATCGAAATCTAAATCAGCAACTTCGTCGAAGAACCAAGGTAAGTCTTCCATGTCTCAGCATGACGTCGTCATCATTGGCGGGGGCTCGGTCGGCACCTCGTGCCTCTATCACCTCGCCAAGGCGGGCTGGCGCGATTGCGTGCTGCTCGAAAAGAACGAGCTCACGGCCGGCAGCACCTGGCATGCAGCCGGGAATGTGCCGACCTTCTCGACGTCATGGTCGCTCATGAACATGCAGCGCTATTCGACCGAGCTCTATCGCGGGCTGGGCGCGGCGGTCGACTATCCGATGAACTACCATGTCACCGGCTCGATCCGGCTTGCCCATTCGGCCGAGCGGATGCAGGAGTTCGCCCGCGCGGTCGGCATGGGGCGCTATCAGGGCATGGCGCTCGACCTCATCGGGCCCGACGAGATCCGCGCGAAATATCCCTTCCTCGAGACGCACGACCTGCGCGGCGCGCTCCATGACCCGGCGGATGGCGACATCGACCCCGCGCAGCTGACGCAGGCGCTTGCCAAGGGCGCGCGCGACATGGGCGCGACGATCCTGCGCTTCACCCCCGCGACGGGCGTGAGCCGCAGGGGCGGCGAATGGATCGTGCACACCGACAAGGGCGACATCCGCGCCGAGATTGTCGTCAATGCCGCGGGCTATTACGCGCAGCGCGTGGGCGAGTGGTTCCGCCCCCATGGCGGGCGGCGCGTGCCGATGATGGTGATGAGCCACCAGTATCTCTTGTCCGAGCAGATCCCCGAGCTTGCCGCCTGGACGGCCGAGGTCGGCCACAAGCTGCCGCTTCTGCGCGATGTCGACGTCTCCTACTATCTCCGGCAGGAAAAGGCGGGCTTCAACCTCGGCCCCTATGAGAACCCCTGCCGCGCGCATTGGGCCTCGCCCGATGATCCGATGCCCGAGGATTTCAGCTTTCAGCTTTTCCCCGACGATCTCGACCGGCTGCATGTGCAGATCGAGGATGCGATGGCGCGGGTGCCGATCCTCGCGCAGGCCGGGATCTCGAAGGTCATCAACGGCCCGATCCCCTACGCCCCCGACGGCAACCCGCTGATTGGCCCGATGCCGGGCGTGCCGAACGCGTTCGAGGCCTGCGTCTTTACCTTCGGGATCGCGCAGGCGGGTGGTGCGGGCAAGGTGCTTGCCGAATGGGTGACCGAGGGCGCGACCGAATGGGACATGTGGTCGTGCGACCCGCGCCGCTTCACGGGCTTTACCGACGACGCCTATTGCGTGGAGCGGGGCATGGAGGTCTATGGCCACGAATACGCGATGCATTTCCCGCGCGCGCACTGGCCCGCGGGGCGCGACCGGCGCCTTTCCACCCTGCACGACCGCCTCAAGGCCGCGGGCGCGGTCTTTGGCGCCTACAACGGGTGGGAGCGCGCCGACTGGTTCGCCGCCCCGGGCGATGACACGAGCTTTGCCGCCGCGCAGACCTGGAACCGCGCGGGGCCGTGGGAGGCACGCATCGCCGCCGAATGCGCGGCCGTGCGGGATGGCTGCGGGGTCATCGCGGTCTCGGGCTTTACTCGCCTTGCGGTCGAGGGCGAGGGCGCGCGCGCCTTTGTCGACGGGCTGACCGCCTCGCGCCTGCCGCGGCCGGGGCGGGTGGGGCTGGCCTATTTCCCCGACGCGCGCGGCCGCATCCTGACCGAGATGTCGGTCATCCCGCGGTCCGAGCGCGAGATATGGCTGATCACCGCCTCGGTCGCGCAATGGCACGACGGCGAGATCCTAAGCCGTCAGGCGCCCGCGGGCATCGCGGTACACGACCGCTCGGACCGCTACGAATGCCTGCTCGTGACCGGGCCCAAGGCGCGCGAGGTGCTCGGGCAGGTGACGCCCGCCGATCTGTCGTCGGCGGCCTTCCCGCATCTGACGGTGCAGGAGATCGACATCGGCCTTGCGCGCGCCATCGCCGCCCGCGTGGGCTATGTGGGCGAGCTCGGCTGGGAGATCTACGTTCCCGCCGAGACGGCCGCCCATGTGTTCGAGACGCTCGCGGCGGCGGGCGCGGCGCATGGCCTGCGCCATGCGGGCTATCGCGCGATCGAGAGCTGCCGGCTCGAGAAGGGCTATCTCTACTGGTCCTCCGACATCGGCCCGGACACCACCCCGCTCGAGGCCGGGCTCGGCTTTGCGGTGGTCTGGGACAAGGGCGATTTCCGCGG
>JAUREX010000021.1 GCA_030834485.1 Gemmobacter sp.
CGGCCGCGGGGCCTGCGGTCGTCGGATCGCCCGCAAAGCTCAGCGTCTGCCCGATCAGAAGTTGCGCCATCGTGACATCCCTCCGGTTCGCAAAGCCTAGCCCCGGTCGGGCGCCGGCGAAAGGGCGCTTGCCGCTCGCGCGCGGGGGGTGGCCGCGCTATGATGGGCGCGGTTTCGGCAGGGGGCGGCGATGGCGGATAAGGCGAAGGACCCGCGCGCGGGGGCAGACCCCCAGCCCCTCGGGCAAGGGCTTCTGGAGGCGGTCGTCGATGCGCTCGGGGCCGGGCAGGCGGCCGAGGTCGCGCGCCTCATCGATCCGCTGCATCCGGCGGATGCGGCGCGCCTGCTCGGCGATCTGCGCCCCGCCGACCGGCGCGCGCTCCTTGACCTCTGGTCGGCCGAGATCGACGGCGACATCCTCTCGGAACTCGACCCAGAGCTGCGCGGCGAGGTTCTGGGCAGCCTCGGGCCCGATGCGCTCGCCGAGGCGCTGAGCGAACTCGAGACCGACGATGTGGTCGATCTCTTCGAGACGCTCGACCCTGCGGGGCAGGCACGCGTGCTCGGTGCGCTCGAAGGCCCCGAGCGCGCCGCGGTCGAGGCCTCGCTCGCCTATCCCGAGGGCTCGGCCGGCCGGCTGATGCAGCGCGAGGTCGTCACCGCGCCCGACCACTGGACGGTGGGCGAGACGATCGACCTGTTGCGCGCCGCCGAGAGCCTGCCCGACCAGTTCTATCATGTCGTCCTCGTCGATCCGCGGATGCGCCCGATCGGTCAGGCGACGCTCGGCCGCATCCTGTCGTCGCGGCGCGAGGTGCGCCTCGCGGATATCCTCGAGGCCGATTTCCGCACCATCGGCGCCACCGAGGCCGAGGCGGATGTCGCGCATCTCTTCAACCGCTATCACCTCATCTCGGCGCCGGTCGTCGATGCGGCGGGGCGGCTTGCGGGCGTCATCACCATCGACGATGCGATGACGGTTCTCGATGAGGAACACGCCGAGGATGTGCTGCGCCTTGCGGGCGTCGAGGGCGAGGGCGCGGCGGGCGAGGGCGCGCTTGCCACCGTCGCGCGCCGCCTGCCGTGGCTGGTCGTCAATCTGGGGACGGCGTCCCTCTCGGCGCTGGTGATCGGGCAGTTTCAGGCGACCATCACGGGGCTCGTGATCCTCGCGGCGCTGATGCCCATCGTCGCCTCGACCGGGGGGATCGCGGGCACGCAGGCGCTGGCGGTGGCGGTGCGGGCGCTTGCGACGCGGAGCCTGACGCCCGCCAACGCGCGCCGCGCGATCCTGCGCGAACTCGGGGCCGGGGCGCTCAACGGTCTTGCGCTGGCGGCGGTTCTGGGCTTCGGGGCCTGGGCGGTGCTCGGGGATGGGCCGCTCGGCCTCGTCCTTGCGGGGGCGATGATCTGCAATCAGGTTGTGGCGGCGCTCGGCGGGGTGCTCGTGCCGCTCGGGCTGCATCGGCTGGGGCTTGACCCCGCGCTCGCGTCGGGCACCTTCGTCACGACCCTGACCGATGTGATGGGGTTTCTGGCCTTTCTGGGCCTCGCGTCGATGGTGCTGATCGGATGATGCTGACCGAAGAAAAGACCGCCCTGCGCCGTCGGATGCAAGGGGTGCGGCGCGCGGCTGGCGAGACGCCGGGCCTCGGGGCGCTGCTTGCGGCGCGCGCGGCCGAGATCCTGCCCGACCTCGCGCAGGGGCGGGTGCTTGCGGGCTACATGCCGATGCGGGGTGAGGCCGACCCCCTGCCCGCGATGGCCGCGCATCGCGGCACGGTCTGCGTGCCCGTGATCGAGGCGCGGGGCGCGCCCTTGCGCTTTCGCGCCTGGACACCGGATGCGGCGATGGTTGCAGGCGATTTCGGCGCCCTCGTGCCGGCCGAGGGGGCGTGGTGCGTGCCCGAGGTGCTGATCGTGCCGCTGCTTGCCTTTGACGCGCGGGGGATGCGGCTTGGCTATGGCGGGGGGTTCTATGACCGAACCCTTGCCGCGCTGCGCGCGGCGGGGCCGGTTCTGGCGGTGGGGCTCGCCTTTGCCGCGCAGGAGGTGCCCGAGGTGCCGACCGAGCCGACCGACGCCCCCCTCGATGCCGTGCTGACCGAGGCGGGGCTGCGGCGGTTCGCGGCCTAGGAGGGCGCGCGCGGCCCCGGTCGGCGCGCGCCGCCCGTGCCTGTCGGCGCCCGTGCGGCAGGTGGCCCGCCGGGGCGTCTGGAGTTCTGCTTGGGCGCGGGGCGCGCCGCCGCACCGGGCTTCTGGCCCTGCCTGCCGGCTGCGGGCTTGGGCGGCGGTGCGTTCCCCGCCGGGCGGGTGCCGCCGATCACCGGGAGTTGCGCGCCCAGCGCCTTTTCGACGGCCGCGAGTTCGCCGGCCTCGGCCGGGGCGCAGAACGCAATCGCCTTGCCCGCGGCGCCGGCGCGCGCGGTGCGGCCGATGCGGTGGATATAGTTCTCGGGCACGTTCGGCAGATCAAAGTTGTAGACATGCCGCACGAGCGGGATGTCGAGGCCGCGCGCCGCGACATCGGTCGCGACCAGCACCTTGAGCGTGCCGTCGCGGAACGCCGCCAGCGTGCGCTCGCGCTGGCTCTGGCTCTTGTTGCCGTGGATCGAGCCCGCCTCGAACCCCCAGGAGACGAGGAGCTTCATGAGCTTTTCGGCCCCGTGCTTGGTGCGCAGGAACACGAGCGCGGCCTCGGTGGGGTGCGCAAGCAGGCAGGTCTCGAGCAGCTTGGCCTTGTCGCCCTGGTTGACGAAATGCACCGCCTGGTCGATCCGCTCGGCCGGGCGCCCCGGGGGGGCGGCCTCGATCCGGACGGGGTCGCGCAGATAGGTCGTCGCGATCTCGTCGATGAGCTTGGGCATGGTGGCCGAGAACATCAGCGTCTGGCGGCGCAGCGGCAGGTGGCGGGCGATCCGGCGCAGCGCGTGGATGAAGCCCATGTCGAGCATCTGGTCGGCCTCGTCGAGGACGAGATAGCCCGTGTCCTGAAGGTCGATCGCGCGCCGTTCGAGCAGGTCGATGAGGCGGCCGGGTGTTGCGACGAGGATGTCGGTGCCGCGCGCCAGCACCTCGGTCTGACGGTTGAGCGAGGCGCCCCCCGTCACGGTGACGATGCGCATCGCCGTGCCGCGGGTGAAGCCCGAGAGATGCTCGGCGATCTGCGCGACAAGCTCGCGCGTCGGCGCGAGGATCAGCGCGCGCGCGCGCCGGGCGCCGGGCGGGTGGCCGATCCCCATGATGCGGTGCAGAAGCGGCAGGCCGAAGGCCGCCGTCTTGCCGGTGCCGGTCTGGGCGAGGCCCATGACGTCGCGGCCTTGCATGATCTCGGGAATGGCGCGGGATTGGATCGGGGTCGGGGTCTTGAGCCCACGGGCGGCGAGCCCCGCGACGAGCGCGGGCGCAAGGCCGAAGTCTTGGAAATCTGGCAGGGTATGGCCTTTCGGGCATGTTGGTTGCGGCGTGACTGCGCCGAAGCCGCCCGCTTGTCAAGCAAAAGCGCCGCCTGCGGGATGCAGGCGGCGCGATGGGGAGCCGATGGGCCGCGCGTCAGTTCGTGGCGGGCGCGAGCGAGACGAGGAAGGCATAGAGGTTCGCGGCGTCCGCTTCCTTCTTGACCTTGAAAGTCATCTTGCCCTTGGCGCCGCTGTCGCCGAGGTATTCCTTGAGGAACTTCGACGGGTCCTGGACATAGGCGACGAAGGTCGCCTCATCCCACACGAGGCCCTTAGCGCCGGCGGCGACCAGATCGTCGCCGTATTTGAAGCCCTCGACCGTGCCGGCCTGACGCCCGACGACGCCATAGAGGTTCGGGCCGGTCTTGGCGTTGCGGCCCGCGAGCGTTTCGCCCGCCGGGTTCACGACGACGTGGCAGGTCTGGCACTGGTTGAACGCCTTCGCCCCAGCTTCGGCGTCGGCCGCGATGGCAGGCGCGGCGCCAAGGGCGAAAACGGCGGCGAGGGCTAGTCTGGTCGTCTTCATGATCGTCTCCAGGGTATCGAGTCCGGTTTGATGCGACAAAATGATCCCGGGCGCGCGGTTGTCAAGCCACCGCATGCGCAAGCGCGCAGCGCCGCCAGAGCGAGGCGAGCGCCTCGGCGAGCCGGTCGATGTCGGCGTCCGAATGCATGGGCGAGGGGGTGATGCGCAGCCGCTCGGTCCCCTTGGGCACGGTCGGGTAGTTGATGGGCTGGACGTAGATGCCCCAGTCCTTCATCAGGATGTCGCTGATCTGGCGGCATTTTACCGGGTCGCCGATCATCACCGGGATGATGTGGCTGTCGTTCGCCATATGCGGGATGCCATGCGCATCGAGCCGCGCGCGCAGCCGCGCGACCTGCCGGCGCTGGCGCGCGCGTTCCATGTCCGAGGTCTTGAGGTGGCGGATCGAGGCGATCGCGGCCGATGCGATCGCGGGCGGTAGCGCGGTTGTGAAGATGAAGCCCGAGGCGAAGGAGCGGATGAAGTCGCAAAGCGCGGCCGAGCCCGCGACATAGCCGCCGACGACGCCGAACGCCTTGCCGAGCGTGCCCTGGATCAGCGTGATGCGGTCCGCGAGCCCCTCGCGCTCCGAGACGCCGCCGCCGCGCGGGCCATACATCCCGACCGCGTGCACCTCATCAAGATAGGTCATCGCGCCGTGGCGTTCGGCGACCTCGATGATCTCGCGCATCGGGCAGATGTCGCCATCCATCGAATAGACGCTCTCGAAGGCGACGATGCGCGGGCGGGCGGGGTCGATCGCGGCCAGCTTGCGGTCAAGGTCGGCGGGGTCGTTGTGGCGCCAGATGATGCGCTCGGCCCGCGAATGGCGGATGCCCTCGATCATGCTCGCGTGGTTCTTCTCGTCCGAGAGGATCACCGCGCCCGGCAGCCGCGCCCCGAGGGTCGAGAGTGCGGTCCAGTTCGCGACATAGCCCGAGGTGAAGAGCAGCGCCGACGCCTTGCCGTGCAGGTCGGCCAGCTCGGCCTCGAGTGCGGCGTGCAGATGCGAGGTGCCCGAGATGTTGCGCGTGCCGCCGGCGCCGACGCCATGCGCCTCGACCGCCTCGATCGTCGCGCGGGTGACGGCCGGATGCTGGCCCATGCCGAGATAGTCGTTCGAACACCAGATCGTGACCGGCTCGGCCGCGCCATCCGCGTGGCGCGTTGCGCGCGGGAAGGCGCCGCAATGGCGCTCGAGCTCGGCGAAGACGCGATAGTTCCCGTCGCGCTTCAACTGCTGGAGCTGTGCCTGGAACAGGCTGTCATGATCCATTGGGGTCCTCCTGAAGTCTTTCGCGGCGCATCAGCGCGGGTCGGGGCGCGGGCATCATCCAGCGCCAGAGTTTCTGGTCGGGAACGGGCAGCACCATGAACCAGTGTTCAAGGAGCGCAAGCAACGTGATCGTGAGGAGCAGGACGAACCCCGCCACCTCCCACGCCACACCCGAGGCGAAGGCGCGTTCGAGCCAGCAGGCCGCCGCAAAGGCCAGGATCGTGACCGAGACCGGAAAGAAGCCGTTCATCGGTGCGATGCGGAAGTGGCTCGGCAGATGGGCAAGCGTGCGGGGCAGGAATTCGGTGTTGATGCGCGGCACGCCGAAAAAGAGGTTCAGCTTGGCCGAGATGCGCGCGAGGAAAAGCATCGCGAAGGTCCAGGCCGCAAAGGGGTTCACCGCCCCCCGGGCAGCATGGACAAGCGCGAGCGTGGTCATCGCGAGCGCAAGCTCGTGCCAGGCGATGGTGCCGACCGCGCGCGCAAAGCGCGGCCAGCCGCGCAGGCCAGGCGGGCAGGGCCGCGCGTTCGGCCCCGTGAGCAGCCCCGAGAGGAACGCAAGCTCGATCCAGCCCCAGACCGCGAGCGCCGAGACGAAGCCCAGATAGACCCCCGCGGCCGATCCCAGATCGAACGACAGCCGCGCGCCCGCAAGCCCGAGCCCGAGCGCCCCGAGCCCCCAGACGACCGAGGCGCGATGCGCCTCGGGGCCGGCATTGTCGGCCGCGCGCACGCGCCACAGGATCGCCCCGGTGGAGAACCACCAGAGGAACACGGCGACAAGCGCCGCGATCCAGGGGCTTTCAGCGGCCATGCGCAGGGCCTGAGGCTTCGGGTGCTGCGATCAATAGGAGGGCTCCAGCCGGACGCTTGCGGGGGGCGTGTTCCTGCGGGCGGGTATGGTGTAGAGGCCCGCGAAGGCAAGACCGGCGCGCGCCCCGGCGACGATCCGCCCCACCGCGCCGCCGATCCCGCCGCGCTGGCGTGCGGCGTCCATGTCGACGAACGCACGCTCCAGCCGCTCGAGCGTCGGGATCCAGCGCGGGTGGTCGATGTCGATCTCGATCGGGAAGATCTGGCGCGCGATGGCCGATGTCTTGCGGAACACCTCCTGGTCATACCAGGCGATGTCGACGCCGAGCGCCTTGTGGAACTCGGGCCGGGCGTGGTCGCGCACCCACATCGTCGAATAGACGGCCGTGAGGAAGAACTTGATCCACCAGACATTGACGCCCGAGGTCAGCCGCGGGTCGGTCCGCATCAGCAGTGCGAAGGCCTCGCCATGGCTGAACTCGTCGTTGCACCATTCGCGGAACCACTTGAAGATCGGGTGAAAGCGGTGCTCGGGGTGCGCCTCGAGGTGGCGAAAGATCGTGATATAGCGCGCATAGCCGATCTTTTCCGACAGATAGGTGGCGTAATAGATGAACTTCGGCCGGAAATAGGTGTATTTCTTGGCCTTGGTCAGAAAGCCGAGGTTGACCGCGATCCCCGCCTCGCGCAGCGCGTCGTTGATGAAGCCCGCATGGCGCGCCTCGTCGCGCGACATGTAGCTGAAGAGCTCGCAGATGTCGGGGTTGTTGCCGCGCCGCTTCATCTCCTTGTAGAGCACGCAGCCCGAGAATTCGGCCGTGCAGGACGAGACGAGGAAGTCGATGAACTCGGCCCTGAGGCCCGGCTCCATCCCGTCCCAGTCGATCTGGTCCCAGTCGGCGGTCTTCTTGAAATGGCCCTTGTTGGGGTCGGATTTCATCTGCGCGATGAGCTTGTCCCAATCGGCCCGCACCGGGGTGACGTCGATGGCGTCCATCTCGTCGAAGTCGGTGGTGTAGAACCGCGGGTTGAGCAGCGTCGTCTGCGTCGCCATCGCGGTGGTGTCGGGGTGGGTGCTGTCGTGCTCGGGCGCAAAGGCCGCGGTCGGGGCGTTCATAGCGTCACCTCTTCGGAGAAGGAGAATTCGCACAGTTCCATGAACTCGAAATCGCCCGTCGCCCGGGTCCAGAGCCGCTCCAGCAGGCTCGCGCGGGTGATCGTGGCGGTGCGGTCCTCGACCACGACCTGCCCGTAGGAGGCCATGACCGGCGCGCCATGCACGAGGACCTCGTCGCCCGGATGGACGACGGCGCCGTTGTTGAAGCGCACATGCGCGTGGAGAGATTCGAAGCGGTGGCTGACCTCGACGGTGCAGGGCACCTCTTCGCGTCGTCTGCTGAATAGTCCCATGTCGGTTCCCCTTTTTTGTTCAGTCCTGCATGAGCCGTTCGAACGCGGCCCTGTTTGCATCTCCGAAATTGCCGAGCTCGGCGCTCCAGCCCGTTTCCGGGTCGTGGATCGCGAGGCGGCCGTTCTCATAGGCCACAAGGCGCACCGGCTGGTCGGCCGGAATGCCATGCTTGGCGCGCTCATACCCAAGCGCGTTCTGCACCACGGTGACGAAGCCGCCATGCGCGAGGTCCGCGACCACCTCGCCGTCGGGCGTGCGCACGCGCACCGCCTTGGCGCCCAGCCCCTCGAGGATCAGGACCCGCTCGGCCGCGATCGGCGCGGCCGGCGGCTGGCCCTCGGGTTCGCGCCCCGTCAGGACGGCGAAGGTCGCAAGCGCGAGCGCCGCGATCACGAGGCCCGCCATCGCGCGCAGCATGGCGGCCGGGATCAGCTCGCGCTCGGGGCTGTGGCGAAAGGCGGGGGTGGCTTGGCGGTCGGTCATCGCGGGGCCCTCATTCGGCGGGGACGGCGGCGGCATGGGGCGCCGCGGCCGGGGTTCGGGTGACGACGGGGCGGGCAAGGCGGCTCTCGGCCGCCTCGGCGAGGAGGCGCGCGACCTCGGCCGCATCGGGGATGCAGCGCAGCGCCGGTTCCGGCCGGCCGAGCCGCCAGGGCCGCATGTGCGGCCAGAGCGTCAGCGCGGCGATCCGCGTTCCCGCGACCATGCGCAGCGCGATCGTCCCCGTGCCGCCCCGGCGCAGGTCGAGTGCTGCGCCCTCGATCTGCGCAAACGGCAGGTTGAGCGTCAGCGTCAGCGCCGCACCGATCCGCATCGCGACGCGCTGCGTCGTGATGGTATAGAGCGTGGCCCGCGCCTGCGCGCGCGCCAGCCACCAGATAACCCCCGCGCCGATGAGGCCCAGCGCGGCATAGGGCAGCCCGACCGCGACGGCCTGTGCGGCCCCGCCCTCGGACCAGGCGACGCTCGCGCGCCAGAGCACGAGCAGGACCGAATAGGCCGCGAACCAGTCGAGCGCAAAGGCCTCGCGCGCCAGCCGCCAGGTATCGGGCCGGCCCTGCCAGAGCACGACCTCGCCGGGCGGGAGGTGCCCGGGCAGGCCCGGAACCGGCTCGGTGGCGAAATCGTCGTGCATCGCCTCAGTCCGCCTGCAGGATCATCTGCCGACGCTCGGCGTCGGTGACGCGGCGGGCGCTGTCATACATCGCCCCGCCCGCGAACCAGGCCATGATCTTTTCTTCCTCGAGCAGCGTGACCTCGGTGCCCGAGCGCGTCTTGGGCACGCCCGCGAAACGCTCGGAAGAGATCGAGACGACGCTCACGCGGTCATAGCGGATCTGCGCCATGGTCATCGGGATCAGCCGGCGGCTGCCATCCTTGAGCGTGACCTCGAGATAGCGCACGAGCTGCTCGGGCGCATCGACCCAGAGGTCCGAGATGGTGCCGACGATCTCGAGATCGCTCGCCTGCACCTTGAGGCCGCGCGGATCGCGCCCGGCCGAGACATGGAAGCCCGGCGCCGAGGCCATCGGCACGATCTTGGCGTGGCCGTGGCCGTCAAGCTCGGGCACATCGCGCCGCGGCGCCCATGAGGCGGGCCCGACACCGTCGGCCATCGGGTCGCCCGTCGGCGCGTGGGGAAAGCCCTCGGACACGGCGGTGCGGGCAAGCGCCACCTCGCGCGCCTCGCGCGCGCCGTCGGGCACGGTCACCTTGCCGCGCCCATGGGGCAGGATGAAGGTCTTGGGCGCAGGCACCGGGAAGGGGCCCTGGTTGTTCGCAACCGTCCCGTCCTCGTTCTCGAGCGGGTAGCCCTCGCGCATGTTCTCGGTCTGGAGGTAATAGACCAGCGCCGCGAAGAAGCCCCAGAAAAGATAGAGCGCGACGAGCGCGAGGTCGAAATTGCCGAAGAAGTTGACGCCAACCATGTGATGGTCCTCCGTGATCAGGTGGGAAAATCGGCAAGTCCTATCCTGCCGGTCCCGCCCGTGGGTCTTGGGGTGATGATCGCCATGCGCACGAGCGGTCCGAGCACGACGAGCGTTGCAAATAGCAACGCGATTTCAAGGTGATAGACGAAGGTATAGCCGATCGCGGGGGTGGCGAGGGCCTCGCCCCCGCGGCCCGCGAGGGCCCAGGCCCCGACGATGTCGCGCAAGATGCCGCCCATCGCGACCGCAAGCCCCGCCGCCGTCGCCTGCGCCGCTCCCCAGGCGCCGAGCGCAAGGCCCCGGCCCGCCGCGCCGCGCGCGGGCATCGCCATCGCGGCCGTCAGCGTCGCAACCGAAAAGAGCCCCGCGCCAAGCCCGATGCCGCCCGCGCCCGCGAAGAAGAGCGCGGGCGCCTGCATGGGGGCCGCGAAGATCACGGCCGAAAAGGCGGTGATGCCGATCAGGATGCCGCGCCCGGCCATGCGATAGGGGTCCTGCCCCTGCCCGAGCCAGCGCGCGGCCATCGCGAAACCCGCAAGCGCCCCTGCCGCCCAGAGCGCGGTCAGGATCGTCGTCGCGGCGACCGGCAGGTGCAGGATCTCACCGCCATAGGGTTCGAGCAGGACATCCTGCATGTTGAAGGCGAGGCCCCCCACGAACACGACCGCCAGCAGCCGCCCCGCCTGCCCGCCGGCGGTGAAATCGGCCCAGGCGTCGCGAAAGCGCGGCCGGGGTGCGGCGCGCTCGGCCTCGGACATCGGGCGCACGCGCTCCTGCTTCCAGAGCGCGACGAGGTTCAGCGCGAGTGTCGCGAGCGCGCAGCCCTGCACCACGCGCACAAGCGTGATCGGGTCGAAATCGCGCAGGAGCCAGCCCACGATCACAGCCGAGATCATCATCCCGACCAGGAACATGACGTAGAGAAGCGCCACGACGCGCGGCCGCGTCGCATCATCGGCGCGGTCCGAGGCGAGCGCGAGGCCCGCGGTCTGCGTCATATGGAGCCCGAGCCCGGTCATGAGGAAGGCAAGCGCGGCCAGCACCTCGCCCGCCCAAGCGGGCCCGACCGCCTGATCGCCCGACAGCACGATGAGCGCAAAGGGCATGATCGCAAGCCCCCCCATCTGCCAGATCGAGCCGAACCACAGATAGGGCACGCGCTTCCAGCCGATCGCGCTGCGATAGGTGTCCGAGCGGTGGCCGAGCAGCGCGCGGAAGGGCGCGATCAGCACCGGGATCGCGATCATCAGGGCAACGATGGTCGAGGGCACCGAAAGCTCGACGATCATCACGCGGTTGAGCGTCCCCATCAGCAGGACCGTCGCCATCCCGACCGAGACCTGAAAGAGCGAGAGCCGCAGGAGTTGCCCGAGCGGCAAACCCTCGGAGGCCGCATCGGCAAAGGGCAGCCAGCGCGCCGCAAGCCCCTGCATCTGCCCCCGCGTCAGGATCATGGCCGCACCTCGAGACATTCCGAGATGTAGAAACCCCGCTGCACCCGCCCGACGCGCCCGACCCCGCCGCCGAGCGCGCGGGCAAGCGCGCGGTGATCCTGCGGCACCATGATGGGTGAGCGGTCGGCGCGCGGGAAAAGCCGCCCGGCTTGCCACATCGCCATCAGAAGCGGCGTGCGCGGCGGCACGGTAAAGACGACCCGCCCCGCGGCGCGCGCGCGCAATCCATCAAGCGCGCGCGCGATGTCGGCGGTGCTGTAATAGATCAGGCTGTCCATCGCGACGATGAAATCGAAGGCGCCATGCTCGGGCGCGAGCATGTCGCCCGCGACGAAGCGGACGCGCGCGCGGTCGCGCTCGGGCAGGCGCGCGGCCGCGATCTCGATCAGCCGGGGCGAGATGTCGATTGCCGTGACATCGGCCCCCCGCGCCGCGAGTTCGGCCGTCATCTGCCCCGCCCCGCAGCCCGCGTCGAGCACCCGCACCCCGCCCAGATCCGCGGGCAGCCGGCCGAGCATCATCGCGCGCATCGCGTCGCGCCCCTCGCGCACGGTCTGGCGGATCCGGCTCACCGGGGCGTCCGAGGTCAGCCGCTCCCACACGGTGGTGGCGGTGCGGTCGAAGTAATCCTCGACCCGGTCGCGGGTGGCGACGTAGTCGGCCATCAGTCGAACCCCAGCAATTCGAAGATCTCGCGGTCCGGCAGCGGGGCGGGCGCGAGCGCCTCGGTCCCGTTCCAGAGCGCCTCGGCCAGGCGGAGGTATTCGACGCGGCAGCGCACGATGTCCTCCTCGTCGGGCATCTCGAAGAGGGTCTTCTTCTTCAGCCGCGAGCGGCGGATCGCATCGACATCGGGCATGTGCCCGAGCCGGCGGAAGCCCACGCGCGCGCAATAGCGGTCAACCTCGTCGGTGTCCTTCGAGCGGTTGGCGACGCAGCCCGCAAGGCGGACCTTGTAGTTCGTCGATTTGGCCTGCACCGCGGCGATGATGCGGTTCATCGCATAGATCGAATCGAAGTCGTTCGCGGTCACGATCAGGGCGCGGTCGGCGTGCTGGAGGGGTGCGGCGAAGCCCCCGCAGACGACATCGCCCAGCACGTCGAAGATCACCACATCCGTATCGTCGAGCATGTGGTGCTGCTTGAGCAGTTTCACCGTCTGCCCGACGACATAGCCGCCGCAGCCGGTGCCCGCGGGCGGCCCGCCCGCCTCGACGCAGCGCACGCCGTTGTAGCCCTCGAAGACGAAATCCTCGGGGCGGAGTTCCTCGGGGTGGAAATCGACCTCCTTGAGGATGTCGATCACCGTCGGCACGAGGCTGCCGGTCAGGGTGAAGGTCGAATCATGCTTGGGGTCGCAGCCGATCTGGAGCACGCGCTTGCCCAGATGGCTGAACGCCGCCGAGAGGTTCGACGAGGTGGTGGATTTGCCGATCCCGCCCTTGCCATAGACCGAGAAGACGCGCGCGCCCTCGATCTTCATCGAGGCGTCCTGATGGACCTGAACGGAGCCGTCGCCGTCGAGGCCGCGCAGGTTCGGAATATCGTCCTTGGGGCTCATGTTCACTCCCTTGCGGCTATTCGGCCGCGATTCCCTCAAGCCGGTCCTCGAGCTCGTCGGCTGCATCGTGCAGCGCGGCCAGCGTCGCGGGGTCCGGTTGCCAGTAGTTTCGTTCGCTCGCCTCGATCAGCCGCCCGGCCATCCGCGCGCTCGCCTCGGGATTGAGGGCGGCGAGGCGGCGGCGCATTTCGGCATCGAGGACAAAGGTTTCGGACAGGCGCTGATAGACCCAAGGCTCCACCGCCTGCGCGGTCGCCGACCAGCCCATCGTGTTCGTCACATGCGCCTCGATCGCGCGCACGCCCTCGGCGCCATGGCGCAGCATCCCCTCGTAGAACTTGGGGTTGAGGCTGCGCGAGCGGGTCTCGAGCGCGATCTGGTCGCGCAGCGTGCGCACCTTGCCGGTGCCGCGCGTCTGGTCGCCGATATAGACGGGCGCCTCGGTGCCGCGCGCGCGACGCACGGCGCGCGCGATCCCGCCCAGCGTGTCGAAATAGTGATCGACCGTGGTCACGCCAAGCTCGACCGATTCGAGGTTCTGATAGGCCAGATCGACCGTGCGCAGCGTCTGCTGGAGCAGGGCCGCGTTCTTCACGGGCTTGCCCGAGCGGCCATAGGCGAAGGATTTGCGCGCCTCATAGGCGTCGGCGAGCTCATCCTCCTCGCCGAAGGCCGAGCTCTGGACGAGGTGGTTGACGTTCGCGCCATAGGTGCCTTCGGCGTTCGAAAAGACGCGCAGCGCCGCCGTCTCGAGGTCGACCCCCATCTCTTCAGCGCAGGCGAGCGCATGGGCGCGGATGAAGTTCTGCGCGAGCGGCTCATCCTCGGCGCTGGCGGCCTTGAAGGCGGCCTCGGCCAGCATCCGGGTCTGGAGCGGCAGGAGATCGCGAAAGATCCCCGAGAGCGTCATCACCACATCGATGCGCGGCCGGCCAAGCTCGGCGAGCGGGATCAGATCCGCCCCCGACAGCCGGCCATAGCTGTCAAAGCGCGGCCGCGCGCCCATCAGCGCCAGCGCCTGCGCGATCGGCCCGCCGTCCGACTTGATGTTGTCCGACCCCCAGAGCACGATCGCCACCGACCGCGGCAGGCGGGCATGCGCCTCGATCAGCCGGCGGGCCTGCGCGGCGCCGTCGCGCAGCGCGAATTCGGTCGGCATCCGGAACGGGTCGAAGGCGTGGATGTTGCGGCCTGTCGGCAAAATGGCCGGGCTGCGGATCAGATCGCCCCCCGCGACCGGCGGCACGAAGCGCGCATCGAGCGCGCGGATCAGCGCCGGCGTCTCGTGGTCCTCGGCCATCAGCCGGTCGGTGCGCGCGGCCGTCTCGGCGTCGGTCTGCATGAGCGCGATCATGCCTGCCCGCGCCGCCGCGTCGGGCGTGCGGCCGACGACATGCAGCCCATCGGTGATGAGGGCCTCTTCGGTCTCGATCAGCTTCAGCCACAGCCCCGCGGGCGGGGTGCCGCCCATGTCGACGGCCGCCGCCTGATCGGCGATCAGCGCCTCTAGGTCGTCCCGCCCCGGCGCGTCGGTTTCCATCGCGCGCCAGCGTGAAAGGCTGTCCTTGAGGTCGGCAAGCCCGCGATAGAGCCCCGCCGCCGCAAGGGGCGGCGTCATGTGCGTGACGGTCACGGCGTTCGAGCGCCGCTTGGCCAGCGTCGCCTCGGAGGGGTTGTTCGCGGCATAGAGATAGACGTTCGGCATGCCCCCGATCAGCCGGTCGGGCCAGCACGCGCCTGACGGCCCCGCCTGCTTGCCCGGCATGAATTCGAGCGCGCCGTGGGTGCCAAAGTGCAGCACCGCGTCGGCCGCGTAGTCGTCGCGCAGGTAGCGATAGAAGGCGCTGAAGGCGTGGGTGGGGGCACAGCCAGTTTCGAACAGCAGGCGCATCGGGTCGCCCTCGTAGCCAAAGAGCGGCTGGACGCCCACGAAGACATTCCCGAACCCGTGGCCGAGCACGAAGACATCGCGCCCGTCGGTCTGTGCCCGCCCCGGTGCCGGGCCCCAGACGGCCTCGATCTCCGAGAGCCAGGGGGGCGTGCGTTCGACGATGCGGGCGGCCGCGACGCGCGCGGCGATGGCGGCGGGCTGGCCCAGCCGCGCCTCGGCGCTCTTGCCCAGCACCGCCTCGCGCAGCGCCTCGAGCGTCGCGGGCGGCTCGAGCGTGTAGCCCGCGGCCTTCATGGCGTGGAGCGTGTTGAAGAGGCTTTCGAACACCGCGAGATAGGCCGCCGTCCCGACCGCGCCCGCATTGGGCGGAAAGCCATAGAGCACGATCGCGACGCGCCGCTCAGCCCGCCGGGTGCGGCGCAGGCGGGCAAGGCGCGCGACCTTGTCGGCAAGCACCCCGATCCGTTCCGGGCAGGGCTGCATGGCGCGCGCCTCGGCGCCCGGGCGGCAGCGCCGCGCGCAGCCGTCGCAACCCTCGGCACTGTGGCGGCCGGCGAAGACCGTCGGGTTCGTCGCCCCGTCGATCTCGGGGAGCGCGATCAGCATCGTCGTCTCGACCGGGCCGAGCCCGCCGCCCGCCGCCGCCCATTGGCCGAGCGTCTGGAACTCGAGCGGATGGGCCGCGACATAGGGCACATCGAGCGCCGAGAGGGCCGCCACCGCGGCCGGGCTGTCGTTGTAGGCGGGCCCGCCGACGAGGCTGAACCCCGTGAGCGAGACGAGCGCATCGATCCGCGGCGCGCCCCCCTCGGCCTTGAAATAGGCCTCGATCGCCGGGCGCCCGTCGAGCCCGCCGGCAAAGGCCGGCACGACCGCGAGCCCCTCGGCCTCAAGGCCCGCGATGACGGCGTCGTAATGGGCTGTGTCCGAGGCGAGGATGTAGGAGCGCAGGAGCAGCAGCCCGACCGTGCCGCGCACCTCGGCCGGGCGGGGCAGGTCGGCCGGCCGCGTGGCGATCCGGCCCTTGAGGCGCGGATGATAGAGCCCGACCTCGGGGTATTCGACCGGCGCGCGCGACGCCGCCCCCTTCCAGCCCGGCCGCGTGGCATAGCGCGAGACGAGGAAGCGGACCATCTGCTCGATGTTGTCGTCCGAACCGCCGAGCCAGTATTGCATCGACAGGAACCACGCGCGCAGGTCCTGCGCCTTGCCGGGGATGAAGCGCAGGATCTTGGGCAGGCGGCGCAGCATCGCCATCTGCCGTTCGCCCGATTCGGCGCGGTTTTCGGATTTCGAGCCGCGCAGCTTCTTCATCAGCGCGCCGATCCCGGTCGCGGGCTTCGACATGTCGAGCCCGCCCATCCGCGTCAGCCCGACGATCTGGCCATCCGCGATCATGCCCACGAAGGCGTCGGCGCGCGCGCGTGCGGCCTGCAGGTCGGGCAGGATGGCGCGGATGTGTTCCTCGATGAAGATGAGGTTCGCGATGACGAGATCGGCCGAGGCGAGTGCGGCGCGGGCGCGCGCGAGGCTTGCGGGGTTCTCGGCCCATTCGGCGGCGGCGTGGATCGAGAGGGTGAGGCCCGGGAAATCGCGCGCGAGCCTCGGCGCGATGCGCGCGGCCGGCCCCGCCGCATGGGCGTCGAGCGTGATGACGACCACGCTGTAGGGGCTTGCGCCGGGGATGGGGCCGCTAGCGCGCATAATGGGCCTTGGCCTCGTAGAGGGTGTCGATGCCGATGCGGGCGATGCCGCGGTCGCGGGCGAAGATCTCGGTGTTGCGACGCGCCTTGCCGCGCACGAAGAAGGGGATCTTGCGCAGCTCGGTCTCGGCATCGGCGAGCCAGACGACCTCGGCCGGGCCGCGCGGAGCCGGTTCCGGCTCTGGGGACACCTCGGGGGGCATTTCGGGGGGCGCGGCCGGGCCGGGGATCGACCCCGCCCCGGCCGCCGGCGGCGGTGCCGCCGCGGCGCGCGCGAGGGGGACGGCATGCGCGGCGTGATGCGAGGGGCCGGCTGCGTCGTGGAACTCGAAATCCTCGCGGAACATGTGCAGGAGGTGTTCCTCGAGCCCCATCACAAGCGGGTGGATCCAGGTGTCGAAGAGGACGTTGGCGCCCTCGAACCCCATCTGCGGCGAATGGCGGGCGGGGAAGTCCTGCACATGGACGGGTGCCGAGATCACCGCGCAGGGGATGCCGAGGCGCTTGCCGATGTGGCGCTCCATCTGCGTGCCGAGGATGAGTTCGGGCTGGAGGGCGGCGATCGCGGCCTCGACCTCGAGATAGTCGTCGGTGACCAGGGCCTCGAGCCCCAACTCGCGCGCGAGCGTGCGCATCGGACGGGCGAATTCGCGGTTGTAGCAGCCAAGCCCCACCACCTCGAAGCCGATCTCGTCGCGGGCGACGCGGGCGGCGGCCATGGCGTGGGTGGCGTCGCCGAAGACGAAGACGCGCTTGCCGGTGAGATAGGTCGAATCGACCGAGGACGACCACCAGGGCAGGCGCAGGCGGCTGGCATCGGGTTCGGCGGTCGCGCCGGCGAGGCGCTGCACCTCGGCGATGAAGGCGCGCGTGGCGCCGACGCCGATCGGCACCGTGCGCGTCCAGGGCTGGCCCAGTTCGCGCTCGCACCAGCGCGCGGCGGATTCGCCCGTCTCGGGGTAGAGGAGCACGTTGAACCAGGCCGCCCCCATGCGCGCGATGTCCGAGGGCCGCGCGCCCATCGGTGCGGCGACATTGACCGCGACCCCCATCTCGCGCAGCAGCCCCGCGATCTCGGCCACGTCGTCGCGGTGGCGAAAGCCGAGCCCCGTCGGGCCGAGGATGTTGCACGAGGGTTCGGGCGTGCGCGCGGCGGGGCGCGCCAGCGCGCGCACGATCTGCAGGAAGGTCTCGTCGGCGCCGAAATTCTCCTTGCGCTGATAGCTCGGGAGTTCGAGCGGGATGACCGGGACGGGCAGCCCGAGCGCCTCGGCCAGCCCGCCCGGGTCGTCCTGGATCAGCTCTGCCGTGCAGGAGGCGCCGACGATCAGCGCCTCGGGGCGAAAGCGGGCGTGGGCCTCGGCGCAGGCGTCCTTGAAGAGGCGCGCGGTGTCCGAGCCCAGATCGCGCGCCTGAAAGGTCGTGTAGGTGACGGGCGGGCGGGCGCCGCGCCGCTCGATCATGGTAAAGAGGAGGTCGGCGTAGGTGTCGCCCTGCGGCGCGTGCAGCACATAGTGCAGCCCCTGCATCCCGGTCGCGACGCGCATCGCGCCGACATGGGGCGGGCCTTCATATGTCCAGAGCGCGAGCTTCATGCCGGGTCCCCCGCTTCGGGCTGGCCGCGCAGCGCGCCGAGGGCGGCGCGGCGGCGCAGGGGGCGGGCGAAGAGGGCGGCGAGGTCGCCGGCCTGTTCGTAGAAATGGACGGGCGAGAAGACGAGCTCGATCGCCCATTTGGTGGCAAGCCCCTCGGCCTCGAGCGGGTTGGCGAGGCCGAGGCCGCAGACGGTGAGGTCGGGGCGGGCGGCGCGCGCGCGGTCGAGCTGGCGGTCGACGTCCTGACCTTCGGAGAGGGCGGGGCCCTCGGGCAGGAGGTCGAGGTCGGGGCCGAGGATCGCGCCGTGCAGATAGGGGGTGCCGACCTCGATCGGCTGCATGGCGCATTCGCGCGCGAGGAACCGCGCGAGCGGCACCTCGAGCTGGCTGTCGGGGAAGAAGAAGACCGACCGGCCGGCCAGCGGTGCCGCGGCGGCGGCAACCGCCTTGCGGGCACGGGCGCGCGGCGCATCGGTCGCGGCGGCGAAGCGTTCGGCCGGCACATCGAAGGCCGCGGCGGCGGCAGCAAGCCAGCGTGTCGTGCCTTCCTCGCCGAAGGGGAAGGGGGCGGGGAGGTGGACCGCGCCGCGCCGTTCGAGCGCGGCGAGCGTGTCGCCGAGGAAGGGCTGCGCGAGAAGGACGCGCGTCTGCGGGCCGACGGCGGGCAGCGCATCGGCGCGCCGCGCCGGCAGCGTCGCGACCGAGGCGATCCCGAGGGCCGCGAGCAGCGCGCGCATCTGATCCTCGACCACATCGGGAAGCGCGCCGACGACAAGAAGGCCCGGCGCATCCGTCGCGGGCAGGGTCGGGACCATGGCGGCGAGGCAGGCATCCTCGCCCTGGGTGAAGGTCGTCTCGATCCCCGAGCCCGAATAGGCGAGCACGCGCACATGGGGCGCGTGGGCGACGCTGAGCCTTTCGGCGGCGCGCGCGAGGTCGAGCTTGATGACCTCGGAGGGGCAGGAGCCGACGAGGAAAAGCTGGCGGATATCGGGGCGGCGCGCGATGAGGCGCGCAACCTCGCGGTCAAGCTCGTCATTGGCGTCGGCGAGGCCCGCGAGGTCCTTCTCTTCGAGGATCGCGGTGCCGAAGCGGGGTTCGGCGAAGATCATGACGCCGGCGGCCGATTGCAACAGATGCGCGCAGGTGCGCGAGCCGACGACGAGGAAGAAGGCATCCTGCATCTTGCGGTGCAGCCAGATGATGCCGGTGAGGCCGCAGAACACCTCGCGCTGGCCGCGCTCTTTCAGCACCGGCGTGTCGCGGCAGCCGCGGGCTGGGGGCGGGGCGAGGGGGGCGTTCATGCCGCGGCCTCGCGCGCGGGGTCGTGCGCCGCATCGGGCGCGGCGCCCGCATCGAGCCGCGCCATGCGCAGCTTCCACAGGAACTGCGCGGCGTTGGCGAGATAGACCGCATAGGCCGCAAGCGCGACGCCCATCTCGGCCGCGGGGCCCGCCGAACCCGTCAGGAGAAGCACGAGATAGGCGGTGTGCAGCGCGATCACCGCCATCGAGACGACGTCTTCCCAGAAGAAGGCGGGGGCGAAGAGGTAGCGGCCGAAGACGACCTTCTCCCAGATCGCGCCGGTGATCATGATGGCATAGAGCACGAAGGTCTTGGCGACGACCGAGGCGGTCGCGATGGCGTAGCCCTCGCCGGTTGCGACGAAGCGCAGCACGAGGCCGAGCGAGACGAGGAAGACGAGGAACTGCACCGGCGCCAGAATCGCCTGCACGAGGGTCCAGACCGTCGCATCGCGGCGGGCGCGTTCCGCGCGCGAATACAGGGGCTTGCGGCGGGTAACCGGCAGGGCTTGAGGGGAGAGGCGCGGCACGTTTTCCCCTTGCGTGGCGGGTTGTCCTTCGGGTCCGAAACTATCCCCGGGGCGCCAAAGGTGTCAATTAAATCTTACACTCTGCAACTTGACACATTGCCGCGCCGAAAGGCCGCTTCGCGCGCTAGAGCGCCACAGTTGTGCGGTTGCGCCCGTCTGACGGGCGGTGTTGCGGACCGGGCGCGCGGCACCGCACTGCGCCGCGCCCGTCAGGAATGTCAATTTCCTTTGACATCGTGCCCCGACTCGGCGAAAGTTGGGACGTATCTTCGCGCGCGTCGCGGCGCGCGGTAGCGCACCCGACGGGTGCCCCGACCGGAAAGCAGGCAAGCGGATGGGCGGGAGCCGGATGGACCTCGGACCTCGGAGCGGGCACCCGATCGCGGGGGCGGCCGCTGGCGCGCAGGTGCGCACGCTCGCCTCGCAGGTGATCTCGGTCCTTGCTGCGCGCTTCAATGTCCCCGAGTCGCAGATCCGTCGTGAGGTGCTGCTCGACCTCATCGAGACGCTGGTCTCGGATGATGTGATGGCCGCCTCGCGCTTTCTCGATGATCTGCGGCTGCAGCGCATCCCGACCGAGACCCTCGTCGACGAGGTGCTGCCCGAGGCGGCGCGCGCGCTCGGTGCGGCGTGGAACGCCGACCAGATCAGCTTTGTCGATGTCACGATCGGCGCGATGCGCCTTCAGGGCATGCTGCGCGACATCGAGGGGCGCGAGGCCGCGAGCCCCGACCTGCGTGGCCGTCCGCTGCGCGGCTCTGCCCTCGTGATCGTGCCCAGCGACGAACAGCACACCCTCGGCGCGCTCGTGCTGTCGAACCAGCTGCGCCGCGCCGGCGTTTCGGCCTGCCTGCGGATCATGCCGGGGACGAACCATCTGCGCGATCTGATGGCGTCTCGCCGCTTCGATACGGTCCTCGTGTCGGTTTCCGCGGGCGCGAACCTTGATCTGGCCGCGAAACTGGTCAAATTCATCCGCATGATCCACAGGGATGCGCCGCTGGGCGCGCCTCCGGTCATCGTGGGGGGGGCGATCTTGCAGTCTGGCGTCGATGTGAAGGCCCTGACCGGCGCGGACCATGTGACGAGCGATCCGCTCGAAGCGCTGCGCTTTTGCGGGATCGGCGACGAAAGAGAGAGGCGGCACCAGCGGGCATGACCAACCAGCAGGGCGGTCGGCCCCCGGGTGACGCGGGCGGCAACGAGCGGACCAGGACGTGAAGACCAACGGCTCAACCTTGTTCAAGGGCGGCTCGTTCCCGCTGATCTCGCCCGATCTCCTCGCCGAGATCGTCTCGACGGCGGCTGACATTGCCCTGCTTCTCTCGCCCGACGACCGCATCCTGTCGGTCCTCGTGAACCGCCAGCACCGCAGCTTCGGGCAGATCCACAACTGGGAGGGCGCGCCCGTCCGCGACGTCCTCGACGCCACGAGCTTTGGCAAGCTTGCCTCGCGCCTTGCCGATCTGCGGGCCGCGGCCGGCGCGCAACCCGTCGCGGCGGTGGAGCTGACCCATGTCGACAAGGGGGCGTGGGAGTTTCCGGTCCGCTACAGCCTCCACCTGCTCGGTACCGACAATTCCGCACTTTTGCTCGGGCGCGACCTGCGCCCCATCGCCGAGGCGCAGCAAAAGCTCGTCTCGGCCCAGCTCGCGCTCGAGCGCGACTACGAGATGCAGCGCGAGACCGAGACGCGCTATCGCGTGCTGCTCGAGGCGATCCGCGACGCGGTCGTGCTGGTGTCGATGACCTCGGGGCGGATCGTCGACCTCAACTCTGCCGCTGCACTGCGCCTCGGCGCGGCACGGGGCGACCTCATCGGCTCGGGTGTCGCGCAGGAGTTCGAGGGGACGCGGCGGGGCGAGTTCCTCGAGCGCCTCACCACCCTCGCCGTCGCCGACGCCTCGAGCCCGGTCGACCTCATCGCCAAACGCTCCAAGCGCCCGGTCGTGCTGGTGCCGACCGTCTTTCGCGCGGCGGGCGAAAAGCTCATGCTCTGCCGCCTCGACGAACCCGCCGACGCCGCGATCGTGCCCGATGAGCTTGGCGACGCGCTGGCGCGGCTCTTTCACGACGGGATCGAGGCGATCGTCTTCATCGACGCCGACGGCACGGTGCGGAGTGCCAACGAGGCGTTCCTCAACATGGTCGATGCGGCGGGCCTCGGCGCGGTGCGCGGCCGCTCGCTCGCCGATTTCCTCGCGCGCGGCACGATCGACCTCAAGGTGCTGCTCGAAAATGCGCGCCGCGCGGGGCAGATGCGCCTCTATGCGACGAAGATCGTCACCGATTTCGAGGGGCAGGTCGCGGTCGAGATCTCGGCGAGCTGGCTCGGCGAGCGGACGGGCCCCGCCATCGCCCTCGTGATCCGCGACGTGAGCCGCGCCGAGACGGTGCGCCGCAGCGGCCTGCCCGGCCGCGACGAGGGGATGCGCGAGATCGTCGAACTCGTGGGCTCCGCCCCCCTCAAGGAGATCGTCGCGCAGACGGCCGATGTGGTCGAGATGATGTGCATCGAGACGGCCGTCGAACTCACGCGCAACAACCGCGTCGCCGCCGCCGAGATGCTCGGCCTGTCGCGCCAGTCGCTCTATGTCAAGCTGCGCAAATACGGCATCATGGGCCGCGAGCAGGAGTGAGCCGCCCGCCGCATGGCGCGGCGCGATCTCGCTCGGGCCATGACGGGAAGCGTGGTGCCCAGGAGAGGCACCAAGACCCTGTTTTTGCTTGTTTTTATCTGTCCAACCCTGCCCCCATCCACCTTGAAAGCAAGGCGATTCCTGCCCGAGCCTGTCTTGACCTGTCCGGCCTTATCCACCATCTTAGGGTGGATATTTAGGGGGATGGAAATTGCGGGCGAAGGATAGGCTCTCTGCGGGTTTTCTGAAGGCGCCCCCCGTGGGCAAGCATTGCGACGGCGCGGGGCTCTGGCTGGTGGTGCGCGACGATGGGGGCGCGCAATGGGTGCTGCGCGTGACCGTTCACGGGCGGCGGCGGGAGATGGGGCTTGGCGGGTTTCCGGCGCTCGGGCTGGCCGAGGCCCGCAGGCAGGCTTCCCGCTGGCGGGCGGCGGCGACGGCCGGAAGGGATCCGATCAAGGAACGCGAAGCCAAGGCGCGGGCCGCGCGCCGCGAGGACATAACCCTGGCGGTTCTGACCCGTGACGCCTTCGAGGCGCGCAAGGCCGAACTGAAGGGCGATGGCGTCGCGGGGCGGTGGCTCTCGCCTCTGACCCTTCACGTCCTGC
>JAUREX010000220.1 GCA_030834485.1 Gemmobacter sp.
CGAGGCTGAGGCCGAGTGCCTGGACCTGGTGATCTACGTGCGGGCGCTACGCTACCAGCTCGGGGCGATCCATCTGGCGCTGCAGGACGGCCATGTGCAGGAAGCGGCCTCGGCGCTGCGGCTGCGCGCGTCGAGGAGCTGCACGCCGAGGGGTTCTTCGACGATTTCGCGCAGGTCGTCTTTTACGGCGCCTCGATGGGGGGATATGCGGCGGCGGCCTTCAGCGCGGCCGCGCCGGGCGCCACGGTCATCACGATCAGCCCGCAAGCTACCCTCGCGCGCGCCCGCGTCCCGTGGGAGAGCCGCTATCGCAACGCCTGGGATCGCGACTGGACGGGGCCCTTCGCCTACGCGCCTGCAAGCCTCGGCGCGGCCGCGCGCATCTATCTCTTTCACGATCCGCGCGCGCCGCTCGATGCGCGCCATGCCGCGCTCTTCGATCTGCCGGCGGTCACGCATCTGCGCTGCCCGTTCATGGGCCACCGCATCGCCTCGGCGCTGCAGGAGATGAAGATCCTCAAGGAGGTCGTGATCGAGGCGGTCGAGGGGCGGCTGACGCCGGCCGGATTTCACCGCGCCCGGCGCGCGCGCCGCGACAGCCCGCGCCATTATCGCACCCTGCTCCAGCATCTCGGCGGGCGCGGGCGGCCCTGGCTCGAGGAGCGTCTCTGCCGGCTCTACCTCGCGCGCTGGCGCGGGCCGATGGTGCGCAGGCAACTTCAGGCCGCACTCGCGGCACAGGCAGGGCATGCGCCGGGGGCAGGCAAGGCCGGCGGAGGGCGCCAATGAACACAGCGCCCCTCGCCGAGGACGACGACGACGACGCGCCGAGCATTCACGACTATGCGGCCCTGACCGACCCAGACGCGCTGCGCGACGCGCTCATCCGGGCGCTGCGCGTGGCCGATGGCGGGCGGCACTTCGACGGCCCCGTCCCGCGCGCCCTGCGCCGGCCCTATGACATCGCCCCGGATGCCTGGGAGGGGCACGGGCGCAAGCTGCAGGGCAAATACCTCAAGCGCCGGCGCAACATGGTGCGCGCGATGAACCGGGTGCACCTCTATCTGCCCGAACTCGTCCACGGCCCGCCGCAATCGGTGTTCGAGCTTTCGACCGGGCATGGCGCGGTCCTCGAGGTGCTGCGCCACTATGGGCACGAAGTCATGGGCAATGATTTCGCCAACATGGTCAGCGGCCGCAAGAACCGACCCTCGGCGCTGTTCCGGTCCCTCAACGATCCCGAATTCATCCGCGAGGCGGATGATTACGGCCTGCCCCTGTCGCCCGATACCAGCCCCGACTGGCCCTATCGCCCGATCATCGAGAGCATCGGCCTGCCGATGGCGATCTTCGATGCCGGCAAGACGCCCTATCCGGTTGCGGACGCCTCGCATGACTATGTGCTCTGCCTGCAGGCGATCGAGCATTACTGCCACCCGCGCGACTGGCCCGGCGTGCTGGCCGAGATGCGCCGCATCGCGCGGCGCGGGATCTTCATCCTGCTCAACCCGATGCTGCCCGATCTTGCCGCGCGCGAGGATTATGCCGCCGCCTTCGAGGCGTTCCGCGCGCTCTTGCGGCGCCATGATGCCGAGGGTTTCCGCTGCGTCGGCGTCTTCGTGCACTGGGGGCAGGCGCTGGGGTTCAAGCTGATGCGGATCGATCCATGATCGTGCTGCACATCGGCGCGCCCAAGACAGGGACGACCGCGCTTCAGCAGTTCCTCTCGACGAACGAGGCGGCGCTGCGCGCGCGCGGCATCAGCTACATGCGCGCCGGGCGCGCGCATATCGCGCACAACCCCCTCCCGACCGCGATCGCGCAGGGTCGCGCCGAAGAGATGCTGCGCGCGATCATGGCCGAGCATGACGCGGCCCCCGACCTTCTGCATGTGATCTCGAGCGAGATCATGTTCCGCATCGTCGTCGCCCAGCGGCTGCGGCCCGTCCTGCCCGAGGCGATGCGCGGCGCGGTCAGGGTGCTGTGCTATCTGCGCCGGCAGGATCACTACCTCGAGGCGATCTACAAGCAGCGCGTCAAGAACGGCCTCACCGCCCCCGACCGCGCGGCCTTCCTCGAGGCGCAGCTCCCCAAGCTCAGCTACGGGCGGCTGATCGAGGCCTATGCGCGCCTCTTCGGCGCCGAGGCGATCCGGCTGCGCCCCTTCGACCGGGCGCAGCTGGCGGGCGGCGACATCGT
>JAUREX010000221.1 GCA_030834485.1 Gemmobacter sp.
TGTGAGGTTAAGATGAGCCGAAAACCCTCCGATAAGCAAACATGCCAAACTGTCCCATGGGCGCTGATGGCGGACAGGTCTTGGTCTAACCGTGACCCAAGCCGCCGGGGTCCTCACGCTCTCGACGGGCGGTTCTGTCTCGGTCACATCTGCCGCGAGTTCACGCAGTGCGATCGAAAAGATCGATTCTGCTATCTCGACCGTCAACTCGCAGCGCGCGAGCCTGGGTTCGATCTCGAACCGCCTCGACAGCACGATCTCGAACCTCACGAACGTCGCGACCAATCTCGAAGCCGGTCGGGGTCGGATTGAGGATGCCGACTTCGCGGCCGAAACGACGAACCTCGCCAAGTCGCAAATCCTGCAGCAGGCGGCGATGGCCATGCTGGCGCAGGCGAATGCCTCGAAGCAGGGCGTGCTGAGCCTCCTGCAGCGCTGAGGCAGGCGCGTGCGACGCGGGGGCCCCGGGAGACCGGGGCCCTTTCGCATGGGATGCGATCGCGGCGATTTCGGCCTCCTGGCTGTGCCGGATCAGTGCTGCGGTGTGGCCGCCGGTATGGCCCCCTGTGCGGCACCCGAAAGATGTGCGCGGGGCCCTAAACCTTTCTGCCGCGCGTCGTTTCACTTCGAACGGGAGAACGCAGATGACGCATTACCGCTCGATCCACACCGCCGACATGTCGGCCACGATGACGGCCTCTTCGGTCGCGCTCGCGCTGCGGCCGAGTGCCAGCCTGCCCGCCTCGGGGCCTGGCGGGCAGCAGGCGGAGGAGGTCCTTGCGGCCTCTTCGGTCGAGGTGCTGACGGGGCTCTACCTCAAGGGCCAGTACCGGCTCGTGATCGAGATGGCGCGCCATCTGCTCGAGGAGACGCCGGGCTCGGTGTTCCTGCACAACATCCTCGGCGAGACGCATGCGGTCTTGAAGGAGAACGAGGACGCGGTCATCCATTACGTGCGGCTGCTCGAGCTTGACCCGCACCCGTCCGAGGCCGAGCGCAAGGCGACGTATCTGCCCAATGTGCACAACAACCTCTCGATCGCGCTCAAGGAGCTCGGCTTTCTGGAAGAGGCCGAGCACAATGTCGCGGAATCGCTCGCCCTCCGGCCCGATTTCGCGGTCGCGCACAACACCTATGGCACGCTTCTGAACGACCGGGCGGACCTCGCGGGGGCGCAGCGGCATCTGCTGCGGGCGATCGAGCTCAACCCGCAGGACCATGTGCCCTACTGGAACCTCCATTCGACCGTGACCGAGCCCGATCAGGCGCAGGCGATCCTCGAGCTCTGCCTCGAGCAGGCGCCGGCGTTCCAGACGGGGGTGGTGACGCTGGCGGGGATGCGCGCGCTCGCGGGCGACCCGAGCCATTACGAGCGGCTGATGGCGGCGGGCTTCGGGCATGATCCGGTGCTGCGCTCGGTCGGCTGGATCCTGTCGCTGCCGAACCGGCCCGAGCTGCACTTCAACCGCTGGTCGGTGTTCGAGCGCGCGATCGCGCTGTCGGACCGCACGCGGCCCTTCTACGAATTCGGCGTCTGGATGGGCGACAGCTTCCGCTATCTGATGCAGAGCTATCGCAAGGGCTTCGGCTTCGACACCTTCGAGGGGCTGCCCGAGGATTGGCGCAGCGTGCCCAAGGGCAGCTATTCGAGCTTTGGCCGCATCCCGCAGATCCGGGGCGCCGAATTCATCGCGGGTGAGTTCGCCGAGACGCTGCCGCGCTTCTTCGCGGCGCCCCGTCCCAAGGCGGCCCTCATCAACTTCGACGCCGACCTCTATGCCTCGACGCTCTGCGCGCTGACGCATGCGCGCCCCGTGATCGACGGGCGCACGCTCCTCGTGTTCGACGAGTTCATCGTCAACAGCGATTGGGAGAAGGACGAATACCGCGCGCTCGAAGAGTTCTGCGCCCGCGAGGGGCTGGGCTACGAGGTGCTCGCGGTCTCGCTCTATACCAAGCAGATGGTTTGCCGCCTGACCGGCATCGCCGAGGGCTGAGGGCACCACCCCCTTCGCGGCGGGGGCCCGGCGCGCGCACCTGCGCGCCGGGCCTGCCCGATCAGCTGCACCCGCTCGTGGCGCCGCAGGTGTTGCACTTCATGCAGGTGCCGTTGCGCACCAGCGTGAAGTTGCCGCATTCGCCGCAGCTGTCGCCCTCATAGCCCTGCATCCGGGCGCGGGCGC
>JAUREX010000222.1 GCA_030834485.1 Gemmobacter sp.
GACATCTGCAAAAGCCGGATCGCCTGCTGCAACTGCGTCGTGATGACGAGCGACTGCTTTTGGCGCAACTGCTGGGAAGTGAAGATCTGCATGGCTCTGCCTCCGGTTGCAGGCAGGATCGGCAATCGGCCCGGTTTTTGCAAACAATCAATTTGACAGGGCCGCGTCGAAAAGCCGACAGCGCAAACTACTGATCCAAAAGCGATATTTATTGACAGTCAGACAGTGCCGGGAATTTGACCCCGAATCTAGATTTCGTCGCTCGCGACCATGGCGGGGCGTTCGATCATCAGCTTCTTCATCTTCTCGATCAGCGTCGTGCGCCGCAGTTTCAGAACCGTCGCCGCCCGGCTGACGAAGCCGTTGTGCTTTTCGAGCGCGGCCTCGATCAGCACCACCTCGATGTCGCGCACATGGCGGCGCAGGTCGATCTCGTCGTGGTGGTCGAACCAGCCGCGATAGGCGGTAACTTGCGCATCCTCGCTCGGCGCGCCGAGGTTGCGGCCCACGCCGCCGAGATTGGTGAACTCGGTCCAGATCTCGGCCTGCTCGGCCGCCTGCCGCGCCGCATCGGGCACCCGCAGCAGGAGGAGGTTCTCGCGCACATTCTGCCCCGAGACGGCGCGGCCGGGAAAGAGGATGAAGGCGCGATCGACGACATTGCGCAACTCGCGCACATTTCCCGGCCAGGGGCAGGCCGCGAGCGCCTGCATCGCCGAGGCGTCGAACTCGGGCGCGACGGCGGCAGGTTCGGTGCGGCAGCGGTCCGCGACCATCGCGGCGACGATCTCGGGGATGTCCGAGGCGCGCTCGGCGAGGCTCGGGACATCGATCGGAAAGACGTTGAGGCGGTAATAGAGATCGGCGCGGAAATCGCCCGACGCGACCTTGGCATCGAGGTTGCGGTGCGTCGCGCACACGAGGCGAAAGTCGAGCGCGATGTCCTCGCGCCCACCGATGCGCTGGAGGGCGCGCGTCTCGAGCACGCGCAGGAGCTTCGATTGCAGCGCGAGCGGCATGTCGCCGATCTCGTCGAGGAAGAGCGTCCCCCCCTGCGCCTGCTCGAAGCGGCCCTGCCGCTGGCGGTCGGCGCCGGTAAAGGCGCCCTTTTCATAGCCGAAGAGCTCGGATTCGAGGAGTTCCGAGGGGATCGCGGCGCAATTGAGCGCGACGATCCGGCCGCGCCGGCCGCTCTCGGCGTGGATGGCCTGAGCTACAAGCTCCTTGCCCGCCCCGGTCGGCCCAAGGACCAGCACCGTGCCGGTCGAGGGCGCCACGGTCGAGATGAGCTGCCGCACGCGCGCGATGGCGGGCGAGGAGCCGATGATCGGCGTCCGGCCTGTTGCTGCATCGGTCATGTGGATCGGTCACCCGCGACGTCGCTGTCGGGGATTAGCTATCAAACCGATTTCACTCTTCGCAACAGCATCCTGTCGGATTATTGGCATAGTTGCTGAAAAGTCGCAGAAAAAGTGCCCCTCCGCCCGCCCGGCGTGCCATCATGTGTCAAAAAAAGGGCGCTATTCAATCCCTGATCGAGCGTTGCGGGCCCCCTTCGCGCGATGTCCGCCTTGCGGGGCGGGGCCGAGAGGGGTAAGAGGTCCTCGCCGCAGCGCAGCGGGGAGATGATGCGCGCAACCCGCCTTGCCCATGCGATCGAGACCGGCGCCCTCCGCCTGCCCGAGGCGGGGCAGATCGCGGTCTATCGCCCCGCGCCGGGGGATGATCTGTCGGCGCTGCCGACCGCGCGCGTCACGGTCGTGACCTCGGACCGCGTGGCGCAGGACTTCTTCGCGGCGCAGGGCCTTGCCGTCGGGCGCAAGCCCGATCCGCGCCCGGTTGCCGCGATCATCTGCCAGCCGCGCGCGCGCGCCCATGCGCGCGCCCTTTTCGCCGAGGCGGTGGCCGCCGTCGGGCCGGGCGCGCCGGTGATCCTCGACGGGCAGAAGACGGACGGGATCGAGACGATGCAGCGCGATCTGTCGCAGATGGGCCTCGGGCCGGCGTGGGTCGTGACCAAGGCGCATGGGCGCTGCTTTGGCATCCTCGCGCCTCAGGCCGCGCCGCCCGGCTGGGCCGCCGCCCCGCGCGAGGTTGAGGGCGGCTTCGTTACGCTGCCCGGCGTCTTTTCGGCCGA
>JAUREX010000223.1 GCA_030834485.1 Gemmobacter sp.
AAGGTGGTCTGGTGCGGGGATGGCAACAACGTCTGCGCGAGCTTTCTGCACGCGGCCGGCCAGTTCGGCTTCGATTTCACCTTCACCGGGCCCCCGACGCTCAACCCCGAGGCGGAATGGGTCGATTTCGCGCGCGCCCGCGGCGTGCGGGTCGCGATCGAGCGCGACCCCGAGCGCGCGGTCGCGGGCGCCGATCTGGTGGTGACCGACACCTGGGTCAGCATGCACGACCCCGAATCGGCGCGCGAGCGGCGCCACAACCAGCTGCGCCCCTATCAGGTGACCGAGGCGCTGATGGCGCGCGCGGCACCCGGCGCGCTCTTCATGCATTGCCTGCCGGCGCATCGCAACGACGAGGCCACGAGCGGCGTGATGGACGGGCCGCATTCGGTGATCTTCGACGAGGCCGAGAACCGGCTGCACGCGCAAAAGGCCATCCTGCGCTGGTGCCTCGGGGCCTGAGGGGCTCAGGCGGGCGCGAGGGTCAGGACCGGCCCGCCCGCCGCGGCCGCATCCTCGGCGTCATGCGTCACGAGAAGGGCGGGGATTTCCTCGGCCCGGATGCGCTCGAAGGTGAAGGCGCGCATCTCGGCGCGCAGCCCGGCATCGAGGCTTGCGAAGGGTTCGTCGAGCAGGATCGCGCGCGGCCGCGCCAGCAGCGCGCGCATCAGCGCCGCGCGCGCCCGCTGCCCGCCCGAGAGCGTCGCGGGGTCGCGTCCGCCCATGCCGCCAAGGCCGGCGCGCGCAAGCGCCTCATCGACGGCCGCGCGCCGCGCCGCCCGCCCCCGCACACCCGGATCGAGGCCGAAGGCGAGGTTGTCGGCGACCGAGAGATGGGGGAAAAGCACCGCCTCCTGAAAGATGAGCCCGATGCGCCGCGCCTCGGGCGCGAGGTCGGTGACATCGCGCCCGTCGAGCACGACCCGCCCCGCCCGGCGAAACGCCGGCCCGAGATGCCCCCCCACCGCATCGAGGAGGGTCGATTTGCCGACCCCCGAGGGGCCCGTCAGCGTCGCGACCTCGCCCGGCCCGACCGTCAGCGAAAGCGGCCCGATGAGCGCGCGGCCATCCGCGAAGGAAACCGCGAGGGCGGCGAGTTCGAGGGTCATCCCGCGATCCCTCCGCGCAGCGCGCGCCGGTTGCGCCCCTGCGCCGCGGCGGCCGCGAAGGCCGCGAGATAGGCCGCAAGCGGCACCCCCGCCTGCAGCGTCGCATGGACCGCCGCCACGCGCCGGTCGGACCCGGAAGAAAGCGTCACCGCCTCGGTCGTCAGCGTCGCGACCCGCCCCGCCCCGATCAGCAGCGTCGGCAGATATTGCGCGACCGACACCCCGACCCCGATCGCCGCCGCGGTCAGGATCGGGACCGCATGGACGGGCAGCTTTAGCGCGATCAGGCGCCGCCACGGCCCCGCCCCGAGGGCCGCCGCCGCGCGGTCGAGCCGCAGGTCGCGCCGCCGCCACGGGCCAGAGAGCGCGATCATCACATAGGGAAACACAAAGAGCAGATGCGCCCAGCCGACCGCCCAGAGCCCGGGCGGCACGCCGGCGCGGATGAACTGCACCGACAGCCCATAGAGCACCGCGATCTGCGGCACGAGGAGCGGCAGATAGACGATCCCCTCGGCCCAGCGGGCGCGGCCGATGCGGCCGCGGTCCTCGGCCTCGAGCCAGGCGATGGCGAGCACGAGCGCCGCCGCGACCGACCCGCCCGCAAGCGCAAGCGTGGTGCCAAGCGCCTGCCCCGCCCCCGGTGTCGCCCAGGCGCGCGGCGAAAACGCCTCGGGCAGGGGCGCGGGCCAGGGCCAGCGCCAGGCGACCGACCAGAGCCCGAGTGCCATGAGCGCCGCGACCCCGAGCGCCCCCATCACCCCCGCCCCGAGCGCGAGCGCGGCAAGCCCCGCCCCACCCGCGCCGCCCCTGCCGCCCGCCCGCAGGGTCCGCAGCCCGATCCGGCGCAGCGCACGCTCGGCCAGCCAGAGCCCCGCCGCCGCCACGCCCACAAGGCCGAGCTGCGCCATCGCGCCGGCCGCGCCGGTCAGGATCCGCCCCGCCTCGGGGTCGGCATAAAGCCGCATGACCAGAACCGCGAGGGTGGGCGGC
>JAUREX010000224.1 GCA_030834485.1 Gemmobacter sp.
GAGCCCGAACCGATTAACGCGGACCATGCACGCACGGCTCTGTGGCCTTACCGAGACCGTGCACGGCTCGAGTCCGTGGCGCTTTCGGACCGTCCCGGCGCGGTCGATTTTCATCTCAACAGCCATCCCGGAACGCACTCACTCCACCAGATCGGCGCGCAGCGCTACTGGGCGGGGCACGCATCGGCGCAAGAAGTGATCCGAGTGCCCGCGACGACCCTTGATGACTATTGCGCGCGGCACGGTATCGACGCGATCGACATCCTGAAGCTCGACACGCAGGGTTCGGAACTCTCCATACTGATGGGCGGCGCCGGCCTACTCGGAACCGAGAGGATCGCGATGGTCAGGTGCGAGGTCGAGATTTATCCGCTCTATGCGGGGCAACCGCTCTTTCACGACGTAACGGCATTCCTCGATCGCTTCGGCTACAAGCTGGCCGGGTTGCAGGACCCCTATTATCACGAAAAGAACCCGGCGGTTCTGAGTTGGTTCGACGCGATCTATGTCGCGCCTCGCCTGACAGCAGTCCCGGAATGGGTGGCCTGAGTCGGCGTGCGCGTCGTTCCTGGCTTCGCCGCATCCCCTCCCCTGCGCGGCGGCGCGGCAACAATCTTGCCCCGAATGCTGCGTGCGCGAAAAAATGTTGCGCGCACCCATTGCCGAAGGAGCCTCGGGGGCCTATGATTGACGCTTAGCGACACTCTGACGGACCAGAGCCATGCTCGACAACCTGCCCCGCGGCACGATCTGCATCGAGGATATCGAGATCGGCATGACGCGCCACCTGCGCAAGGTGGTGACGGATCGCGACATCGAGCTCTTTGCCGAGGTCTCGACCGACCGCAACCCGGTCCACCTCGATGAGGAATATGCCCGCGACACGATCTTCGAGGGGCGCATCGCGCATGGGATGCTGACTGCGGGCCTCATCTCGGCGGTGATCGGCGAGCAGCTGCCGGGCCATGGCACGGTCTATCTGGGCCAGTCGCTCAAGTTCCTCGCCCCCGTCCGGCCGGGTGACATGGTGCACGCCGAGGTGCGCGTCGCGGCGGTCGATCATGCGCGCCGCCGCGTGACCCTTGAAACCCATTGCGCGGTGGGCGATAGGGTCGTGCTGAAGGGCGAGGCGCTCGTGCTCGCGCCCAGCCGCAAGTTCGACTGAGGCCCCCGCCCGGCGGGCCCGCGTGCCGCCGCAGGGGTGCCGTAGGAAGGATGCAGACCCACCGAAACTGGCATGACCTGCCACCTGCGGCGCGCGGCGCGTCGGCGGCGATGGGCAATTTCGACGGCGTCCACCTCGGCCACCGCCATGTCCTCGATCTGGCGCGCAGGCCCGAGGCGCCCCTCGGCGTGGTGACGTTCGAACCCCACCCGCGCGAGGTCTTCGCCCCCGACGCCGCCCCCTTCCGGCTGACCGATTCGGCGGCGCGCGCGCGCCATCTCGGGGCGCTCGGGGTCGGGCATCTCTATGAGCTGCCGTTCGACCGGGCGCTCGCGGGCCTTTCGCCGGCCGATTTCGTGGCCGAGGTGCTCGACCGGGGCCTCGGGCTGCGCAATGTCGTGGTGGGGGCGGATTTCCGCTTTGGCCGCGGCCGGGCGGGCGGGGCGCGCGGCGCGCGGCGCGCGCGGGACGGGGGCTGCGCGCAAGGGCAACCGGCGCGGCCGGCCGCTGCCCTCGCGCCCCGCACGGCCGGGGGGCGGGGCACGGATCGATCTGGTGGCGACGCTGCGCGCCGCAGCGCCCTGGCAGACGATCCGCCGTCGCAGCCAGCCCGAGGCGCCGGGTGTGCGCGTGCGGATGTCCGACATCCGCATCCGGCGGTTCGAGGAACGCTCGGACCGGGTGCTGATCTTTGCCGTCGACGCCTCGGGCTCGGCCGCGGTGGCGCGGCTTGCCGAGGCCAAGGGGGCGGTCGAGCTTCTGCTCGGGCAGGCCTATGCGCGGCGCGATCATGTCGCGCTCGTCTCGTTTCGGGGCACGGGGGCCGAGGTGATGCTGCCGCCCACGCGCTCGCTGGTGCAGACCAAGCGGCG
>JAUREX010000225.1 GCA_030834485.1 Gemmobacter sp.
GGGCCTCTGGACGCCCAAGAACGCCTCGGACAAGTTCTATGGCCCCGTGCCCCTGCGCACCGGGATCGAGCAGTCGCGCAACCTCATGACGATCCGCCTCGCGCAGGAAACGGGGATGGAGACGGTCGCGCGCTATGCCGAGGCCTTCGGCGTCTATGACCGGATGGACCCGTTCCTGGCCAATTCGCTCGGCGCGGGCGAGACGACGTTGTGGCGGATGGTGGCGGCCTATGCGATGTTCGCCAACGGCGGCCAGCGTGTCGAGCCGACGCTGGTTGACCGCGTGCAGGACCGCCGCGGGCGCACCGTCTATCGCCACGACCGGCGCCTGTGCCTCGACTGCGAGGCCGAGGTTCTGCCCGACGGCGCGGGGCCGCGGCTGATGACCTCGCGCCAGCGGGTGATGGATGCGGTGACGGCCTATCAGCTCACCTCGATGATGGAGGGCGTCATCCAGCGCGGCACGGCGCGCATGATCCGGCTACCCGTCCCCGTCGCGGGCAAGACGGGGACGACCAACGACAACAAGGACGCCTGGTTCTTGGGCTATACCTCGACGCTGGTGGCGGGGTGCTACATCGGCTTCGACACGCCCCGCCCGATGCCCGACACCTCGGGCGGCGGGCTCTGCGGGCCGGTGTTTCAGGATGTGATGGCGGTTGCGATCGAGCGCTTCGGGGGGGCGGCCTTCGATGTGCCGCCGGGGGGCTATTTCGCGCGCATCGACCGCTTTACCGGTGCGCGCCTGCCCGATGACGCCGAGGGCGACAACGTGATCGCGGAATATTTCCGCGACGGGGTCGAGACGCGCTTCGGCACCGAGGCCTGGGTCGATGGCGGCTTTGCCATGGGCTCGAACCTCCAGCTTTTCGGCGCGGGCGAGGCCGAGGCCGCCGAGGGCTCCGAGCTGCCGCCCGCGACCTTCGGCACGGTGAGTTCGGGCGGCCTCTACTGAGCGTCAGGTGACGGCGCGGCGGATGCGGTATTCGGGCCGGTCCCAGGCGCGCGTCGCCATCACCTCGGCGAGCGTCTCGATCGCCTGCGCGATCTCTGCCGGCCCGATGTAAAGGGGCGTCATCCCGAAGCGCAGGATGTCGGGGGCGCGGAAATCGCCCACGACGCCCCGCGCGATCAGCGCGCGCATGATCGCGAGCCCCTCGGGGTGGCGAAAGCTCACCTGGCTGCCGCGCTCGGCGTGGGCGCGCGGCGTGGCGAGGACAAGCTCGGGGCAGGCCCCCTCGACCCCGGCGATGAAGGCATCGCCGAGCGCGAGGCTCCGGGCGCGCAGATCGCCGATCTGAACCCCCTCCCAGACATCGAGGGCGGCATCGAGTGTAGCCATCTGGATCACCGGGGGCGTGCCCACGCGCATCCGCTCGATCCCCCGGCCGGGGCGATAGCCGGTCTCGAAGGCGAAGGGCTCGGCATGGCCGAGCCAGCCCTGCAACGCGGGCCAGGCGGCATCGGCGTGCTGCGGGGCCACATGCACGAAGGCCGGCGCGCCCGGCCCGCCGTTGAGGAACTTGTAGCTGCACCCGGCCGCGAAATCGACGTCCGCCGCGCCGAGGTCGACATCCGTCGCGCCCGCCGAATGCGCGAGGTCCCAGACCGTCAGCGCCCCCGCCGCATGCGCCGCCGCCGTCAGCCGCGCCATGTCGTGCCGCCGGCCGGTGCGATAGTCGACCTCGGTCAGCATCAGGACGGCGACATCGGGGCCAAGCGCGCCCTCGACCGCCTCGGGTGCGACAAGGCGCAGCTCGTGCCCCTGCCCGAGCGCCTCGGCGAGGCCGCGCGCCATGTAGAGGTCTGATGGAAAATTGCCCGTGTCCGACAGGATCACCCGCCGCCCGGGGCGCAGCGCCAGCGCCGCCGCCAGCGCCTGATAGATGCGGATCGAGAGCGTGTCGCCCACGACCGTGCTGCCCGATGCTGCCCCGATCAGCGCGCCGATCCGGTCGCCCAGCCGGCGCGGTGCCTCCATCCAGCCCGCCTCGTTCCAGCCGGAGATCAGCATCGCGCCCCATTCCTCGGCCA
>JAUREX010000226.1 GCA_030834485.1 Gemmobacter sp.
CCGCCGCCCGGGCCGAGATCGCGCGCCGCTTCGGCCCCGGCTATGTCCCCGACAGCCCCCGCATCTACAAGAACAAGGCCAAGAACGCGCAGGAAGCGCATGAATGCATCCGCCCGACCGACATGCAGGCCGCCCCCGACCGGCTGCGCATCACCGATGCCGACCAGCGGCGGCTCTATGAGCTGATCTGGCAGCGCAGCATCGCAAGCCAGATGCAGGCCGCGCGGATCGAGCGCACCACCGCCGAGATCCTCAGCACCGACGGCGAGGTGGGCTTGCGCGCCTCGGGGCAGGTGGTGCTCTTTGACGGCTTCCTCAAGCTCTACGAGGAAGGGCGCGACGACGAGGGCGACGAGGATGCAGCACGCCTGCCGCAGATGACGGCCGGCGAGCCCATCGAGCGGCGCTCGGTCACGCCCGAGCAGCATTTCACCGAACCGCCCCCGCGCTATACCGAGGCGACGCTGGTCAAGCGGATGGAAGAGCTCGGGATCGGCCGGCCCTCGACCTATGCCTCGATCCTCTCGACGCTGGTTGAGCGGGAATATGTCCGCAAGGAAAAGAACCGCCTCATCCCCGAGGACAAGGGGCGGCTGGTGACGGCGTTCCTCGCCAATTACTTCCGCCGCTATGTCGAATACGACTTCACCGCCGACCTCGAGGGCGAGCTTGACGATGTCTCGGCCGGCACGCGCGGCTATCGCGAGGTGCTCGCCCGCTTCTGGCGCGATTTCTCGGCCGCGGTCGGCGAGACGTCGGAGTTGCGCATCGGCGAGGTGCTGACGACGATCGACGAGGTGCTCGCCCCCCACCTCTATCCGCCGCGCGCCGACGGGGGCGACCCGCGCGCCTGCCCGTCCTGCGGCGCGGGGCGGCTTTCGCTGCGCACCTCGCGCACGGGCAGCGCCTTCATCGGCTGCTCGGGCTATCCCGAGTGCCGCTATACCCGCCCCCTCTCGGCGCCCGCGGGCGACGGGGCGGCGGGCGACGAGCGCCTGCTCGGCCATGACGACGGCCAGCCGGTGACGCTGCGCGCCGGCCGCTTCGGCCCCTATGTGCAGAAGGGCGAGGCGAGCGCCGAGGCGCCCAAGCGCCCGCGCGCGAGCCTGCCCAAGGGCTGGACGCCCGCATCCGTCACGCTCGAGCGCGCGCTCGCGCTCCTCGCCCTGCCGCGCCTCGTCGGCACGCACCCCGAGGACGGCGCCCCGGTCGAGGCCGGGATCGGCCGCTTCGGCCCCTACGTGAAGCACGGCGCGGTCTATGCCAACATCCCCGACGCCGAGGAGGTGTTCACGATCGGGATGAACCGCGCGATCGAGGTGCTGGCGCAGAAGGCCGCGCGCGGCCCGCGTGCCGGGGCGGCAGCGGCGGCGCTGCGCGATCTGGGCGCGCATCCCGACGGCGGCGCGGTGCAGGTGATGGCGGGGCGCTACGGGCCCTATGTGAAATGGGGCAAGGTCAATGCGACGCTGCCCAAGGGCACCGAGCCCGAGACGATCGACCTCGACACAGCACTCGCGCTCATCGCCGCCAAGGGGGGCAAGCCCAAGGCCAAGGCGGCGCGCAAAAGCGCGAAGCCGGACGTGGGCGCCAGGCCCAAGGCTGCGGCCAAGCCCAAGCCCGCAGCCAAGGCGAAGGCAGGGGCCAAACCCAAGGCGGCCGCAAAGCCAAAGGCGGCCCCGAAGGCGCGCAAGGACGACCCGCTGATCGAGGGCTGAAACCTTTCGCAGGTGCAGCGAATTGACAGCGCCGCGCCCGCGCGCCATAGCAGCGGCGTTTTCGTGCGGAGGATCAGGGCATGAAGAAGGTCTATCCCGATGCGGCATCGGCGCTCGAGGGGCTGTTGTTCGACGGCATGACGATCGCCTCGGGCGGGTTCGGGCTGTGCGGGATCCCCGAGCTCCTGATCGCGGCGATCCGCGATGCGGGCACGAAGGATCTGACGGTGGCCTCGAACAATGCGGGCGTCGACGGCTTCGGTCTCGGCATCCTGCTCGCGACCCGGCAGGTGCGAAAGATGATCT
>JAUREX010000227.1 GCA_030834485.1 Gemmobacter sp.
CGGCCGCCCCCCTCCTGCGGCTGACGCGCACCACACGCTCGGGCCCCCGCCCCGTCACCCTCGTGCGGCTGAGCTATGCGCCGGGCCACGAGATCGCGACGGGCTTCTGAGGGGCGCGTTGCGAGCGGCGCGAAGGCAGGAGGGTGCCCAGCCGCTAGCCGACTTTGCCGTAACCGGGCTTCTTGCTTCGGCGCCTGTCGAGCCTGATGTAATTGAGCGCCCGCAACCTCGAGATGGGCAGATAGAGGATTTCCGAAAGCCAGTAGCGCAGAAGGGCCGCGCCCTTCAGCCCCTTGGGGGTGACCGGCGCCAGCATCCTTTTCCCATAATGGCCGTCGTCAAGCCTCTGGTGGGCGAACAGATTGTCGAACATCGTGTAGCGCATGCCCTCTTTCCAGGCGCAGAGCTTGCGGTGGAGCGAAGGTTCCTCGACCGACCGGATGGCGCGGGTGTAGGCGTAGGGGCCGATCGCGCTCAGCACGCCCCGGCCGCCATGCCCGAAGCGCAGCGCGCTGTAGCCCTCGATGTTGCGGATCACATCGTCGAGCACCTTGGCGAGGTAGGGGTGCCCGGGCTGCGCGATCACGAACCATTGCTCGTATTCGCCGCCGGGGATATCGCGGATGACCCTGTGCTTGCCCCGGCCGGGAAACAAACCGCCCGGGCCGTTGTCCCACTGCGAGATGATGAAGCGATCATCGTCGTGCAATATCTCGTCGAGGGGGCGGGTCACGCCGCTCTTGGTATCGAAATAGGCGCCACCGCGCATATAGACCATTACATACCGGAACAGATCCGCCCGAGCGGCGCCATAGGCGGGCTGGATGCGATCATAGGCGCGCATGAAGCGCTCGGAGCACACCCCTTCGAGGAAGGTGCGCTGGGTGCGGTCGTCGAAGAGATGATGCTCCCATCCCGGATTGAGGTTCTTGAGCTTGTCGATACAGGCGAGGATCTCGGGCTTCAGCGCGCCGCGATCCCGGGTTGTCTGCCAGATGAGGCGGGGGATGAACGGACCGCGGGTCGCCACCGGATCGGGAACGACCCCATCCTTCAAGAAAAAGGTCTTCAAAACGATCTCCGTATCGACATTCCGCCCGTCGCGAGGGTCTGAAGACACAGGCGGCCGCGGAATGTCAAGGCATGGGGCAGGAAGGACCGGCCCGGAGGCGAGCGGCGCTCCCGATCAATCCTCGGGGATGGGCAGCGCGGTCGTGGCCTTGATCTCCTCCATCGAGAGGAGCGCGGTGACGTTGTGGATCTTCACCTGCGCGATCAGGGCCTGATAGAAGGCGTCATAGGCGCGCGCGTTCCTGACCCGGATCTTCAGGATATAGTCGATATCACCCGCGAGGCGGTGCGCCTCGAGCACCTCGGGGCGGGCGCGGACGGCGTCGAGAAAGCGGCGCTGCCATTCGGCCTCGTGCTCGGAGGTGCGCACCAGCACGAAGAAGCACGCCTCGAGGCCGAGCGCCTCGGCGTCGAGGATCGCGCTTTCGCGCAGGATGATGCCGGCCTCGCGCATGCGCCGGATCCGGTTCCAGACCGGGGTCTTGGACGACCCGACCTTGCGCGCGATATCGTCGAGCGACTGGGCGCTGTCGGCCTGCAATTCGGCGAGGATGCGGCGGTCGAGCGGATCGAGGGTCTGGGCCATGGCGGAAAATCTTTCTTGGTGCGCCGAGATCTGGCGCATTTTCCGGCGATTGCAAGCGCAAACCTGCGCCATTGCGGGAACGGCCAGCGTTGCGGCCACGGCAGCAGCAATAAGATGCTTTTTCATTCAGTACTCTCCTAAGGCCTTGAATACGAAATGAGCACCAAAAACCCTTGCCGCGTCCGTCGCTTAATTAACGAGGCATAAAGG
>JAUREX010000228.1 GCA_030834485.1 Gemmobacter sp.
GACGAAGCTGAACGCGGCCACCGGACCGACCGCGCTCTTCCTCCCGCTCCGGGGCGTGAGCATGATCGACGCCGAGGGCGGCCCGTTCTGGTCGCCGGAGGCGGACGCGGCGCTGTTCGAGGCGATCCGCGCCACCGGCGCCGAGGCGGTCCACCCGGGCTACGGTTTCCTGTCCGAGAACATGAAGTTCGCCGCCGCCCTCGAAGAGATGGGCGTGACCTTCATCGGCCCGCCCTCGGGCGCGATCGAGGCGATGGGCGACAAGATCACCTCGAAGAAGATCGCGGCAAAGGCTGGGGTCAGCACCGTGCCCGGCTACATGGGCCTCATCGCCGATGAGGGCGAGGCCGTGCGCATCAGCCGCGAGATCGGCTATCCGGTAATGATCAAGGCCTCGGCCGGGGGCGGCGGCAAGGGCATGCGCATCGCCTGGGACGACGTGCAGGCGGCCGAGGGCTTCATCAGTTCGCGCAACGAGGCGGCGGCGAGCTTTGGCGATGATCGCATCTTCATCGAGAAGTTCGTGACCCAGCCCCGCCACATCGAGATCCAGGTTCTCGCCGACCGGCACGGCAATTGCGTCTATCTGCACGAGCGCGAATGCTCGATCCAGCGGCGCAACCAGAAGGTCATCGAAGAGGCGCCCTCGCCCTTCCTCGATCCCGCCACCCGCAAGGCGATGGGCGAACAGGCCTGCGCGCTTGCGCGCGCGGTCGGCTATACCAGCGCCGGAACGGTCGAATTCATCGTCGACGGGGCGCGCAACTTCTATTTCCTCGAGATGAACACCCGCCTTCAGGTCGAGCATCCGGTGACCGAGCTCATCACCGGGATCGATCTGGTCGAGCAGATGATCCGCGTCGCGAACGGCGAGCCGCTGCCGTTTGCGCAGGAGGATCTGCGCATCAACGGCTGGGCGATGGAAAGCCGCCTCTATGCCGAGGATCCCTATCGGAGCTTTCTGCCCTCGACCGGGCGGCTCACGCGCTATCGCCCCCCGGCCGAGACCAAGGGCGACACCCACGCCGTGCGCAACGATACGGGCGTCTACGAGGGCGGCGAGATCAGCGTGCACTACGACCCGATGATCGCGAAGCTCTGCACCTGGGCGCCCGATCGGGCGGGCGCGATCGAGACGATGCGCACCGCGCTCGACGCCTTCGAGGTTGAGGGGATCGGCCACAACCTGCCGTTCCTCTCGGCGGTGATGGATCATCCGCGCTTCGTCTCGGGCGCGATCACCACGGCCTTCATCGCCGAGGAATACCCCGACGGCTTCACCGGCGCCGTTCTGGCCGAGCCGCTCCTGCGGCGGGTCGCGGCGGCGGCCGTCGCCATGCACCGCGTGGCCGAGATCCGGCGCGCGCGCATCTCGGGCCGGATGGACAACCACGAACGCAAGGTGGGCGCCGATTGGGTGGTGAGCCTTCAGGGCAGCGTGCTGCGCGCCCGGGTCGAGGCCGACCGCAAGGGCGCCACCGTCACCTTCGAGGATGGCGCGAGCCACCGGGTCGAATCCGACTGGCGGCCGGGCATGCCGCTCGCGCGGCTTCAGGTCGATGGGGCGGCACTCCTGATCAAGACGGGCAAGATCCCCTCGGGCTTCCGTATGCGGCTGAGGGGGGCGGATCTGAAGGTGCATGTCCGCACCCCGCGCGCGGCCGAGCTTGCCGCACTCATGCCCGAGCGTGCGCCGCCCGATACCTCGCGGCTCCTGCTCTGCCCGATGCCGGGGCAGCTTGTGCGCCTTGCGGTCGAGGAAGGCCAGGAGGTGCAGGAAGGGCAGGCGCTCGCCACCGTCGAGGCGATGAA
>JAUREX010000229.1 GCA_030834485.1 Gemmobacter sp.
AAGGTGAAACCTTCGTCACACTGGCGCTACATGGCCCCTTGGCTCCGCCATCTCCTGTTTGCCTGCGCTCCCGGAGACCCCCTCCATCAGCGGGGTTTGTGCTTTGCGTGGGACCCGGGCGGCGTCAGATGAGCATCTTGGTGTCGCCATCGACCGCGATCGCCTGGCCCGTGATCCGCCGCGCGCCCGGTCCGGCGAGGAACAGCACCTGCTCGGCGACGTCGTCGGCGGTGACGTAATCGGGGATCGAGGTATAGCCGAAGGCCGCCGCCTCGACCTCGGCAAAGCTGCGCCCGAGGCGCTGGGCCTTGGCCTCGAGGACGCGGCGCTGCCGTTCGCCCGCGACGATGCCGGGCAGCACCGCGTTGACGCGGATGCGCTCGGGCCCGAGTTCGGCCGCGAGCGATTTTGTCAGCCCGACCACCCCCCATTTCGCCGCCGCATAGGGCGTGCGCAACGGAAATCCGGCCTTGCCCGCGACCGATGAGATATTGACGATCGAGGGCTCGGCACTTTTGCGCAGATGGCCGATCGCGGCGCGCGTGACGTAGAACTGGCTCAGCAGGCAGATCGCGATGCACGATTGCAGCGCCTCGTCACCGATCTCGGCGATGGGGGCGGTGGGCCCGGCGATGCCTGCGTTGTTCACCACGCAGTCTATGCCCCCGAGGGTCGCGGCCGCGTCCCCGACCCATGCCGTCACCGCCGCGCTGTCGGCGACGTCGCAGGCCGTGGCCGCGATGTCGGGCCGCGCCGCGCGCAGCGCCCCGAGCGCCTCGGCGTCGATGTCGCAGACCGCGACGCGCGCGCCGGCCTCGGCAAAGCGTTCGGCGATGCGCCGCCCGATCCCGCTCGCGCCGGCCGTGACGATGACGCGCAATCCTTCAAGCCCCGTTCCCATTCATCCCTCCTCCAGCCCGTCGATCAGCGCCGAGACGAGCGTGCCGCCCGGATCGGCGAGCCCGTCGATGACATCGAAATGGTGGCGCCCCGCATCGACCGTCCAGGGCGCGTCCCATTCCTCGGCCAAGAGCCGCGCCTGCCACAGGAAGGCGGGCCGCTCGGCGCCCCCGACCCAGACATGGGCGGCGCACCCCGCCCGGCGCGCGAGATGCGCCGGGCTCTCGGCCTCGGCCTCGGCCGCGTCGATCCGCAGCCGGTCATTCATCGGCGTCGCCATCAGCGGCCCGAGGTCGGCAAGCGGCGAGATCGGCACGACGCGGCGCACCCGCGCCGCTATCGCGGGTGCGAGCGGGGCATCCGCGCAGCCCATCCGCGCCGCCAGATGCCCCCCCGCCGAATGGCCCGTCACCACCACCGGCCCCGCGACCAGCGCCGCCGCGGCTGCGACCGCCGCGCCGATCTCTTGCGTGATCGCCCCGATCCGCGCCTCGGGCGCGAGGGTGTAGGACGGCAGCGCGACCGCGAGGCCGTGTGCGAGCGCACCCGCCGCAAGATGCGTCCACTCCTCGCGCCCGAAGGCCAGCCAGTAGCCGCCATGCACAAAGACGACGAGGCCGCGCCCGCGGGCAGACAGAGGTCGAACCGCTGCCGCGCCCCCGGCCCATAGGGCAGGCCGAGGCGCGCCCGCGGCCCGAGGTCCGCGCGAAAGGCCGCGGCCGCAGCCGCCCAGCGGGGCGGATAGCCCTCGGCGCCCGCGATCGTCGGCGCATTCGCATAGGCCTCGCCCGCCGTGCGGTTCATCCCCTGCACCATGTGATCCTCCGCCACCCTCTCGCCCCCTCCATATCTGGACATTTCCCGCCCCGCCATGCATGGCAGGGCGGGAAATGTCCAGATATGGAGGGGGCG
>JAUREX010000022.1 GCA_030834485.1 Gemmobacter sp.
ACGACACGTCGGCTTTCAGGCTGCCGGGCCCCCACGCCTCCAGCACGCCGCGCTCCGGCACGCAGCGCAGCCAGACGGCGCTCCATCTCGGCATCCGAGATCCCGGCCGGGCGGCGCGAGGCATCGCCCGTTGCAGCCGTGCCCTGCCCCGCCGCGGGGCCAGAGCCCCCCGCCGCGCCGGGTTTCGGCACGACGACGCGCTTGCGCTTGGTCTCGACCAGGACGCTCTTGGTCCGGCCGTGGCTGAAGCTCTGCTTCACCTGGCCGGAGCGTGCGCCGCCCCCGAGCCCGAGGGGTTTTCTGCCGTCCGTATCGCTCATGCGTCCTTCGTGTCCTTCCCGGCGGCAACGCCGCCGAATTGCCCTTCGTCCTGGCCGCGCAGGCCAGACAGGCGCGCGGCTTCCTCTAGCGCACGCCGCGCCAGACCGCCAGCCGAAAGCGCGCCGTGTATCGCACGTTCGCGCCCGAAAGCCAAACCCAATTCCTGCGCCGTCAGCCCGTCGATGCGGCTCTCGGGCCCTGCGGGCGGGCGCAGCCGCGCCTTTTCGCGCACTGATCCGTCAAGCGCCTGCACAAGGACGGCCGCCTGCCCCGAGACCAGCCATTCCTTGACCTTCTCGAGCCCCGAAACCGCCTCGCCCGCCTTGCGGGCAAGCGAGATCGTGTCGATCAGCCGCCGCGCCAGCCCCGCCTCGACCGTCTCGGCCAGCGTCGGGTCGACGCTGACCTTGGCCCGTGCGGCGCGCGCGAAGAGGTTGCGCCGCACGGCCTGCGCGAGGGCGTCGCGGCTTGCGCTGACATAGATGCCGCGCCCCGGCAGCCGCCCCGCCAGATCGGGCACGACCCTCTCGTCGGGGCCGACGACAAAGCGCAGGAGGCCCGCCTTGGGCGCGCTCTCGCCCGTGACGATGCATCGCCGCTCGGGCTCGTCGCGCATCTTGTCGCTGCCGCCCCGCCCCACCGGCGCCCCGCCCTGCGTCCGCGCGGCCTAGCCGCGGTCCCCGGCGTCGGCGTCGGCCTCGTCCTCGGCCTCACCCTCAGCCTCGGCACCGGCGCCGAGTTCCGAGGGGTCGACCCAGCCGAGCATGACGCGCGCGGTCATCACCATGTTCTGCGCTTCCTCGAGGCTCACGTCGAACTTCTCGAGAAGGCCCGTGTCCTTGACGCGCTGGCCGCCGACGACCGTCCAGCCGCCCGCGAGTTCCCAATCCGCGCAGGTCGCGAAATCCTCGATCGTCTTGATCCCGTCCCGGGCGAGCACCTCGACCATCTGCGGGGTCAGCCCCTCGAACTCGATCAGGCTGTCCTCGGCGCCGAGCGCGCGCGCGGTCTCGAGCGCCTTGCGGTTCATCTCCTCGAGGTGGTCGCGGGCGCGCGCCTGCAACTCTTCCGCGGTCGCCTCGTCGAAGCCGTCGATCGAGAGGAGTTCGTCGAGATCGACATAGGCGACCTCCTCGAGCGTCGTGAACCCTTCCGAGACCAGAAGCTGCGCCATCATCTCGTCGACATCGAGCGTGTCCATGAAGAGCTGCGTGCGCTCGGCGAACTCGGCCTGGCGGCGCGCGCTCTCGTCCGCTTCGGTCATGATGTCGATGTCGAGGCCGGTAAGCTGGCTCGCCAGCCGCACGTTCTGGCCGCGCCGCCCTATCGCGAGCGAGAGCTGCTCATCGGGCACCACCACCTCGATCCGCCCGCCCTCGTCGTCGAGGACGACCTTCGTCACCTCGGCCGGTTGCAGCGCGTTGACAAGGAAGGTCGGCGCATCCGCGTTCCACGGGATGATGTCGATCTTCTCGCCCTGAAGCTCGTTGACGACCGCCTGCACGCGCGAGCCGCGCATGCCGACGCAGGCGCCCACCGGGTCGATCGAGCTGTCGTAGCTGATGACCGCGATCTTGGCGCGCGAACCCGGGTCGCGGGCCACGGCCTTGATCTCGATGATGCCGTCATAGACCTCGGGCACCTCCATCTTGAAGAGCTCGGCCATGAACTCGGGTGCTGTGCGCGACAGCAGGACCTGCGGCCCGCGCGGCTCGCGGCGCACCTCCTTGATGTAGGCGCGGATGCGGTCACCGATGCGATAGCTCTCGCGGCCGATCTTGTCGTGACGCTTGAGCACGCCCTCGCCCCGGCCGATGTCGACGATGATGTTGCCGTATTCCTCGCGCTTGACGACGCCGTTGATGATCGTGCCCTGGCGGTCCTTGAACTGCTCGAACTGGCTGTCGCGCTCGGCCTCGCGCACCTTCTGGAGGATGACCTGCTTGGCCGATTGCGCCGCGATCCGGCCCATGTCGACGGGCGGCACCTCGTCCACGATCTCGTCGCCCACCGCCGCCTCGGGGCGGATCCTGATCGCCTGCGCGAGGGTCAGTTGCGCGTGGTGGTTCTCGAGCGCCTCATCCTCGACGACGGTGCGCACGCGGGTGAAGGTCGCGCGGCCCGTCTTGCGGTCGATCGTCACCCGGATGTCGAGGTCGTTGCCATAGCGCGACTTCGCGGCACGCGCGAGGCTGTCCTCCATCGCCTGCACGACGAGGTCGGGGTCGATCATCTTTTCGCGCGCGACCGCCTCGGCGGTCTGGAGCAGTTCGAGCTGGTTGGCAGAGGTGATCGCCATGGGGCTACTCCTGGGTGTCAGTGCCGCGTTGGGGCGGGGGGCGGGGCCCCCTCGCCGTCGGTGTCGTCGTCGTTCTCGGTCTCGATGGCGTCGAAGCTGCCTTCGTCGATCTCGCCCTCGGCGCCCGCCGCGCGACCGGCGCGCAGCGTCTCGGCGATCAGCGCATCGGTCAGCACGAGCTTGGCATCCGAGAGCCACTCGAAGCGCAGCCCGATCGTGAGCGTCTCGCCGCCCTCCTCGATCTCGAGCAGCACATCCTCGTCCTCGGTGCCGCGCAGCACGCCCTTGAAGCGCCGCCGCCCGTCGATGAGCTCGCTCGTCTCGAGGCGCGCCTCATGGTCGGCCCAGAGGTCGAAATCCTTGAGCCGCGTCAGCGGCCGGTCGATCCCGGGCGAGGAAACCTCGAGCGTGTAGGCCTCAGAGATCGGATCCTCGACATCGAGGACGGCCGAGACGGCAATCGAGATGTCGGCGCAATCCTCGACCCCGATGCCGCCGCCGGGGCGGTCGGCCATGATCTGCAGGATCCGCGTCCTGCCCCCCATGAGGCGCAGCCGCACCAGCTCGAACCCCATCCCTTCGATGACGGGGGCGACGATGGCGGCGAGGCGCCGGTCGATGGCTGTCTTGGCGATCAGGTCGTTCATCTCGGGTCACGAAAACGAAAACGGGCCGTAGCGGCCCGTTGCTTCTTCCGGGGGCGACCGGGTTTGGACCCCGATCCGCCGCTGTTGAACTCGAGATAGGCCAAGCAGCGCCCGGGTGCAAGGGGGCGCGTGCTCAGCCCCTGCCGGGCGGGTCGGATGGGGGTTCTTGCGGGTCCGGGTCGGGCGCCTCCTCGGCGGGGATCGCATAGCCGCCCGTCAGCCAGCGCCCGAGGTCGACATCGGCGCAGCGCGTCGAGCAGAAGGGCCGCGCCTCGGGGCGGGCGGGGCGGCCGCAGATCGGGCAGCCCCGCGTCACGGCCGCCAGCCCCCGAGCGCGCGCGCAAGCGGCAGGCGGTCGCGCTTGCGCTGAAGCTCGAAGAGGCCGAGCGCCGTCCACCCCGCAAGGCTCGTCTCGGCGCCCTCGTTGCGAAACATCGCGCTCAGCGATTGCACGATCGCGGGGCGGTCGCGCTTGGGGACGGGGGCGAAATCGACCACGACCTGCCCGCCGAGGCCGCGCAGCCGCAATTCGCGCGGGAGCGCGCGCGCGGCCGCGATATTGGCCTTGAGCGCAGCCGCGGGCGAGGTGTCGGCACCCGTGTTCACATCGACCGCGACGAGGGCGCGCGTCTGCTCGATCACCATCGACCCGCCACCAGGCAGCGCGACCTCGGGCCCGAGCGCGCGCGCGATCAGGGCATCGACTTCATGCGCGGCCATCTCGCCCGCGCCCTGATGCACCGCATCGGGCGCAGGCTCGGCCCAGTCGCGGGCCGCACGCTCATGCGCGTCGGGCGCGTCGAGCAAAAGTTCCGGCGCGCCCTCGAGGTCGGCCATCACCGCCCGCGCCAGATCGCGCAGCCCCTCGGCCTCGGCCGCGACATCGGCCGGGTCCGCCCCCTCGGCCGCGCTGCGCAGGATGAGGCCGAAATCCTCGGGTGCACCCGCCATCACCTGCGCGCCCAGATCGCGCAGCAGCGCCGCCGCCTCGGGCTCGATCCGGCGCGCGACATTGATCCCGCCCGCCCCGGGCGTCACGATCGCAAGCTGCCCCTTGAAGAGGACCCTTTGCGTCAGCGGCACCGCCTTGCCGGGTTCGGCCACGCCCGAGACCTGCACGATCACCCGCGCCCCCGGCCGCGCCCCCTCGACGCCGCGCAGAAAGCCCGTGCCCTCGGGCAGGCGCACGAAGATGCCCCCCTGCCCCTTCATCGGCCGGTCGAGCACGCCCCGCAGCACCGCGCCGGGCATCGGCGCCGCGCCCTCGGGCGGGTCGACGAAAAGATCCTCGAGCACCCCGTCGACGATCAGCGCGGCCGCCTTGCGGCCCGCGATCTCGTCCAGAACGACGATCCGCCCCTTCATGCGCCCCTCCCGAATACCGGCCAGCCCGCCGCCTGCAACAGCGCGGCCGTCTCGGCCAGCGGCAGGCCGACGATGGCGCTGTGCGAGCCCTCGATCCATGTCACGAAGGCCGCCGCGAGGCCCTGGATCGCATAGCCCCCCGCCTTGCCCGACCACTCGCCGCTTTCGAGATAGGCGTTGAGCTCGATGTCCGAGAGTCGCTTCATCCGCACGCTCGAGACGACCTCGCGCGTCCAGAGCCGATCGCCGCGGCGGAGCGCGAGCGCGGTGATGACGCGGTGCCGCCGCCCGCCGAGCGCCACGAGGAAAGCCGCCGCCTCGGCCGCATCGGCGGGCTTGCCGAGGATGCGCCGCCCGAGCGCGACCGTGGTATCGGCGGCAAGGATCAGATCATCGGGCCCGCCCGCCGCAGCAGCCGCCTTTTCGCGCGCCATGCGCAGGCAGTAGGGGCGCGGCAATTCGTCCTTGCGGGGCGTCTCGTCTATGTCGGCGCCCGCGACCAGATCGGGGTTGACACCGATCTGTCCGAGCAGCTCGCGCCGGCGCGGGCTCGCCGAGGCGAGGATGAGGCGCATCACTTGTAGCGATAGTTGATCCGGCCCTTGGTCAGATCATAGGGCGTCATCTCGACCTGAACCTTGTCGCCCGCGAGCACGCGGATCCGGTTCTTGCGCATCTTGCCTGCCGTATGTGCGATGATCTCATGGCCGTTTTCCAGCTCGACCCTGAACGTCGCATTGGGCAGGAGTTCCTTCACGACGCCTGGAAATTCGAGCACTTCTTCCTTGGCCATGGTCACTCCGTCCGTGGTGGTCCGCCGCTGTGCGGACCGCCGCTAATTGCGCGCCTCGGCGCATCTTTTCAAGCGAAAACGATGCGCCCCCCCGCGGCGGGCCCGCCCGAGCCCTCAGAGCGCGATCGGCACGAGGACCTCGGGCTCGATCACCTCGACGCCGGGCAGCCCCTCGCGCAGGGCGGCGGCCGATTGCTCGAGCAGCGGAAAGGTGCGGTAATGGCAGGGGATGACGGTGCGAAAGGCAAAGAAGGTGCGCGCGGCATAGGCGGCGCGGCGCATGTCCATGGTGAAATGCCCGCCCGCGCAGAGGATGCCGATCTCGGGCGCATGGAGCGCCTGAAACACCGCCATGTCGGCCATCACATCCGTGTCGCCCGAGACATAGATCGTGCGCCCCTCGCCCGCGATCATGAAGCCCGCCTCGCTGCCCGCCGCCGCGGGCGCGCCGTCGCGCCGCAGCGTTGAGGAATGGCTCGCCGCCACCATCGTCACCGCGACATCGCCAAGGCGCACCGTGCCGCCGCGGTTGAAGCCCACGGCCTCGACCCCTTCGGTCTCTTGCCACCAGCCGACAAGGTCGTAGATGCCGACGACGGGGATGCGCCCCGCGCGCGCGATCGCGACCGCATCGGCCGCGTGATCGCCATGCCCATGCGTCACCAGAACCGCCGTCGCGCCCGCGACCGCCTCGGCCCGCCGCGCCTCGGGAAACATCGGATTGCCGCTGAGCCAGGGATCGATCAGCAGCACCTGATCGCCGATCTCGATCCTGAACCCCGAATGGCCGAGCCATGTGATCTGCATTGCCGTCCTCCCCTTGCGTCCTAAGCTATGGCGCGATCGTTTCAGGGAAAGCCCCATGAGCCTTTTCGATCCCGTCGACGCCTATTGCGAGCGCACCGATCCCTCGCTCTGGTCCGAGCCCGTCAACGCGCTGACCAATGCGGCCTTCCTGATCGCGGCCGCGGTGATGTGGGTCCGGTTACGGGGCGAAAGCGATCCGACCGGGCGCATCCTCTGCGTGCTCCTCGGCGCGATCGGGGTCGGCAGCGGGCTCTTTCACCTCTTTGCCAACCGCCTGACCGGGATCATGGATGTCGTGCCGATCCTCGGCTTCATCCTCGCCTATGTCTTCGCCGCGCACCGCCGCTTCTGGGGGCAGGGGCAGGTTGCGGCGGGGCTCTGGACGCTCGGCTTCTTTCCCTATGCCGCTGTGATGGTGCCGCTTTTCGGCCTCGTGCCCGGGATCGGGTCGTCGGCGGGCTATGCGCCGGTCGCGCTTCTGATCGGGCTTCATGCGGTCGCACTTCGACGCCGCGCGCCGCGCACGGCGCGGGGGCTCGGGATCGGGGCGGGGCTGCTCGTCCTCTCGCTCGGGATGCGCACGATCGACGCGCCGATCTGCGCGGCCCTGCCCCTCGGGACGCATTTCCTGTGGCACATCCTCAACGCGATCATGCTCGGCTGGATGATCGAGGTCTGGCGCCGCCATGGCGGCACCGCCGCGCGGGGCCATTAATTCCGCCTTAACGATTGCGGCGCAAATCTGGCGGCACCCCGACCCGGAGGCCGCGATGCGCGCTGCACTCATCCTCTGCTGGCTTCTTCTCGCGACTGCAGCACCCGCGACCGCGGGGCCCTGGGCGCGTGCCGAGGGCGACATTCTCGTGATCGCGACGCTCGAGGACAAGGAGGCGGGCGCCGAGGCGGGTCTTTACGCCGAACTCGGCCTCGGGACGGGCTGGACGGCGGGCGCCGACCTCGGCCTGCCCGAGGCGGGGATCGGCGCGGCGCGGGGCTTCGTCTTTCTCGGCCGCTCCTTCGGCACGGGGCCAGCGCGGCTCGGCCTCGAACTCGGGGCGGGGGTGGCGACGGATGACGGCGCGCGCAAGATGCTCTGGCGTCCGGGCGTCTCCTTCGGGCAGGGCTTCGGGGGCGATCTGCCGGGCTGGGCGAGCCTTGCGCTCAGCCGCGAGGGCAGCCGCGACAAGGCGGTGGCAACCCTCGGGCTGCGCCCGGCCGAAGGGCTCGCGACCATCGTGCAGCTTCAGCGCGAGGCCTCGGGCAGCGACGCGGCCGCGCTGCACCTCGCGCCCTCGATCGTCTATCGCGCAACCCCGGGGGCCGAGGTCGAGGTCGGGCTGCGCCGCGGCATCGGCGGGCCCGCCGGCGACAGCCTGCGCCTCGGCACCTGGTTCAGCTTCTGAGCGCGCGGTTGACGCGACCGCGGCACCCGGCCAGAACGGTCGCGCCCGCGAACCCCCGCGGGCCGCGCATCCCGGAGGCCGCATGTCCCTCATCGATCTGTCCGCAACCGAGCTCTCGGCCCTGATCGCCTCGGGCGAGGTGCGCCCCTCGGAGGTGATGGAGGCGCATCTGGCGCGCGTCGCGGCCGTGAACCCCGCGATCAACGCCATCGTCTCGGCGCCCGACCCCGACCGGCTGATGGCCGAGGCGCGCGCAGCCGACGACGCACCGCGCAAGGGCTGGCTCCACGGCCTGCCGGTCGCGGTCAAGGACCTCTTGCCGGTGCGGGGGATGCGCACGACCTTCGGCTCGCCGGTCTTCGCCGATTTCGTGCCCGAGCATGACGCGCTGATCGTGGCGCGGATGCGCGCGGCGGGCGCGATCATCACCGGCAAGACGAACACCCCCGAATGGGGCCACGGCAGCCACACCTTCAACCGCGTGCATGGCCCGACCCGCAACCCCTATGACCTCGCGCGCACGCCCGGCGGCTCTTCGGGGGGGGCGGCGGCGGCGCTGGCCGCACGCCTCGTGCCGGTGGCGGATGGCAGCGACATGATGGGCTCGCTGCGCAACCCGGCCGCCTTCTGCAACGTCTACGGCTTTCGCCCGAGCTGGGGCCTTGTCCCCGCCGATGCCGAGGGCGACAGCTTCATGGCAACGCTCGCGACCGAGGGGCCGATGGCGCGGACGGTCGAGGACATCGCGCGCCTGCTCGGCACCATCGCGGGCGAAAACCCCCGCGTGCCCTTCGGGCGCCCCGCCGAACCCTATGCCGAGCGCCTCGGGGCGGACCTGCGCGGGATGCGGATCGGCTGGCTCGGCGATTGGGGCGGAGCCTATGGCTGCGAGGAGGGGATCCTCGGGCTCTGCGCGGCGGGGCTCGGGGTGCTCGAGGATCTGGGCGCGCGGGTCGAGCCGCTCGCGCCGCCCTTCGCGGCCGAGCGGCTCTGGCAGTCGTGGACGACGCTGCGGGGGTTCCTCAATGCCAACGCAAAGGGCGAGCTCTGGCGCGATCCGGCGCGCCGGGCCCTGACCAAGCCCGAGACCTTGTGGGAGATCGAGCAGGGCCTCGCGCTCAGCACGGCCGAGGTCCATGCCGCGAGCGTCACGCGCTCGGCCTGGTATGCGGCGGCGGCCGATCTCTTTGCGCGGTTCGATGCCCTCGTGATGCCCGCAGCACAGGTCTGGCCGTTTCCGGTCGAATGGCGCTGGCCGCAGGCGATCGGGGGCCGCGCGATGGACACCTATCACCGCTGGATGGAGGTGGTGGTGCCCGTCAGCCTCATCGGACTGCCGAGCCTCGCGGTGCCCTGCGGCTTCGGGGCCTCGGGCCTGCCGATGGGGATGCAGATCATCGGGCCCTCGGGGGCGGATGCGCGCATCCTCGCGATCGGCGCGCAATATCACCGCGCAACCGACTGGCCGGGGCGCCGGCCGCCCGCGATCCTCGGCTGATCAGCCGATCACCCCGAGGACCGCGCGCGCCGCGCGCAGGCCGGGCGCCTCGCCGCCGCGCCCGAGGCGGCCCATCGCAAGATCCATCGCCCGCTTCTGCGCCTCGCGCGCCGGACCATCGTCGAGAAGCGCCGCCACCGCCGGCGCGATCAGGTCGGCCCGGCAACGGGCCCCGAGGAACTCGGGCACCGCGCGGGTGTCGGAGACGAGGTTGACGAGCGTCACCGTATCGACCCTGAGGAGCCGCCCGACGATCGCGCGCGTGAGCGGGTTCATGTCATAGCCGATCACCATCGGCACGCCTGCCGCGGCGAGTTCGAGCGAGACGGTCCCCGAGGCCGCAAGCGCCGCGCGCGCCGCGCCGAAGGCCGCGGCCTTGGCGCCCTTAGGCCCCTCGCCCTCGACGATCACCACGGGCGCGCCGGGCCAGCCCGCGACGCGTGCGCGCACCTCGGCCCTGAGCGCCGCGACCGCCGGCACCACGACGCGCAGATCCGGCCGACGGGCCACAAGGCTTGCAAGCGCCTGCCCGAACACCGGCGCAAGGCGCGAAACCTCGCCCCGGCGCGAGCCGGGCAGCGCGAGGAGGAAGGGTGCCGCGCCGAGGCCGTGGCGCGCGCGAAAGGCCGCGACCTCGGCCGGGGGCGCGGGCAGCACGGCCGCCGCCGGGTGGCCGACGAAGCTGCAGCCCATGCCCGCGGCCTCCATCAGCGGCGGCTCGAAGGGCAGAAGCGCCAGCACATGATCGACGAGCGGCGCCATCCGCCGCGCCCGCCCCGGCCGCCACGCCCAGACCGAGGGCGCGACGTAATGGATCGTGCGCAGCCCCGGCTGGGCGGCGCGGGCACGCGCGAGAACCCGCAGGCAGAAGTCCGGGCTGTCGATCGTCACGACCGCATCGGGCGCGGCCGCGACCAGCGCCTCCGCCGTCTCGATCATCCGCCGGCGCAGCGCAGGATAGCGCGGCAGCACCTCGAGAAGGCCCATCACCGAAAGCTCGGCCATCGGGAAAAGGCTCTGCAACCCCTCGGCCGCCATCGCCGGGCCGCCGACGCCCGAAAACCGCACCCCGGGCACGAGTGCGCGAAGCCCCGCCATCAGCGCCGCCCCGAGCCGGTCGCCCGAGGGTTCGCCCGCGACGAGGAAGATGTGCACGCTCAAGCCCCGGCCCAGAGGGCGATCCCGGCCGCATCCGCGGCCGCGACCGTCGCCGCGCGGTCGAGCACGATGACCCGCCCCGCCCCGAGGCAGATGCCCGTCAGCCCCGCCACCCCCGCCGCCGCGACCGTCATCGGCCCGATCGCGGGCAGATCGGCGCGCATCTCCTGCCCGGGCTTGGCGCGCTTGACGAAGACGCCGCCCTTCGCGGGGTCGAGATCGGCGCGGTGGCGCGCGACGAAGCGCAGCATCGCATCGGTGCCATAGATCGTCTCGACCCCGAGGCAGAGGCCCCCCGCCACCGCGCAGCCCTGCCCCACATCGGCCGGACCAAGCGCCGCAAGGATCGCGGCACCACGCGCGGCGTCGGCCAGTTCGGCCGCTGTCGGGCCGCGCGCGCCCAGCACGCCCTCGGACGCGATCAGCCCCGGCGCGACATCGGCGACGCCGAGGACTGCGAAGCCTTCTTCCTCGATCAGGCCGATCACCGCGCGCAGCGTCGCGTCATCGCCCCCCGCCAGCGCCGGCAGAAGCCGCGGCACCACCTGCGCCGTCGCCGGATCGAAGCGCGCGGGGTCGAGCCGCGGCCGCGTCACCGCGCCCGCGAGCACCACCCGGCCAACCCCCATCCCCCGCAGCGCCTGCAAGGCGGGCATCAGCCGCTCAAGCGCGAAGGTCAGATCGGGCGCGATGCCATCGGGGGCAAACCCCTCGATCGCGGCGACGACCGGCGGCTCGGGCAGGGCGGCGGCGAGGGCGGCAGGCAGCGCGCCGCGACCGGCGATGATCGCGAGCCGCCCGCTCATCTCGGGCTGAGGAAGGAGCGGTCCGAGGCCGCGAGGATGAAGCCCGTCACCTCGCGCACATGGGGGCTGTCCGTCTCGTCATGGAGCCGGCGGGCGCGGTCGAGGAACGACCCCTCGCCCTGCGCGAGCATCTGATAGGCCGCGCGCAGCGCCGTGATCTCGGCCCGGTCCACGCCGCGCCGCTTCAGCCCCACGAGGTTCAGCCCGTCAAGCTCTCCGCGCGGTGCCTGCACGAGGCCATAGGGGATCACGTCATTCGTCACCATCGTGACCGCGCCGATGATCGCGCCGCGGCCGACGCGCACGAACTGGTGCACGCCCGAGAGCCCGCCCACGATCACATCGTCGCCGATCTGGCAATGCCCCGCGATCGCGGCCTGATTGGCAAGGATCACGCGCGAGCCGAGCTGCGCGTCATGCCCGACATGGGCGCCCGTCATGAAGAGGCAATCGTCGCCCACGCGGGTGACACCCCCGCCACCGGCGGTGCCGGTGTTGAGCGTCGCACCCTCGCGGATCCTGCAGCGCGCACCGACGATCAGCCGCGTGCGCTCGCCCTGATATTTCAGATCCTGCGGCACCTCGCCCACGACCGCGAAGGGGAAGACGACCGTCCCCGCCCCGATCTCGGTCCAGCCGGTCACGACCGCGTGGTTCTTGAGCGTGACGCCCTGCCCCAGCCGCACCTCGGGACCAACGAGGGCGAAGGGCCCGATGCGGCAGCCCGGGCCGATCTCGGCGCCCGGTTCGATCACCGCCGAAGGGTGGACCTCGGCCGTCGGGTCGATTGCCATCATTCAGCCTTTCGGACGATCCATCATGGCGGTGAAGCTCGCCTCGGCCACGAGGTCGGGGCCAACGAAGCCCTGCCCGTCAAAGCGCCACACCTTGCCGCCGCCGCGCGTGACGGTGACGCGCAATTCGAGCACGTCGCCCGGGCCCACCTTGCGGCGGAACTTCGCGCCGTCGATCCCCATGAAATAGACGAGCGTCCCCTTGTCCGCGAGGTCGAGCGTGACGCCCACGAGGACGGCCGCCGTCTGCGCCATCGCCTCGATCACGAGGACGCCCGGAAAGACGGGCACCTGCGGGAAATGGCCCTGGAACTGCGGTTCGTTGAAGGTGACGTTCTTGATCCCGGTGCAGGAGGTGCCCGGCACGATGTCGCGCACCTTGTCGACCAGAAGGAAGGGATAGCGATGGGGCAGGATGCGCTGGATCAGCGCGATGTCGGCCTCGGTCGGGGCGGGTTCGGACATCGCGGGCCTCCTTGTGCGGCGCATCCGGTCGGCGTGCGACCCTGCTAGCAACTCGCCCCCCCGGGCGCAAGCGCGGGGCCCGCGGCGCGGGCGGCCGCGACAAAGGCGCGGATGCGCGCGGGGTCCTTGACGCCCGGCGCGGATTCGACGCCCGAGGCAACATCGACCTGCCGCGCCCCGGTGCGCGCGATCGCCTCGGCGACATTGGCGGGCGTCAGCCCGCCCGCGAGCATCCACGGGCAGGGCCAGCGCCGCCCCGCGATCAGCCGCCAGTCGAAGGCAAGGCCGTTGCCGCCGGGCAGGACGGCGCCGCGCGGGGGCTTGGCATCGACCAGCACCATGTCCGCCACCCGCCCATGCTCGGCGATGGCGCCGAGGTCGGCCGCATCCGCCACGCCCACCGCCTTCATCACCGGCAGGCCGAAGCGCGCGCGCACCTCGGCCACGCGCGCCGGCGTCTCGGCGCCGTGAAGCTGCACGATATCGAGCGGCGCGACCGCGAGCGTGGCGGCCAGAAGCGCGTCCGTCGGATCAACGAAGAGGCCCACGCGCGCCACCCCGGGCGGCACGGCGGCGCCGAGGGCCGCAGCCTCGGCCGGGGCTATGCTGCGCGGCGAGGGCGGAAAGAAGTTGAAGCCGAGATAGGCGACACCCGCCGCGACGGCGGCCGCAACCTCATCGGCGCGGCGCAGGCCGCAGACCTTGACGGCGATGCGCTCCACCTGGGGTCAGCCTGTCTTGCGCGGGGAGTCGAGGAGGGCGAGCACCTCATCGGGGCGCTCGGCCGCAGAGCCGCCCGCCTCGGCCAGCCGCCGCTCGAGCCGCGCGACCGCGCGCCCGTTGGCCGCCGCGGCCGCGCGATAGCGATGCTCGCGCAGCCATTCCCAGACGAAACCGATCAGGATGCCCGCCACGACGCCGCCGAAGATCACGAGATAGAGCGGCACCTCGGCCGCGCGGTTCATGCCCGCAAGGGCGGCCACATCATCGGGCAGAAGCCGCAGCGTGACGACCTCGCGGTTGGCGAGCGCAACGACAAGGAGCCCGAGCCCGATCAGCCCCAGCACGAGCAGGCGCAGATAGGCCATCATCGCCCGCCCGGCTCCCCCTCTCCGTTCAGGCGGTCGCGCAAAAGCTTGCCCGCCTTGAAGAAGGGCACCGCCTTGGCCGAGACCGCGACCGAGGCGCCGGTGCGCGGGTTGCGCCCGGTGCGCGCGTCGCGCGCCTTGACGGAAAAGGCGCCGAAGCCGCGCAATTCGACCCTGTCGCCGCGTTCGAGCGCGGCGATGATTTCCTCGAACACGGTCGAGACGATGCGCTCGACATGGCGCTGAGTCAGATTGGGATTCTCTTCGGCGATCTTCTGGACGAGTTCCGACCGGATCATCTTTTTCCCCCGAACCGAGGCCAGCGCGGTCTCGGCATGTTTTGTCCCACGACCCCGACTATAGGCAGAAATCCAATAGGGCAAAGAAAAATCTCGCTCGCCGGGGCCCGACCGGCCGCCATCCGCGCATCGGGGGCGACAGAACGCAAACGGCGCCCCCCGGGCGGGGGGCGCCGCGTGCAAACCCGGGCGGCGCAAGGCCGCCCGGAATCGCGGATCAGTTGTCGTCCGAGTCGCGCCGGCGCAGCGCGGCGCCGAGGATGTCGCCAAGGCTCGCGCCGCTGTCCGAAGAGCCGTACTGCTCGACCGCTTCCTTCTCTTCGGCGATCTCGCGCGCCTTGATCGAGAGGCCGAGCCGGTGCGACTTGGGATCGACGCTGGTAACGCGCACGTCGATCTTGTCGCCGACCTGGAAGCGGTCGGGCCGCTGCTCTGCCCGGTCGCGCGAGAGGTCCGAGCGGCGGATGAAGGATTTCGCGCCGTTGTAGTCGACCTCGATACCGCCATCCTCGATCGCGCTCACGCTCACGGTGATGACCGCGCCGCGCTTCACGCCCTCGACCGCCTCGGCATAGGCCTCGTTGACGAGCGCCTTGATCGAGAGCGAGATACGCTCCTTCTCGACGTCGACATCCGAGACGACCGCGCGCACGACCTCGCCCTTGCGATAGTTCTGGATCGCATCCTCGCCCCGGCTGTCCCAGCTCAGGTCCGAGAGGTGCACCATCCCGTCGATGTCGCCCTCGAGACCGACGAACAGACCGAATTCGGTGATGTTCTTGATCTCGCCCTCGATCATGCTGCCCGAGGGGTGGCGTTCGGCGAAGACTTCCCACGGGTTGCGCTGGGTCTGCTTGAGGCCGAGGCTGACGCGGCGCTTGGCCCCGTCGATCTCGAGCACCATGACCTCGACCTCCTGGCTCGTCGAGACGATCTTGCCGGGATGGACGTTCTTCTTGGTCCAGGACATCTCCGAGACGTGGACAAGCCCCTCGACCCCGGGCTCGAGCTCGACGAACGCGCCGTAGTCGGTGATGTTGGTGACGCGGCCCTTGTGGACCGAGCCCAGCGGATAGGCGCGCTCGACCGAATCCCACGGATCCGACAGGAGCTGCTTCATCCCGAGGCTGATGCGGTGGGTTTCCTTGTTGATCTTGACGACCTGCACCTTGACCGTCTCGCCGATCGAGAGGATCTCGGAGGGGTGGTTGACGCGCCGCCAGGCCATGTCGGTGACGTGCAAGAGCCCGTCCACGCCGCCCAGATCGACGAAGGCGCCGTATTCGGTGATGTTCTTGACCACACCGTCCACGACCTGACCCTCGGCGAGCTTGCCGATGATCTCGGCGCGCTGCTCGGCGCGGCTCTCCTCGAGGATGGCGCGGCGCGACACGACGATGTTGCCGCGGCGGCGATCCATCTTGAGGATCTGGAAGGGCTGCTTCATGCCCATGAGCGGGCCCGCATCGCGCACGGGGCGCACATCGACCTGGCTGCCCGGCAGGAAGGCCACGGCGCCGCCCAGATCGACGGTGAAGCCACCCTTGACGCGCCCGAAGATCACGCCGTCGACGCGATCCTCCTTGGCGAAGGCCTTTTCGAGCTTGTCCCAGGCCGCTTCGCGCTTGGCCTTCTCGCGGCTGATGACGGCCTCGCCCTTGGCATTCTCGACCCGGTCGAGATAGACCTCGACCTCATCGCCCACGGCGATCTCGGGGGCCATGCCGGCGACGGCAAATTCCTTGAGGTCGACGCGGCCTTCCATCTTGTAGCCGACGTCGATGATGGCCTGCCCCGCCTCGATGGCGATGACGCGGCCCTTGACGACCGAACCCTCCTCGGGGGTGTCGATCTCGAGGCTCTCCTTCAGCAGGGCCTCGAATTCTTCCATGGTAGACTTGGCGCACATGCGGTCAGTTTCCTTTGTTTGTTCTCTCTGGCCGGGCGGTTGGCTCCGCCGGTCTCGGGTTGCAATAAACGACTCCGGCTCGGATCGGCCCTCAGGCCGGGCCGCCGCGCAGCGCCGCATCGACGAGGGACACCGCCCTCTCGACGGCCGCGTCTATAGTCAGTTCGGTCGTATCGAGCAAGACGGCATCGGGCGCGGGCCGCATCGGCGCCGCATCGCGCGCCGCATCGCGGGCATCGCGGGCGCGCAAGTCCGCGAGCACCGCCGCCGCCTCGCCCCCCGTCTCCTGCCGGCGCCGCTCGGCGCGCACCTCGTCCGAGGCGGTGACATAGAGCTTCACCTCGGCCTCGGGGTAGATCACCGTGCCGATGTCGCGCCCGTCGAGGACCGCGCCCCCCGCGCGCCGCGCAAAGCCGCGCTGGAAATCCACGAGCGCCGCGCGCACCTCGGGGAGGACCGCGACCCGGCTCGCCCATTGGCCTGCCTCGAGGCTGCGCAGATCGCCCCGCGCCAGATCGGCAGGCGCCAGATCGCGCGCCGCCGCGACTGGATCCTCGCCCGCCGCCGCCCGCGCCCCGACCGCACGATAGAGAAGCCCCGTGTCGAGATGGGCAAACCCGAAGCGCGCCGCGACCGCGCGCGCGACCGTCCCCTTGCCCGCCGCCGCCGGCCCGTCGATCGCGACCGTGAAGATCATGCCGCACCCCGCAACCCGCCGCGCCCCGCCACCACGAGCACGAGTGCTACCCCGAGGGCCGCCCATTTCGCCTGCGTGAGGGTCGAGGCCCAGGGCGAGAGGGCGGCGCCATCGGGAAAACCCGCATAGAAGGCGCGCAGCGTCAGGTTCTCGGCATAATCGACGGCGGCGTAGGCCAGCGGCGCCCCCCACCGCCAGCCCTGCGGCAAGAGCGTGAGCAGAAAGGCCGCGAGCAGGGCCGGCAGGATCATGTCGAGCGCCAGCACCGGCCCCGCGGCGCGCGCGCGGCGGGCATCATCGGCGGCCCAGAGCGCGATCTCGGCGGCGTCATAGCCAAGGATCCGCGCATCGGGCAGCCCCGCCGGCACGAGGGCGCCAAGTGCGGCGAGCACGAGGACAAGCGCGACGCCGAGGGCGATACGCAGCCGCCTCACGGCGCGCCGGACGCGCCAAGCCGCGCGCCCAGCCCGCGCATCAGCCCCTCGAAGGCGGGAAAGGAGGTCGCGATCGGGCTTGCGTCATCGACCGAGACGGGCGCCCTCGCCGCCATGCCGAGCACGAGAAAGCTCATCGCGATGCGGTGGTCGAGATGCGTGGCCGCGGTGCCCCCGCCGGGCACGCCGCCCGCGCCCATGCCGTGCACGGTCATCGTGTCCTCCGTCTCCTCGACCCGCACGCCGCAGGCGCGCAGCCCGCGCGCCATCGCGTCGATCCGGTCGGATTCCTTCACCCGCAGCTCCTTGACCCCATGCATCACCGTGCGCCCCTCGGCAAAGGCGGCGACGACCGAGAGGATCGGGAATTCGTCGATCATGCTCGCCGCGCGCTCGGGCGGGGTCTCGACCGCCCTGAGATCCCCGGTAAAGCGCACGCGCAGATCGGCGACCGGCTCGCCGCCCTCCTCGCGCTCGGCCTCGAAGGTGATGTCGGCGCCCATCTCGCGCAAGGTCAGGATCAGCCCGTTGCGCGTCGGGTTGCGGCTGACGCCGGGCACGAGGATGTCCGAGCCCGGCACGATCAGCGCCGCGCAGACCGGGAAGGCCGCCGAGGAGGGATCGCGCGGCACGGCGACGGGCTGGGGACGCAACTCGGGCCGCCCGGTCAGGATGATGGCGCGGCCCTCGGGCGTCTCCTCGAAGGCGAGGCTTGCGCCAAAGCCCGCGAGCATCCGCTCGGTATGGTCGCGCGTCGCCTCGGGCTCGATCACCACCGTCTCGCCCGGGGCGTTGAGGCCCGCGAGCAGGACGGCCGACTTGACCTGCGCGGAGGCGACCGGCAGCGCATAGCGCACCGGCACCGGGTCGGCCGCACCGACGAGCGTCAGCGGCAGCCGCCCGCCCGCCCGCCCATGGGCGCGCGCCCCGAACAGCGCGAGCGGCCCCGTCACCCGCCCCATCGGCCGGCGGCGGAGCGAGGCGTCGCCCGTGAAGGTCGCGCTGATCGGGCTCGTTGCCATCGCCCCCATGATGAGGCGCACGCCCGTGCCCGAATTGCCGCAGTCGATCACATCCGAGGGCTCGGCAAAGCCGCCGACGCCGACGCCATGGACCGACCACGCGCCCGGCCCCTCGCGCGTCACCTCGGCGCCGAAGGCGCGCATGGCCTTGGCGGTATCGAGCACATCCTGCCCCTCGAGCAGCCCCGTGATGCGCGTCTCGCCGACCGAGAGCGCGCCGAGGATCAGCGCGCGGTGGCTGATCGACTTGTCGCCCGGCACCTCGGCGCTGCCGCGCAGCGGCCCCGAGGGATGGGCGGTCATCGGCTGGGGGGCGGCGGCGTGGGCGGACATGGAACACCTCGGGCTGGGCGGTGCAGCAATATCCGCTTGCCCCAGCGCGGTCCACTGGGGTTTTCGCCCGCTGCAGCCGCAAGATGAGGGATATCAAGCGGCACGCGCCACAACGCCTTGCGCAGCGCGCGCCGCGATGGTCTAATCCGCCGCAGGATGGGGGACACGCCCGGATGGCCGCGGACGATCTTCTCGGCAAGGCAGCCGACAGCTATGACGCAAGCGCGATCGAGGTCCTCGAGGGCCTCGAACCCGTGCGCAAGCGCCCCGGCATGTATGTCGGCGGCACGGATGAGCGCGCGCTCCATCACCTCGCGGCCGAGATCCTCGACAATGCGATGGACGAGGCCGTGGCGGGCCATGCGAGCCGCATCGAGGTCGAGCTTCTCGACGATCTGACGGTGACGGTGCGCGACAACGGGCGCGGCATCCCGGTCGATCCGCATCCCCGCTTTCCGGGGAAATCCGCGCTCGAGGTCATCCTCTGCACGCTGCATGCGGGCGGCAAGTTCTCGGGCAAGGCCTATCAGACCTCGGGCGGGCTGCATGGGGTGGGGGCGAGCGTCGTGAACGCGCTCTCGACCCATCTGCGGGTCGAGGTTGCGCGCAACCGCGAGCTTTTCGCGCAGGAATTCGCGCGCGGCGTCCCGCTCGGCCCGGTCGAGCGCGTGGGCCCCGCCCCGAACCGGCGCGGCACCACCGTGACCTTCAGCGCCGACACCGAGATCTTCGGCCACCACCGCTTTCGGCCCGCGCGCCTCATGCGGATGGTGCGCTCTAAGGCCTATCTTTATTCCGGTGTCGAGATCCGCTGGAAATCGGCCGTGGCGGATGGCGAGACGCCGGCCGAGGCGGTCTTTCACTTTCCCGGCGGGCTTGCCGATTATCTCGCCGAGACGCTCGGGAAATCCGAGACCTATGCCGAGCGCGCCTTTGCCGGCAAGGTCGGGTTCGCCGAGAAGTTCGGCCTGCCCGGTTCGGTCGAATGGGCGGTGAACTGGACGCCCGTGCGCGATGGCTTCACCCAATCCTATTGCAACACCATCCCCACGCCCGAGGGCGGCACGCATGAGGCGGGCTTCTGGGCCGCGATCCTCAAGGGCCTGCGCGCCTATGGCGAGCGGGTCAAGAACCGCAAGGCCGAGGCGATCACCCGCGAGGATCTGACCGGCGGGGGCTGCGCGGTCGTGAGCCTCTTCATCGCCGAGCCCGAATTCGTCGGCCAGACCAAGGACCGCCTCGCCACCGCCGAGGCCGCGCGGCTGGTCGAAAACGCGGTGCGCGACCATTTCGACACCTGGCTTGCGGCGGATACGAAATCGGCGGGCGCGATCCTCGACTTTCTCGTGCTGCGCGCCGAGGAACGCGCGCGCCGCCGGGCCGAGAAGGAGACCCAGCGCAAGACCGCGACGAAGAAGCTGCGCCTGCCCGGCAAGCTTGTCGATTGCACGGCGAGCGCGCGCGAGGGCACAGAGATCTTCATCGTCGAGGGCGACAGCGCCGGCGGCAGCGCCAAGATGGCGCGCGAGCGCACGACGCAGGCGCTCTTGCCGCTCCGCGGCAAGATCCTCAACGTCCTTGGCGCCGCGAGCGCCAAGATGGACCAGAACGCCGAGCTTTCGGACCTCTGCCAGGCGCTCGGCGTCGGGACGGGGACGAAGTTCCGCCTCGATGACCTGCGCTATGACAAGGTCATCATCATGACGGATGCCGATGTGGACGGGGCGCATATCGCCTCGCTCCTCATGACGTTCTTCTATACGCAGATGCGCCCGATGATCGACCGCGGGCATCTCTATCTGGCCTGCCCGCCGCTCTATCGGCTGACGCAGGGCGCGCGGCGGGTCTATTGCCTCGACGAGGCCGAGCGCGACGGCTGGATGGCGCGCGGGCTGGGCGGGCGGGGCAAGATCGAAGTGAGCCGCTTCAAGGGCCTGGGCGAGATGGACGCCAAGGACCTGCGCGAAACCACGATGGACCCCGCGACGCGCAAGCTCATCCGCGTCTCGGTCGACGAGGAGGCCCCCGGCGAGACTTCGGACCTCGTCGAGCGGCTGATGGGCAAGCGGCCGGAGCTGCGCTTTCAGTTCATCCAGGAGAACGCGCGCTTCGTCGAGGATGTCGATGTCTGACCGACCGGGAGGGGGCGCATGAGCGAGGACGGACGCGAGGGGATTTTCGCGGGCGACGACCCCTTCGCCATCGCGCGGCGCTGGCTCGAGGAAGCGCGCCCGCTCGAGCCCAACGACCCCGACGCGATCGCGCTCGCGACCGTCGATGCCGAGGGGCTCCCCAATGTCCGCATGGTGCTCCTGCGCGAGATCGAGGCCGACGCCTTCGTCTTCTACACCAACTACGGCTCGGCCAAGGGGCGCGAGATCAGCGCGACCGGCAAGGCCGCCTTCGTGCTGCACTGGAAGTCGCTGCGCCGCCAGATCCGCGTGCGCGGCACCGTCACCCGCGAGGAAGGCCCGCAGGCGGATGCCTATTTCGCCTCGCGCGCGCTGCAATCGCGCCTTGGCGCCTGGGCGTCGCGCCAGTCCGAACCGCTCGGCTCGCGGACCGAGCTCATGGCCGAGGTCGCCAAGGTCACGCTGCGCGAGGGGCCATCGCCTGCCCGCCCGCCCTTCTGGGGCGGTTTCCGCATCGCGCCCGTCGAGATCGAGTTCTGGGCCGACGGCGCCTTTCGCCTCCATGACCGCTTCCGCTGGCGCCGCGCCGGGGCGGGCGCCCCCTGGGCGGTGACGCGCCTCAGCCCATGAGGGCGCTTCTCCTCGCACTTCTGCTGCCCGGCGCGGCCGAGGCCGCCTGCCGGCAGGATGCGGTCGAATTGCGCGGCCCCTGGGGGCAGGCGCGCTTTGCGATCGAGCTTGCCGACGACCCGGCCGAGCGTGCCCGCGGCCTCATGTTCCGCGAGAGCCTGCCGCAATCCTCCGGGATGCTCTTCGTCTACGAGGCCCCGCAACGCGCGACCTTCTGGATGAAGAACACGCTGATCCCGCTCGACATGGTGTTCCTCGACCCTGCGGGGCGCGTCCTCGGCGTGCACGCCATGGCCCGCCCGGGGGATGAGACGATCATCGACGGAGGGCCGGGCGTCCTCGGGGTGCTCGAGATCAATGGCGGGCTTGCCGCCCGCCTCGGCATCGCCGAGGGCTCCGAGCTGCGCCACCCGGCCTTTGCGGCCGGCCCCGCCGCCTGGCCCTGCGACTGAGGGTCATTCTGGTCGGGGCGAGAGGATTCGAACCTCCGGCCTACGGTACCCAAAACCGTCGCGCTACCAGGCTGCGCCACGCCCCGACGCCCCCTCATACCCCGCAGGCGGCGGGTTGGAAAGCGCGCGCCTTCACCCCGCCTTAACCGCCTCGGTGCGAGGGTGCCCCCGTCTGCTCCCCGGGGGAAATCCATGCGGTTACTGCTCGCGCTCCTTCTGTCGCTCCTGCCCGCCCTCGGGCTGGCCGCGCCGCTCTCCTTCACCATCGGCACCTCCGAGCCGGTCGTCGTCGACACGACCGGGGGCACGCCGTTGATCTGGCTCAATTTCGGAGGTGGTGAGGCTCGGGCGGCGACGTATCGCTCGGGCTCTGGGACGGCGGCTTTGGAGTTCGCCTATGACATCGCGGCGGGGGATTTCGCGCCCGTTGGAATCGTCGCCGCGGGGCAGATCGAACTCGCGGGCGGGGCGATTCGGGACCTCGCGGGGAACCCCATCACGCTCACTTTCACGCCCCCTGATCTGAGCGGCGTCCGCGTCCGCACCTACCGCCCCGTCTGGACGACCGACCCGATCACCGCGGCGAACGCGAGCGCGGCCGCCTTCGAGATCACCAAGGCCCCCCTCGGCGCGAGCTTCGCCTGGGAGATCACGAGCGACGGCGGGGGGAGCGCCTCCGGCAGCGGCACCATCGCGAGCGCACCGCACCCCGTCACGGGCCTGGACCTCAGCGCGCTCGGCGATGGCACCCTGACGCTGAGCCTTACGCTGACGACCGCCGCGGGAACGAGTGCTCCGAGGACGGTGACGGTCGCGAAGGAGGCGCCCTGGACCCCCGCCGACCTCGGCCCTGCGCTGGCGCTCTGGCTCGATGCGGATGATGTCAGCACAATCACCCTGGTAGACGGCGCGGTCAGCGAGTGGCGCGACAAGTCAGGGAACGGGCGGCACGCTGCACAAGGATCGCCAAGTGGCCGACCTGAGACAACACTGACGGAGATGAATGGCAGGTCAGTCGTCACGTTCGACGGCCTTGATGATTTCCTTTCGTTTGGCTCGGCTGTCGTCGGTTCAACTCACACGCTCGCAATAGTATGTGGTTCAAGGGGCAATTCT
>JAUREX010000230.1 GCA_030834485.1 Gemmobacter sp.
TGAAATGAGCGACCGCCGCAAGATTACCGTCACCGTCAACGGCAAGGCCTACGAGCGCGAGGTCGAGACCCGCCTCACGCTCGCGGACTTCATCCGCCACGAGATCCTGCTCACCGGCACCCATGTCGGCTGCGAGCACGGCGTCTGCGGTGCCTGCACGGTGCGGGTCGATGGCGCCATCATGCGCGGCTGCCTGATGCTAGCGGTGCAGGCCGAGGGCGCGCGGGTCGAGACGATCGAGGGCGTCTCGGCCACGGGCGAGATCGCGGCCCTGCAAGAGGCGTTTCACCGCCGCAACGCGCTCCAATGCGGGTTCTGCACGCCGGGGATGCTCCTGACGGCGGCGGCGTGGATCGGGGCGGGGGGCGGGCCGGACCGCGAGGCGATCCGCGACTGGCTGTCGGGCAATTATTGCCGCTGCACGGGGTATCAGGCGATCGTCGATGCGGTGGCCGAGGTCGCGGCCGCGGCAAGGGGCGCCACGCCATGACGCTCAGCCGCTTCGACAGGCCGGCGGGCGGGATCGGCGCAGCGCAGGCGCGGCCCAATGCGCGCCGGCTGCTGATCGGCCGCGGCCGCTTTGTCGATGATCGCGTGCTGCCGCGGATGGTGCATGCGGCCTTCCTGCGCTCACCCTACGCGCATGCGCGCATCCGGGGCATCGACCTCGGGGCCGCGCGCGCGGCGCCCGGGGTCGTCGCCGCCTGGGACGGGGCCGAGATCGCGGCCGATGTCACGCCCTTCGTCGGCGTGCTCACGCATCTGGCCGGCATGCGCTCGGCCCCGCAGCCGGCGCTCGCGCATGGCACGACGCATTGGCAGGGCGAGCCGCTTGCGATCGTGCTTGCCCGCAGCCGTGCCGAGGCCGAGGATGCGGTCGCGCTGATCGAGGCCGATCTCGAACCGCTCGAGCCCGTGACCGACCCCGAGGCGGCGCTGGCGCCGGGCGCAGCGGCGATCCACCCCGCCCTCGGCACGAACCTCTGCCTTGAGCGGCGCATCGAGGTGGGCGAGGTCGATCGCGCCTTTGCCGATGCAGCCGCGGTCGCCGAGCGAGAGTTCGACTTTGCCCGCCACACGGGCGTGACGCTCGAGCCGCGCACATGCCTCTATGATTGGGACGCGGGCGACGGGCGGCTGACGCTGCATTATTCGGGGCAGGTGCCGCACATGATGCAGGCGGTCCTCGCGCGCCACCTCGGCCTGCCCGAGGAGAGGGTGCGCGTGATCGCCGAGGATGTCGGCGGCTCGTTCGGGATCAAGATCCACACCTATGGCGACGAGATCGCCTGCGCCGTGGCCGCCCGGCGGCTGGGCCGGCCGGTCAAGTTCGTGGCCGACCGGCTCGAGAGCTTCGCCTCGGACATCCACGCACGCGCGCACCGGCTGCGGGCGCGCGCCGCGGTCGATGCGGCGGGGCGCCTTTTGGCGGTCGAGGTCGACGACCTGACCGGGATCGGCCCCTATTCGGTCTATCCGCGTTCCTCGGGGATCGAGGGCAATCAGGTCGTGAACCTGATCGGCGCGCCCTATGCGCTGCCGGCCTATCGTGCGCGGCTGCGGGTTGCGTTCCTCAACAAGGCGCCGATGTGCCAGTATCGCGCGGTCGGGCATCCGGTCGCGATGGCGGTGATGGAGGCGCTGATCGACGATCTGGCCGCCGCGACCGGGCGCGACCCGGCCGAGATGCGCGCCTTGAACATCCGGCGCGACGACAGCTATCCGGCAACCTCGCCGCAGGGCCTGCGCTTTGCCGATCTGAGCCATGAGCGCTGCCTTGCCGGGCTGCGGCGCCTGATGGATTACGACGC
>JAUREX010000231.1 GCA_030834485.1 Gemmobacter sp.
ATGGTGACGGCGCCGGGGCGGCCGGCCTCGGCGACGATGCGCGCCTCCTGCTCGTGCTGGCGGGCGTTGAGGACGTTGTGCGGCACCCCCGCCTTGGTCAGCATCGCCGAGAGCATCTCGGATTTCTCGATCGAGGTCGTCCCGACGAGGATCGGCTGGCCCTTTTCATGCGCGGCGCGGATCTCGGCGAGGATCGCGTCGTATTTCTCGCGCGCGGTGCGATAGACGGCGTCGTGTTCGTCCTTGCGCGCGACGGGGCGGTTCGTCGGCACCTCGACCACGCCGAGGCGATAGATCTCGGCGAATTCCTCGGCCTCGGTCGCAGCCGTGCCGGTCATGCCGGCGAGCTTGTCGTAGAGGCGGAAATAATTCTGGAAGGTGACCGAGGCGAGGGTCACGTTCTCGGGCTGGATGGCGACGCCCTCCTTGGCCTCGATCGCCTGGTGCAGCCCGTCCGACAGGCGCCGGCCGCGCATCATGCGGCCCGTGAACTCGTCGATCAGCATCACCTCGCCGTCGCGGACGATATAGTGCTGGTCCTTGTGAAAGAGCCGGTGCGCGCGCAGTGCCTGGTTGAGGTGATGCACCAGCGTCGTCGATTCCGGGTCGTAGAGCGAACGGTCGTCGGGCAGAAGTCCCGCCGCGCGCACCGTCGCCTCGATGGCCTCGTTGCCCTCTTCGGAAAAGGTGACGCTGCGGGCCTTCTCGTCGATCTTGTAGTGCTCGGGCGCGAGCGACGGGATCAGCCGGTCGACCGCGACATAGAGATCCGAACGGTCCTGGCTCGGCCCCGAGATGATGAGGGGGGTGCGCGCCTCGTCGATCAGGATCGAATCGACCTCGTCAACGATCGCGAAGGCGTGGCCGCGCTGCCCCATGTCCTCGAGCCGCGACTTCATGTTGTCGCGCAGATAGTCGAACCCGAGTTCGTTGTTGGTGGCATAGGTGACATCGGCGCGATAGGCGGCGCGCTTTTCCTCGTCGGGCTGCCACGGATAGACGACCCCGGTCGTGAGGCCGAGTGCGGCATAGACCTTGCCCATCCATTCGGCGTCGCGCTTGGCGAGATAGTCGTTGACCGTGACGATATGCACGCCCCGCCCCGTCAGCGCGTTGAGATAGGCGGGAAATGTCGCGACCAGCGTCTTGCCCTCGCCCGTCTTCATCTCGGCGATGTTGCCCTGGTGCAGGAAGATCCCGCCCATCAGCTGCACGTCGAACGCCCGCAGCCCGAGCGCGCGGCGCGCCGCCTCGCGGCAATTGGCGAAGGCCTCGGGCAGCACGGCATCGAGGCTCTCGCCCGCCGCGACGCGGGCGCGCAGCGCCTCGGTGCGAAAGGCGCAATTCGTGCCCTGAAGCTTCGCCACCATGCCGGGGGCGGGTGCGGGCAGGGTGCCGGCCGCGACATCCGCCCAGCGCCCGAGCGGGTGGTCGGCGCCGCGGGCATCGACCGCGACCGGCGGGGCCTCATCCTCCCACCCGGCGCGGCGGCGCACGCGGCCCCCGGCGGCGACGCGGCGCGGATCGGCAAAGGCAAGGGCAAGCGCGCGCGCCCAGCCCGGTTCGGGCACCGCATCATCGTCGATGAAGGCAACGATCCCGGCCGCGGCCGCCCCGAGGGCTGCGTTGCGCGCCACCGCGATGTTGGCGACCGCGACCTCGCGCGTCTTGATCCGCCCCGCGAAGCCCGCCGCCGCCAGCGCCCCCAGCCCCGCCGCATCGGCCGCCACCACGACCTCGAGCGCGGGGTGGTCGGACTGGGCGATGAAGCGCAGCGCGCGCACGAGCAGGGCGGGCCGCC
>JAUREX010000232.1 GCA_030834485.1 Gemmobacter sp.
CGGCGGCGCGCGAACCACGCCCCGTAACCGAGGTTGCCCCGCACCGTCAGATGCGGAAAAAGCCGCGCCTCCTGAAAAACATAGCCGACGCGCCTGAGGTGCGGGGGCACAGAGGTGCCCGCGGCCGCGTCAAAGAGGACGCGCCCCCCGATCTCGATCCGCCCCGCCTCGGGCCGCACGAGGCCCGCGACCGCGTTGACGATCGTCGTCTTGCCCGAGCCCGAACGGCCAAAAAGCGCCGTGACGCCCGGCGGGGCCTCGAACCGCGCCGCAAGCGCGAAATCGCCGACGCGGTGCGCGATATCGACCCTGAGCGTCATCCCCGCCCCCCGATCCGCCGCGCGACCGCCCTGCCCACCCATTCCGACGCGATGAGCGCGCCCATCGCCACCGCGACCGCGATGAGGACAAGCCGCATCGCCGCCCCCTCGCCCCCAGGCACCTGCAGGAAGGCATAGATCGCCGAGGGCAGCGTCTGCGTCTGGCCGGGGATGTTCGACACGAAGGTGATCGTGGCGCCGAACTCGCCCATCGCCTTGGCGAAGGCTAGGATCGCGCCCGCCACGATCCCCGGCAGGATGAGGGGCAGCGTCACCGTCGCAAAGACCCAGAGCCGAGATGCCCCGAGCGTGCCCGCCGCCTCCTCGAGGCGCGGATCGACCGCCTCGATCGCAAGCCGGATCGCGCGCACCATCAGCGGAAAGGCCATCACCGCCGCCGCGAGGGCCGCCCCCGTCCAGCGAAAGGCCAGCACGATCCCGAACCATTCGTCAAGGAACTGCCCCACCGCGCCCTTCCTCCCGAAGGTCAGAAGCAGCAGATACCCCGTCACCACCGGCGGCAGGATGAGTGGCAGATGCACGAGGCCGTTGAGGATCTGGCGGCCCGGAAAGCGCCAGCGCGCCAGCGCATAGGCCGCGAGGATCCCGAACGGCAGGCTCGCGAGCGTCGCGACCGTCGCGACCCGGAGCGAGAGCCCGAGCGCCTGCCATTCCTCCGGGGTGAGCCAGCCTTCCATACGCCCTCGGGCCCTCGGGTCAGTCGGGGATCGCGAACCCGTGCGCCGCGAAGGTGGCATCGGCGGCGTCCGAGGACAATGCCTCGAAGAACGCGCGGTCGGCTTCGTCCGCCGCACCCGTCAGCAGCGCGGCGGGATAGCGGATCGGGGGGTGGCTCTCGGGCGGAAAGGCACCAAGCACGCTCACATTGTCCGAGGCGGCCGCATCGGTCGCATAGACGATGCCGAGCGGCGCCTCGCCGCGAGCGACAAGCGCGAGGGCCGCGCGCACATTGTCCGATTGCGCGACCGCGGGCGCGACGCCCTCCCACAGCCCGAGATGCTCGAGCGCTGCCTCGCCATATTGCCCCGCCGGCACCGCATCGACGAGCGCCATCGACAGCCGGCCGTCGCCCAGCATCGCCCCGAGGTCGAGGTCGGGCCCGATCGCGACCGGCGCCACCCCCCTGCCATGCGCGATGAGCACGAGGCTGTTGCCCAGAAGATCGCCCCGCGTGCCGGCCGCGACCAGACCCTCGCGCTCGACCGCGTCCATCCAGTCGACCGCGGCCGAGATGAAGATGTCGGCGGGCGCGCCGGCGATGATCTGCTTGGCGAGTTGCCCCGACCCCGCATAGCTGATCGCGACCCTGTGCCCCGTCGCCGCCCGGAACTCGGCCGCGACCACGTCGAGCCCTTCCTTGAGCGAGGCGGCGGCAAAGACGACGACCTCGGCCGCCCCGGCC
>JAUREX010000233.1 GCA_030834485.1 Gemmobacter sp.
GGACGTTCAGGAACTCATCCGCATCGAGAATGGCGGTGTAGTCGTAATGGTTCAGCATCCGCTCGCGGCGCGCCTTGCGCAGGGCGCGGATCTGATAGCTCGCGCGCTGCCCCTCGCCGCGGTGGTTGTCGCGCTGCGTCGCGATTCCCATCGCGGCGAGGCGGTCGAACATGCGGTCGGTGCCATCCTCGCAGTCGTTCGTATAGGCGAGGATATGGTCGAACCCGATCGAGAGTTGCCAGGCCACCCATTCGAGCAGCCAGACCCCCTCGTTCTTCATGAAGGTGAGGACCAGGTGGCGTGCCATCGGCCTAGCGCTTGTGCAGGACCGCGATCTGGTCGCGGCGTCGCTTGAGAAACCGCGCCTGATGGACGAACACGCCCGACAGGCTCGGGCTGAGCGCGTCGAGTTCGGCACCGATCGCGGGGTCCGAATGGCTGAAGCTCTTGCTCGCGAGGTAGGATTGCAGCACGTCCGCCGTCTTGGTGAACCCCTCGCGCTCATAGCTCTCGGGCTGCCAGGCTAGGTCCTCGATGATGTAGAGCCCGCCCGGCCGAAGCTTCGGCCACCATTCGAGCAGCGCGAATTGCTGATGGTGCGAGGCGTGGCTCGCATCGTCGATGATGATGTCGAAGGGGCCTTCGGCGGCGGCCGCGCGGGCGATCTCGGCGCGCTTGTCCATGTCGCAGCGGATGAAGCGAAAGCGCGGATCGTGAAACCAGCCAAAGTCCGACACATCGAGGCCCACGATCTCGGCGTGCGGAAAATATTCGAGCCACATCCGCACCGAGGGCAGGTCGGTCGTCTGCCGGCCCGCCCGCCGCCCATGCTCGGGCCCGCCGATCTGCAACCCCATCTCGAGCAGCCGGATCGGCCGGTCGCGCAGCGGCAGGAAGAGCATGTGATAGAGCTCTGTATAGCGGTGCTTGGTCGAGCCCTTGTCCGAGCCGTGCCGGTCCGCAAGCTCGGTCAGATGCGGCCCTGCTTCGGGCAGGCTGGCGGCGCGCAGCGGGGCGGCGGGCGTTGCGGCGGCGGGCGGGGCCGGGACCTGCGCAACCGCGTCGGACGCCCCCCCGAGCCTGATGATGTGGTGCGCAACGGGCACCTCTGGGGTGCCGTCGATGTTGCGGGCCTCGTCGTCATCGGCCTCTGCGGGCTCTGCCAGAACCGCCCCCCTCGGGATCGGTGCGGCCTCGGGGTCGATCCCGTGTCGCGCCAGAAGCCGCCCGATCAGGCTCGCGGGCGGCGGCACGCCCCCCTCGGCCTCGACCAGACGCTTGCGCATCCGCCGGCCGTAGAAGTGGATCGTGAGCGTGTCGGGGCGGATATGGGCGGTCGTGTCGTAATCGGGCAGCAGCATCCGCCGCCGCTCGCGGAAGCTGAAGGGGTAGAAGACATGCTCGGGGCTGCTCTCGCGCACCTCGCCCGTCGCCTTGAGGAAATGCGTCAGCGCATGCGGCCCCCACACGCCCCAGGGCATCGCGCCGACATGCACCGGGGTCCCGGCCGCCGCAGCCCCGCGCAATTCGCGCCGATAGGCCGGCGGATAGAAGGGCGGGATCGCGAATTCATCCGCGGTGAAGTCGAGAAGCGCCCGGAGCGTCGCGCTGTCCTCGGGCAGCGCCAGCACCGCACCGTTGAGCTTGCCTGGCCCCTCGAAGCCGTGCAGATGCCCGCTCGGGCTTTGCAGCGG
>JAUREX010000234.1 GCA_030834485.1 Gemmobacter sp.
CGAATGGCCGGTCGGGCGGGCATAGGACGACACGCGCGCGCGCAGGTTGCGCGCCTTGCCGACATAGAGGACGCGCGCCTCGGCATCGAGCATGCGGTAGACGCCGGGCGAGGCATCGAGGCCGCGCAGCAGATCCGCGATCAGCGCGTGCCCCGTGAGGTGCTCATCGCCCGTCTGTGTCATTTGCCGCCCGCTCCGCCCTGATTCCCCCGTGGGTCTGCAACCGCAAAGCCGACGACGCAAGCCCCAAGCTTTCCCCCGTTTTTGTGGATAACTCTGTCGAAAACCGCAACGCGGCGCTGGATTTTCGTTGATTCTGGGCACCTTCCACAGGTTGCCTATTTTTTAGGCAATTTTACAACCTATTGAAAACATGGAAAACAATTTTATCCACATAGCAAAACTCTGATTTCAATGGCAGATTGGTGACGCCTTTGTGACGCCCCGGGCACATGGTGGACAACTTGCCGCGTCGGCCGCCTGCCTGGCCTATTCGGTGCCCAGAACGTCGGGCGTCTGCCAGCCCAGATGCTGCCCGCCGTCGACGCACAGAAGCTGCCCCGTGACCGCGCGCGCCCCGAGGAAATAACCCAGTGCCGAAATGATATCTTCCTCATCGGCACCGCGCTGCAGGACGGTGGCGGCGCGCTGGCGGGCGAAATGGTCCTCGGTCTGGCGCCCGCCGCGCAGCGTCGGCCCTGGGCCGATTGCATTGACACGCACGTCCGGCGCAAGCGCCTGCGCCGCGGTGCGCGTGAAGGCCCAGAGCCCCATCTTGGCAACCGTGTAGGAGGCGAATTCGGGCGTGAGCTTCAGCACCCGCTGGTCGATCATGTTGATCACGAGTGCCTGCGCCACCGGCTCACCGCGCGCGTCCTTTTCGGCCTTCGGGGCCTGCGCCGCGAAATCCTGCGTCAGCATCACCGGCGCGCGCAGGTTCGAGGCGATGTGCCGCTCCCAGCTCTCGGCCGTGATGGTCCCGAGGCGGTCGTGCTCAAAGATCGAGGCGTTGTTGATGAGGACCCCGAGCGGGCTGCCGATCGCCTCGGCCGCGCGCACCGCCGCCTGCCCCATCGCGGCGCGCATCGCCGCACTCATGCCCGGGGCGGGGGCTTCCTCGATCACCTTCTGGTGGCGTCGCTGGAGCGAACAGTCGCGCTCATAGAGATGCACCGCGCGGGTGCCGTCGCCCATCACCTGCACCTCGATGTGGCGCGGCGCGCTGATCCATTTCTCGATCAGCACATCCGCGTTGCCGAAGGCGGCCGCGGCCTCGGCCCGGGCCGAGGCGAGGGCGTGGGCGAAATCGGCCGGGCGGTCGACCCGGCGCATGCCGCGCCCGCCCCCGCCCGCCACCGCCTTGACGAGGACGGGAAAGCCCAGCGCCTCGGCCGCGCCTGCGAGATGGTCGGGGTCCTGATTGGCGCCCTGCCAGCCCGGCACGACCGGCACGCCCGCCGCTCACGCGGAAGTGAATACCTCCACCGGGACCCCCACCGAGGGCGCAGCCCTGCCCACCGCGTCCGAAGCGCGGCTGCGGGCCGACCTCGTGCACCTGGCCTCCGACGAACTAGGCGGGCGCGTCACCGGGACGGCAGGCGCCGAGGCCACGGTCGCGTACATCGAGGCCCAGTTCCGCGCG
>JAUREX010000235.1 GCA_030834485.1 Gemmobacter sp.
GGCTGGTTGGTCCGGCGGGCTGGGGGGGCTGCATGCGCCTTCTCCTGCCGCGCAGGCCGCGGCGGGATCAGCCTAGCCGGACTGTGCGCCCGTGCAAGCCCCGCCCGTCAGGCGACGCGCCGACCCTGCACCCAGGTCTCGACCACGCGCGGCGCGCCGAGGGTCAGGCCAAAGCGCAGCAGGTCCGCGCGCAGCCCGGGCGCAAGCCGCCCGCGATCCGCGAGCCCCGCCGCCGCCGCCGGCGCGGCGGTGACGGTCGCGATCGCGCCCGCCATCCCGCCTGCGAGCGGCGCGAGCCGCACCGCCGCCTGCAAGAGGGCGGCCGGCACATAGTCCGACGAGAACGCATCCAGAAGCCCCGCCTGCGCCAGTTCTTCCGCCGCGACATTGCCCGAATGCGAGCCGCCCCGGATCAGGTTCGGCGCGCCCATCATCACCGCGATCCCATGCGCCCGGCAGGCCTCGGCGGCCGCGCGCGTCGTCGGAAATTCGGCCAGCCGCACGCCATGGGCGGCCGAGCGGGCGACATGCTCGGGCGTGGTGTCGTCATGGCTCGCGAGCGTTGCGCCATAGCGCCCCGCCGCCGCGACGGCCGCGCCTTCGTGGCGGTCGCGCACCCGCGCGCCCAGATCGCACTGGCGCCCGATATGGGCCGCGATCTCTTCTTCGGTCATCGAATACTTGCCGCGCAGATAGCGCTTGAGTTGCGTGAGGTCGGTGAACTGGCGCTGGCCCGGCGTGTGGTCCATCAGGCTCAGGATGCCCACCCGATCCTCGGTCCCGAATTCGTCGAGCTCGGCCTCGAGCGTCTCGGAGCAGACCTCGGCGCGCAGATGGATGAAATGGCTGATCCTGAAGGCGCCCTCGGCCCGCATCCCGAGGATCTCGTCGGCCATCGGGCGCGCATAGCGGCCATAGCGCGAGCGTTCGTCGCTCACGATCGAGCCCACGCGCAGCGCGTCGAAGACGGTGGTGATGCCCGTGCCCGCGAGTTCCGCGTCATGGGCGAGGATCGCGCTGCGGTGCGGCCAGTCGACCCCGGGCCGGGGCGAGAGGTGGCGCTCAAGATTGTCGGTATGGAGTTCGACCAGCCCCGGGCATAGGAAATCGCCCCCGCAGTCGATGGCGCCCGGCGCGTGCGAGCGCCCCCGCTCGACCGCGCGGATGGTCGCGCCCTGAAGGATGAGCGTGCCGTCGAACTCGGCCCCTTCGACCAGGATGCGCGCATTCGTCAGGATCGTCTCGGTCATGGCGTGGCCTTTGCTGGAAGGGCGGCGAGAAGGCGGGCGATGCCTTCGGCGGGGCTTGCGTCGTTCTCGACGATCCGCGCGCCCGCGGGCAGGTCCGGCACCTCGCGCGCGAGGCGGGCGGCGATGTCGGCCGCATCCTCGCGCCCGCGCGCGGCAAGGCGGGCGGCGCGCAGCGCGACGGGCGCGGTGATGACGATGACCGACAGCGCCGGAAAGGCCGCCGCCAGCGCCGGAAGTGCTGCGCGCGAGCCGTTGAAGAGGACGATCCGCCCCGCGGCCAGATCGGCGCGCAGGCTGGCGGGCAGCCCGTAGCGCAGGCCGTGCGCGTCCCAATGCGCGGCAAGCTCGCCCGCGCCGAGCCGGCGGTCGAATTCCGCCGCGCTCACGCC
>JAUREX010000236.1 GCA_030834485.1 Gemmobacter sp.
GGGGGGGCGTTCTCGGGCAAGGATCCGACCAAGGTCGACCGCTCGGCCGCCTATGCCGCGCGCTATCTGGCCAAGAACATCGTCGCGGCCGGTCTCGCGCGGCGCTGCACGCTCCAGATCTCCTATGCGATCGGGGTGGCAAAGCCCCTTTCGATCTATGTCGACACGCACGGCACGGGGGCGGTGCCCGACGCGCAGATCGAGGCGGCGGTGGCCAAGGTCATGGACCTGACCCCGCGGGGGATCCGCACGGCGCTCGGCCTCAACACGCCGATCTATGCCCGCACCGCCGCCTATGGCCATTTCGGGCGCGCGCCCGAGGCCGACGGCGGTTTCTCGTGGGAGCGGACCGATCTGGCCGAGGCGCTCCGGCGCGAGGTCTGAATGGCGGGGGCCGAGGAACAGGCGCCGGTTTCGCCGGCCTCGGCCCCCGCAGCGCCCTGGCGCAATTTCTACGGCCGCACCTCGGGCAAGACGCTGCGCCCGATCCAGCGCCGCCGCCTCGGGGCCGAGCTCGGCCCGCTGGTGCCCGCGGGGATCGACCGCGCCACCAACCCCGAGCGGCGCCCGGTCGATCTGCGGACCCTCTTTGCGACGCCCCGCCCGCTCTGGCTCGAGATCGGCTTTGGCGGGGGCGAGCACATGGTCCATCAGGCCGCGCGCCACCCCGAGGTCGGGATCCTCGGCGCCGAACCCTTCATCAACGGCGTCGCGATGCTCTTGCGCCGGATCGACGAGGCGGGCGTACGCAATGTCGCGATCCATCCGGGCGATGTGCGCGACCTCTTCGATGTGCTGCCTGCGGGCTCGGTCGGGCGGGTCTTCCTCAACTATCCCGACCCCTGGCCCAAGCGCCGCCACCACCGCCGCCGCTTCGTGACGCCCGAACACCTCGACCCGCTCGCGCGCGTGATGGCCGAGGGGGCAGAGCTGCGGCTTGCGACCGACATCCCCGACTACATGCGCCAGGCGCTTGAGGAGGTGCCACCCGCGGGCTTTGCCCTGCGCGCGGGGCCCGAGCCCCTGCCCCCGTGGGAGGGGTGGATCACCACCCGCTACGAGGCAAAGGCGCTGCGCGAGGGGCGCGCGCCGGCCTATGCCGCCTTCGTGCGCAGCGCAGCGCCCGTCAGGGCCGCAGCCCCCCCTCGCGCAGGATGAAGTCGGCGACCGCGCCCACGCCCTGCCCGTGGCGCAGTTGCGCGAGCACATAGGGCCGCTGGCCGCGCGCGCGTTCGGTATCCGCCCGCAAGAGGTCAAGATCGACCCCCACATGGGGCGCAAGGTCGGTCTTGTTGACGACGAGCAGATCCGAGCGCGCCACCCCCGGCCCCTTCTTGCGCGGGATGTCCTGCCCCGCGGCCGTGTCGATCACATAGATCGTGAGGTCCGCGAGTTCGGGGCTGAAGGTCGCCGCCAGATTGTC
>JAUREX010000237.1 GCA_030834485.1 Gemmobacter sp.
GCCCCGCCCGGCTGCGCGGGGGCCTCGCGCCCGAGGGCCGCGCGCCCGTGCGCGAGGGCGCGCCCCTCATTGCCGACCCCGAGGGCGGCGCGGCCCTGGGCCATGTCACCTCGGGCGGATTTGCGCCCTCGCTCGATGCGCCGGTGGCGATGGGCTATCTGCCCGCCGCCCTCGCTGCCCCCGGCACGCCCGTCTGGGCCGAGGTGCGCGGCCGCCGCCTGCCCTGCACCGTCCGCCCCCTTCCCTTCCGCACCCCAACCTACAAGCGCTGAGGCACGCCCATGAAATACACCGAAGAACACGAATGGCTGCGGCTCGAGGGCGACCTCGTCGTCGTCGGCATCACCGAACACGCCGCCACCCAGCTTGGCGATGTCGTCTTTGTCGAACTGCCCGAACCCGAGAGGATGGTCGCGCGCGGCGACGAGGTGGTGGTGATCGAGAGCGTCAAGGCCGCCTCGGACATCCTCGCGCCGCTCGAGGGCGAGATCGTCGAGGTGAACGAGGCGCTGGTCAAGACACCGAGCCTTGTCAACGAGGATCCGACCGGGGCGGGGTGGTTCTTCAAGATCCGCATCGAGGATGCGGGCGCGCTCGACGAATACATGGACGAGGACGAGTACAACGAACTGATCGGATAGGATCATGACCCTTTCGAGCTACAACCCCGACGATTTCGCCAACCGCCGCCACATCGGCCCCTCGCCCGCCGAGATGGCGGCGATGCTCGGCGTCGTCGGCGCGCCGAGCCTCGATGCGCTGATCGACGCCACGATCCCGGCCGATCTGCGCCAGACCCGCCCGCTCGGCTGGGCGCCCCTGTCGGAGCGCGCGCTACTCGAGCGCATGCGCGAGGTGGCGGGGCGCAACCGCGTGATGACGAGCCTGATCGGACAGGGCTATTACGGCACCGTTACCCCGCCCGCGATCCAGCGCAACATCTTCGAGAACCCGGCCTGGTACACCGCCTACACCCCCTATCAGCCCGAGATCAGCCAAGGGCGACTCGAAACTCTCGTGAATTTCCAAACGGTGATCTCCGACCTCACCGGGCTTCCGGTCGCCAATGCATCACTTCTCGACGAAGCCACGGCCGCCGCCGAGGCGATGACAATGGCCCGTCGCATTTCGAAGAACACCGGCAATTCGTTCTTCGTCGACGCCGACACCCATCCGCAGATCGTGCGGGTCCTGCGCACTCGTGCCGTCCCGCTCGGAATCGATCTCGTCGTGGGGTCGATCGAATCGGTGAACGTGGCGGCGACTTTCGGAGTTCTCCTCTCGTATCCGTCGTCCACGGGTCGCATCGTGCGACCCGACGAACTCGTGCGCTCGTGGCATGAGGCCGGACTCGTCGTCACAGTCGC
>JAUREX010000238.1 GCA_030834485.1 Gemmobacter sp.
AATGGCCGCCACGACCTCGCGGCGCGCCTCATCGCCCACGGCGCCGACACCACGCAGCACCTCACAAACCGTCCTCACAGGCAGGCCGCCGTCCAGCGCGGCCTCGCCGCCCGCGCCCAGCTGCTGGCCTGGCGCGCCGCGCGCCGCCTGGAACTGGGCGAGGCGCTGGCGGCGGCCGCGCTGCCGGCCGCGGTGGCGGGCGTGGCGGCGCAGTACGCCGAGGCGAGCGCGACGGAGGCGGTGGCGGGGGCGGCGCTGGCGGGCGCGGTGATCGGCGATCAGGCGGGCTATGCGCTCGGCCGGGCGGGGCCGGTCCGGCGCCTTGGCCGCCTCAGCCCCGCGCTCATGGCCGAGGCGCGCGGCAGGCTCGGGAAAGGCGGCTGGGGCGCGGTGTTCCTCACGCGCTGGCTCTTCAGCCCGCTCGGACCTTGGGTCAATCTCGCGGCCGGGATGGCGGGGATGCGCTGGGTGCGCTTCGCCTCGGCCTCGGCCGCGGGCGAGGCTGTCTGGGTCGGCCTCTATACGGGCCTCGGCTGGCTCTTCATGGACCGGATCGAGGCGCTGGGCGCAAGCCTCGGGCAGGCGGCGGGCGGGGCGAGTGCCGCGCTGATTGCGCTGATCGCGGGGCGCGCGCTGATGCGCGCGGCGCGCCGGCCGGCGGGGGCGTGAGCGTGAGCGTTCAGGCCGCCTCGAAGCGCAGCGGGCGGCGCAGGAACTGGGTGGCGCGGTCCGACACCTGTTGCGGATTGCCGGTGGTCAGAAAGCGCGCGACGCGGCCCGGACCGACGAAACCCGGCCGGCGCGCGAGATAGTCCGCGAGGCTCTCGGCCACGATCTCGGCCTGGGAAAAGACGCGCACCCCGGGCCCGAGGGCGGCGGCGAACACCTCTTGCAGCAGCGGATAATGCGTGCAGCCGAGCACGGCCGCCTCGGGCTGGGGCATCCGGCGCTTGAGCGCCTCGACATGGCTGCGCACCAGCGCCTCGGCGAGGATCGCATCCCCCGCCTCGATCGCATCGACGACCCCGCCGCAGGGCTGGGCCTCGACATCGACGCCGATCGCGCGAAAGGCCAGTTCGCGCTGAAAGGCGCGGCTCGACACTGTGGCCGGGGTGGCAAAAAGCGCCACATTCTCCACGGCCACCTGGCGGGGCGGAGAATTGTCTCCCCATTGCCGCTCGGTCAGTGCTTCAATCATCGGCACAAAGACACCCAGAACCCGTTTATCCTCCGTCAACCAATGCTCCTGCATCCGGCGCAATGCAGCGGCCGAGGCCGTGTTGCAC
>JAUREX010000239.1 GCA_030834485.1 Gemmobacter sp.
TGCCGAAAGGGAAGCCGCCGCCGCCGAACATCTGCGCGGCGGGGGCATCGATGAAGGAATAGGTCACGCATTCATTATAGCCGAGGGCGGCGAGGGTGCGGCGCGCCACGCTCTCGCGCTTTTGCGCGGGCGTCAGGATCGGGGCGGGGACGCCGGCGCGCAGGGGTGGCAGCGGCCGCCCCTCGAGCCCGCTGAGCGAGGCGATCCGCGCGACCTCCTCGACCAGATCGGCCGGGCCGTTCACATCGGGCCGCCACGAGGGCGGCGCGGCGCGCCCTCCCGCGCCGCCCGTCTCGCCCCCAGTCTCGCCCCCCGTCTCGACCTCGAAGCCGAGCGCGCGCAGCGTCGCGACCTGCGTCTCGGGCGCGATCTCCATCCCGACGAGGCGCGCAACCCGGCCCGGGTCGAAATCATACCACCGCCGCGTGTCGGGCACGGCGCCATCGACGACGATCTCGGACGCCTCGCCGCCGCAGAGATCGAGGATCATCCGCGTCGCGGCCTCGAGCCCCGGGATCGTGAAGGCGGGATCGACCCCGCGCTCGAACCGATAGCGCGCATCAGAGTTGATCCGAAGCGCGCGGCCCGTGGCGGCGACCGTGATCGGATCCCAATAGGCGGATTCGAGAAAGACCTCGGTCGTCTCGGCGGTGCAGCCCGAATGCTCGCCCCCCATGATGCCCGCGATGCTCTCGGGCCCGGCATCGTCCGAGATGGCCATCATGCCGGGCGCGAAGCGATATCTGCGCCCGTCGAGCGCGAGGATCTCCTCGCCGCCCGCGGCCGGGTGGATGCGCAAGCCGCCCCGCACCTTGGCCGCGTCGAAGACATGAAGCGGGCGGTTGCGGTCATAGGTGAAGAAGTTCGTGACATCGACGAGCGCCGAGATCGGCCGCAGGCCGATCGCGCGCAGCCGCGCCTGCAGCCAGGCGGGCGAGGGGCCGTTGCGCACCCCGCGGATGACGCGCCCGACAAAGACGGGGCAGCCGCGCGCCCGCAGCGAAGGATCGATCGCGACCCCGATCGGCGAAGGGAAGCGGCCGGGGACGGCCTCGATCACCTCGGGCTTCAGCCGCCCGATGCCGCGCGCGGCCAGATCGCGCGCGACACCCCGAACGCCCAGCGCATCGGGGCGGTTGGGCGTGACCTTGATGTGGAACATCGGATCATCGAGGCCGCGCCAGTCGATGAAGCGCGCCCCGAGCGGGGCATCCGCCGGCAGGTCGATGATGCCGTCGTGATCGT
>JAUREX010000023.1 GCA_030834485.1 Gemmobacter sp.
GGGTCTGGCTGCGGTTGAAGCTGATCGCCGATGCGGGGCTGATCGGCCTGCCCAATGCCGGGAAATCGACGTTTCTTTCCGTAACCTCCCGCGCCACCCCGAAGATCGCGGATTATCCCTTCACGACGCTGCACCCGGGGCTCGGGGTTGTGGGGATCGACGGGGCGGAATTCGTGCTTGCCGACATTCCCGGGCTGATCGAGGGGGCGTCCGAGGGCCGCGGGCTCGGCGATCAGTTCCTGGGCCACATCGAGCGTTGCGCGGTGCTTCTCCATCTGGTCGATGCGACCTCGGGCACGATCCTGCGCGATTACCGCACCATCGTGGCCGAGCTTGCGGCCTATGGCGGGGGGCTGGCGGAAAAGCCGCGCCTCGTCGCGCTCTCCAAGGCCGATGCGGTCGATGCCGCGACGCTGGGGCGGCGGCGGCGTGCGCTGGCGCGCGTCACGGGCGGGGCGGTGCATGTCATCTCGGCCGCGACGGGGCGGGGCATGCCCGAGGTGCTGCGCGCGCTGCGCGCCGAGATCCTCGCGGCCCGCCCCCGCCCCGCCGGCGCGGAGGCCCCATGGCAGCCCTGACGCCCGACATCCGCGCCGCGCGCCGGCTGGTGGTCAAGATCGGCTCGGCGCTGCTTGTCGATCGCGCCCGGGGCCTGCGGGCCGAGTGGCTGCGCGCGCTCGCGCTCGATGTCGCCGAGGCGCGGCGGCGGGGGACGGATGTGATCGTCGTCTCGTCGGGCTCGATCGCCTCGGGCGCGGGGTGCTCGGCCTGCCCGAGGGGGCGCTGCCGCTCGAGCAGTCGCAGGCCGCAGCCGCCGTTGGTCAGATCCGCCTTGCGCGCGCCTATGAAGAGGTCCTCGCCCCCCATGGCATCCGCGCGGCACAGGTGCTCGTGACGCTCGAGGATACCGAGGACCGGCGGCGATACCTCAACGCGCGCGCCACGCTCGCGACCCTTCTGGGCTTTGGCGCGGTGCCGATCGTGAACGAGAACGACACGGTCGCCACCGATGAGATCCGCTTTGGCGACAACGACCGGCTGGCCGCGCAGATCGCGGTGACGGTCGGGGCAGATCAGCTCGTGCTTCTCTCCGATGTGGACGGGCTTTATACCGCGAACCCGCACACCGATCCGACGGCGCGGCGGCTCGACCTCGTGCCCGCGATCACGCCCGAGATCGAGGCGATGGCGGGCGATCCGGTCTCGGGCCTCTCGAAGGGCGGGATGAAGACCAAGCTCATGGCCGCCAAGACCGCCGTTGCGGGGGGCTGCGCAATGGCAATCATGACGGGCGCGGTCGAGCGTCCGCTCGCGGCACTCGCGGCCGGGGCGCCCTGCACCTGGTTTCTGCCGCAGGGCGATCCGCAGGTGGCGCGCAAGCGCTGGATCGGCGCGATGAAGCCCAAGGGTGAGGTCACGGTCGATGCGGGCGCGGTGGCGGCGCTGGCGGCGGGCAAGTCGCTCCTGCCGGCGGGGGTGGTGCGCGCGACGGGCAGCTTCGGGCGGGGCGATCCGGTCGCGATCGCGGGGCCCGACGGGGCGGGGATCGGCAAGGGCCTCATCCGCTACACGGCCGCCGAGACGCGCGCCATCGCCGGCCACCGCTCGGCCGAGATCGAGGCGATCCTCGGCTATGCCGGGCGCGCGGCATTGATCCACCGCGACGACATGGCGATCTGAGGGGGGCGGCGATGACCGATGCAACCGCGCTGATCGAGGGCATGGGGCGTGCCGCGCAGGCCGCACAAGGGGCACTCGCGCAGGCCGGCGCGGCGCGGCGGACGGCGGCCCTGATCGCGGCGGCCGAGGCGGTCGCGGCGGCCGAGGGCGCGATCCTTGCGGCCAACGCCGAGGATATGGCCGCGGCCGAGGCGCGCGGCATTTCGGGCGCGATGCTCAACCGCCTGCGGCTCGATCCCGGCCGGCTCGCGGGCATCACCGCGGGGCTGCGCGCGGTCGCGGCCCAGCCCGACCCCGTCGGCGCCACCATCGCGGCGTGGGAGATGCCCTCGGGCCTGCGCATCCGGCGCGTGCGCAGCCCGATCGGGGTGATCGGCGTCATCTACGAAAGCCGCCCCAATGTCACCGCCGATGCGGGCGCGCTCTGCCTGCGGTCCGGGAATGCCGTGATCCTGCGCGGCGGGTCGGAAAGCGCGCGCTCATCCGCCGCGATCCACCGCGCGATGGTGGCGGGCCTGCGCGCGGCCGGGCTGCCCGAGGCCGCGATCCAGCTCGTGCCGACGACCGACCGCGCGGCGGTGGGCGCCATGCTGGCCGCGCAGGGCCTTCTCGACGTGATCGTGCCGCGCGGCGGCAAGAGCCTTGTGGCCCGCGTGCAGGCCGAGGCGCGCGTGCCGGTCTTTGCCCATCTCGAAGGCATCTGCCACGTCTATGTCGATGCGGCCGCCGACCCCGCCAAGGCGCGCCGGGTCGTGCTGAACGCCAAGACCCGCCGGACCGAGGTCTGCGGCGCGGCCGAGTGCCTGCTGATCCACCGCGCCATCGTCGATGGCCTCGGGGCGGCGATCATCGCCGACCTGATCGCGGCCGGGGTCGAGGTGCGCGGCGGGGCGGGCCTTGCGCATCTGCCCGGGGTGGTGGCGGCCGCGCCCGATGATTTCGGGCGCGAGTTCCTCGACATGACCATCGCGGTGAAGGTCGTCGACGGCATCGAGGGCGCGATCGCCCACATCGCCCGCCACGGCACCCGCCACACCGAGGCGATCGTGACCGAGGACCGGGAAGCGGCCGAGCGCTTCCTGGCCGAAATCGACGCCGGCATCGTCATGGTCAACGCCTCGACCCAGTTCGCCGACGGCGGCGAGTTCGGCATGGGCGCCGAGATCGGCATCGCCACGGGCAAGCTGCACGCGCGCGGCCCTGTCGGGGCCGAGCAGCTCACCACCTTCCGCTATCTGGTCGAGGGCGACGGCACGATCCGGCCCTGAGGCTCAGAAACCGACCGCGATCTCGCCCGGCGCCTGCACGATCGTGACGGGTCGCTGGCGCCGCGCGATATCGGCGCGCGCCAGCCCGAACTGCACGAGCGCGGGGCTGAGCGGCGGCAGCGCGCGCCCGCTGAGCGGATCGAGCGGCAGCCACAGTTCCGGATCGGCCCTGAGGCCCGGCCCCGTCGCGCGCAGATGCAGCCGCAGCGCGTCGCCCGTCACCGCGATCTCGCCGCCCCGCGGCAGCGCTGTCTCGGCGCAGAGGATCAAGAGGAACGCAAGCCGCACGTCGGCGCGCGCCCGGTCGCCCGGCGCCTCCCAGCCGACCGACAGGCGGCGCCCCGCGACATAGCCCGCGACCGTCGCCGCGATCTCGGGCTGGCCGATCCGCTCGGCGCCGGGCGGGCCGAAGGCGAGGCGATAGAGCCGGAGCCTCGCCGTCGCACTCTCGACGCTGTCGCCGATCAGCCGGGCGAGCGGGCCGAGGCGGCTGTCCTCCATCACCAGAAGCTCGGCGCCATTGCCGATCGCGCCCAGCGGATTGACAAGATCGTGGCAGATGCGCGATCCGACCAGCGCGGCGAGGTCCTCGGGCAGAGCCGCATCGGCCATCACGCGCGCCCCCCTGCATGAAGGACGCATCCGATGACAACCGCCGGACCGAACCGCCTGCTCGCGCCGGGCGCGCTGGTGCGCCACCCCGACCGGCCCGACTGGGGGCTGGGGCAGGTCCAGTCGAACGCCGAGGGGCGCGTGACGGTCAATTTCGAACATGCGGGCAAGGTGGTGATCGCGGGTGCGCAGATCGCCCTCGTGCCGGTCTTCCAATCCTGATCTTTCAATGCCGTGCTCCGATCCGGGTTCGCGCGCAATTGCATGGTCCTGCGGCGATCCTTAATAAGCGATGAATATGCGATCTTCGGCGATGGTGCAAAGGCGGCGCGCGTGACGAAGGTTCCCCCCCGGCTGGAGCTGCGCCTCGCGCGCGACGCGCGCGACCTGCGCGCCGCGCAGCGCCTGCGCTACCGCGTCTTCGTGCAGGAACTCGGCGCCTCGGGGCCGATGGCCGACCATGCGGCAGAGCTTGAGGCCGACGCCTTCGATGCCCATTTCGACCACCTCCTGCTGATCGACACACACCGCGACGCCGCAGCACTCGAGGATGTGGTGGGCGTCTATCGCCTCTTGCCCGACAGCCGCGCGGCGGCGCTGGGGCGGTTCTATTCCGAGGATGAATACGACCTCTCGGCGCTGCGCCAGAGCGGGCGGCGGCTGCTGGAACTTGGCCGGTCCTGCGTGCATCCCGACTATCGCGGCGGGGGGGCGCTGCAACTTCTCTGGGGCGGGCTCGCCGATTACGTCATCGCGGGCGGGTTCGAGGTGCTCTTCGGCGTCGCGAGCTTTTACGGCACCGATGCGGCGGCGCATGCGATGGCGCTCGCGCATCTGCACCACGCCCATCTCGCGCCGGCGCCCTTGCGCGCGCGCGCCTTGCCCGCCCATGCCCAGCCGATGGATCTGGTCGCGCCCGAGGCGATCGACCGGCGCGCCGCGATGCTTGCCATGCCCCCCCTCATCCGGGCCTATCTGCGCCTTGGCGGCCATGTCGGCGAGGGGGCCTGGATCGACCGCGACTTCAACACGACGGATGTGTTTCTGGTCATGGATACGGCCCGCCTGTCGGCGCACCACCGCGCGCTTTATGCCCGCGGGGCGGGCGCGCCGGCATGACCCCGCCGCCCTGGACGCCCGAGGACGCGCCCGAGCCCTTGCGCCTCGGCCCGGGCGGCTGGGCGCGCGTGATCGCGCGCGGCCTGCCGCTCGGGGTCGTGGTCTATGCGGGGCTTCTTTTGCTGCTGGCCTTGCGGCTCCTCGAGCGGCCGCTCTGCGGGCAGGCGCGCCCGGTCACGCCCTTCGTCACCCAAGGGGTGTGCAAGGCGGCCTTCGCGATCCTCGGCATGGGCCACCGCGTGCGCGGCAGCCCCATGCGGGGCGTCGGCGCCATCGTCGCGAACCATGCAAGCTGGCTCGACATCTTCGCGCTGAACGCGCCGCAGCGGATCTATTTCGTCGCCAAGGCCGAGGTCGCGCGCTGGGTCGGCATCGGCTGGCTCGCGCGGGCGACGGGCACCGTCTTCATCGCGCGCAAGGGGGCCGAGGCGCTGAGCCAGACGCGGCTCTTCGAATCGCGGCTGCGCGCGGGGCACAGGCTCTTGTTCTTTCCCGAGGGCACCTCGACCGACGGGCTCAGGGTGTTGCCGTTCAAGACGACGCTCTTTGCCGCCTTCTTCGCCGACGGGCTGGCCGGGGTGACGCGCATCCAGCCCGTCTCGCTCCTCTATCGCCCGCCCGAGGGGGCCGAGGCGCGCTTTTACGGCTGGTGGGGAACGATGGAATTCGGACCGCATCTGCTCAAGACGCTCGGCGCGCGCCGGCAGGGCTCGGTCGAGGTGATCTTTCACGCGCCGCTCGCGGTTGCCGATTTCCCCGACCGCAAGACCCTCGCCGCCGCCTGCGAGCGCGCGGTGCGCGCGCCCTTTGCGGAACTCTGACGCCTCAGCCCCGCCCGTCGCGCCCCTCGCGCCCCGCCCGGCCGCCGCGCCGGCGCGCAAGCTGGCCGGCCCGGCCCGGCAATTCCGCCATGATCGCCGCGCGCGCCTCGGGCGTCAGCCGCGACCAGACGCCGATCTCCTCGATCGTGCGGTGACAGCCGACGCAGAGCCGCGCCTCGGGGTGGATCACGCAGACCTTGACGCAGGGCGAGGCGATCTCGTCGCGCTTCCAGACCTCGTCGCTCATCCCTCGTGCTCCTGAAGATAGGCCATCCGGTCGAGCGCCCCCTGCAGGATGATGCCCGCCGCCACCTGATCGATCACCTCGGCCCGGCGCCGGCGCGAGGTGTCGCCCTCGATCAGCGCGCGCTCGGCCGCCACGGTCGAGAGGCGCTCATCCCAGAACACCACCGGCAGGTCGATCCGCCCCTCTAGGTTGCGGGCGAAGGCGCGCACCGACTGGCAGCGCGGCCCCTCGCTGCCGTCCATGTTGCGCGGCAGCCCGATCACCAGCCCCGCGATCTGCCGCCCGGCGATGATCGCGGCAAGCTCGGCCGCATCGGCCGCGAACTTGCCGCGCCGGATCGTCAGGAGCGGGGTCGCGATCGCGCGCATCACATCCGAGACCGCAACCCCGATCGTCTTCGTCCCGAGATCGAGCCCCGCGACCGCCCGCCCCCGTGGCAGGAGCGCGGCGAAGGCCGCGATATCATCAAGCGCCCTCAACGCCCGACCCCCGCCGCCGTCGCCGCCTCGGCAATGAGCGCGAGATCCGCGGCACTCCCCTCAAAGCGCACCAGCGCCTCGGCATGGACGGCCTCGGCCGCCGCAACCTCGCCCAGCACGCCATAGGCGCGGATGAGCCGCGCCCAGTCGCTCGCCGGGCCGCCCTCGGTCGCGAGCCGCTCCGCGAGGCCCGCGACCATGCCGCGAATCATCTCGGCGCGCTCCTCGGGGCTCATCGCCTCGGCGGCCGCGACGGCATCCGCATCGGGCCCCGGCGCTGCATCGGGTGCAGGCGGCGCGGGCACCGCATAGCGGTGCTGCCCCGCCCGCCAGGCGAGTGCCTCGATCCCCTGCCGCGCGGCCTCCGCCCAGGGGTCGCCCGCCGGCGCCTGCCGCAAGAGCGCATCCCAGAGCTGGAAGGCCCGGTCATGCTGCCCGGCCATGTCGTAAAGCCGCCCGAGGTGAAAGAGCGCGGGCCCGTTCGCCCCGTCGCGCTCGATGACCCGCAGAAGCACCGCCTCGGCCTCGGGCGAGACCGCGCCCCCCGCCCCCTCGATCATGATCCCCGCAAGCACCTCGAGGTCGCCCGTCTCGGGCGCCGCGCCGCCAAGCGCGACCACGCGCTCCTGCGCGCGCCGGGCGGCCGCGAAATCGCCCAGCCGCGCCTCGGTCCAGGCGAGCATCCGGTGCCCCTCGATATCGTCGGGGCGCCCCGCGACGGCCGCGCGCAATTCGCCCGCAAGGCGCAGGAATTCGGGATCGGGCGCGGCCGGGCGGATCACCCGCCCCGCCGCCACCGCCGCCGCCTCGGCCTCGGCCTGCGCGGCGCGCGCCCCGAGCCACGCCTCGGCCTCGGCCTCGCGCAGCGCCATCGGCCGGTCGGCCAGATCGGGCCGGCCGAGCATCAGATAAAGCCCGAGCGCGCCGATCACCGCCACCCCTGCAAGCCCCGCCGCGACCAGACGACCCGACGGGCCGTCGCCCGCACCCGCCACAGCCGCACCGCGCCCGGCCCGGTCGGCCTCGAGCATCCGCCGCCCGATCTCGCTGCGCAGCGCCTCGGCCTCGGCGGGCCCGATCACCCCGCGCGCCGCATCGCGCGCAACCTCCTCGAGCTGGTCGCGATAGACCGCGAGCGCGCGCGCGCCCGCGCGCGCAGACCCCGCCCGCCCGGCGCCGCGCAGCACGAGGACCGGCCCGAGCAGGGCGCCCGCCGCCATCGCCACCGCCGCAATCCAGAACCAGATGCCCATCGGCTCCTGCCCGATCCCATCGCCCGACCGCTCCGCCTCTACCCCGCCCCGACCGCGCAAGAAAGCCCGATCGCCCGCCCCGCGCCGAGATGTCGCTTTCGTGACCCGTTGCGCCGCAGCGGGATGCGTCTACAACGCTGCTCTGTCGCACCCGAGGGGCACCGCCCCGCCGCCCGGGCGCGACAGGAGGCCAGAGGCACATGCAGCGCTATTCCGTCTTCGCGATCGCCCGGCAGGCCCTCTCCTGGCACCAGGGGTGGGAACGCGCCTGGGCCAGCCCCGAGCCCCGCCCCCGCTATGATGCGATCATCATCGGCGCCGGCGGCCACGGCCTCGCCTCGGCCTATTACCTCGGCAAGAACCACGGCATCACCAATGTCGCCATCCTCGAAAAGGGCTGGCTCGGCGGCGGCAACACCGGCCGCAACACCACGATCATCCGCTCGAACTACCTCCAGGACCCCTCCGCCGCGATCTACGAGAAATCCCGCGCCCTCTATGAGACGCTGAGCCAGGATCTGAACATGAACGTCATGTTCAGCCCCCGCGGCGTCATGATGCTCGCCCAGACCGAGCACGAGGTCCGCGGCTACCTTCGCACCGCGCACGCCAACGCCCTCCAGGGGGTTGCGACCGAATTCATCGGCCCCGAGCGCGTGCGCGAACTCTGCCCCATCATGAACATCGACGGCCCCCGCTACCCCGTCCTCGGCGCGCTCTGGCAGCCCCGGGGCGGCACCGGTCGCCACGATGCCGTCGCCTGGGGCTATGCGCGCGCCTGCTCGGCCATGGGCATGCATGTCATCCAGAACTGCGAGGTCACGGGCGTCACCGCCGAGGGCGGCCGCGTCACCGGCGTCACCACGACCCGCGGCACCATCGGCTGCGACAAGCTCGGCATCGTCGTCGCCGGCCACTCGGGCCAGCTCGCGCAGATGGCGGGCTTCCGCCTCCCGGTGGCGACCGAGGCCTCTGCCTCCAGGCGCTCGTCTCCGAGCCGATCAAGCCCTGCATGGATGTCGTCGTCATGGCCAACACCGTGCACGGCTACATGAGCCAGTCCGACAAGGGCGAGATGGTGATCGGGGGCGGCACCGACGGCTTCAACAACTTCACCCAGCGCGGCAGCTTCCACCACATCGAGGAGACACTCCGCGCCCTCGTCGAGACCTTCCCCATGCTCTCGCGGCTCCGGATGCTGCGCCAATGGGGCGGCATCGTCGACATGACGGGCGACCGCTCGCCCATCATCTCGAAGACCCCGCTCGGCAATTGCTTCATCAACTGCGGCTGGGGCACGGGCGGCTTCAAGGCGATCCCCGGCTCGGGCTGGGCGATGGCCGATCTGATGGCCCGCGGCGAACCCGGGCCCCTCGCCGCCGATTTCTCGATGTTCCGCTTCCGCGAGGGGCGCTTCATCGACGAATCCGTCGCCGCCGGGGTCGCCCACTGATGCGCCCCCTCGCCCGTCCGCGGCCCGCCTCCTCAGCTTGGCCGAAATACCCCGCGGGGGTCCGGGGGCGCGCAGCCCCCGGCCGCCCCCTCCCCGACGCCCAAACCGCGAAAGGCTCGGCCCCATGCTGACCCTGACCTGCCCCAATTGCGGCGTCGCCGCCGATGAGACCGAACTCGCCCCGGGCGGTGAGGCGCATCTCAAGCGCTTCGGCCCCGGCGCGTCCGACGACGACTTCGAGGCCTACATGTTCGCTCGCGCCAACCCCAAGGGGATCCATTTCGAGCGCTGGCGCCACGCTTACGGCTGCGGCAAATGGTTCCTCGCCGCCCGCTGCACCGCGACGCTCGAGGTCTTCGCGACCTACCCGGCCCAGAGCGCCGCCCCCCCCGAGGCGGTCCTTGCCGCGATCCGCGCCCGCCGCCCGGGCTGGGAGGGGCGGTCATGAGCACGCGCCTTGCCACCGGCGGCCGCCTGATCGACCGCACCCGCCCGCTCGGCTTTTCCTTCGACGGCGCGCGGCTGCGCGGCTATGCGGGCGACACGCTCGCCTCGGCACTTCTGGCCAATGACCGCATGCTCGTCGGCCGGTCGTTCAAATACCACCGCCCCCGCGGCATCCTCGCCTCGGGCGCCGAAGAGCCGAACGCGCTTCTGGGCCTCGGCACCGGCGCGCGGTTCGAGCCGAACGTCCGCGCAACCCAGCAGCCCCTCTTCGAGGGCGCCACCGCCACGAGCCAGAACGCCTGGCCGAGCCTTGCCTTCGATATCGGCATCCTCAACGATCTCGCCGCGCGGCTTCTGCCCGCGGGCTTCTACTACAAGACCTTCATCCACCCCCGCCCGTTCTGGAAGCACCTGTTCGAGCCGGTGATCCGCCGCGCCGCCGGCCTCGGCCGCGCCCCGCGCGAGGCCGACGCCGACCGCTATGAACAGCTCTACGCCTTCGCCGATGTCCTCGTCGCCGGGGGCGGGGTGGCGGGCATCGCCGCGGCACTCGCCGCCGCCGCCACGGGCGCGCGCGTCATCCTTGCCGAGCAGACGGCCCATTGGGGCGGCCGCGCCCCGGTCGACGGCGACCGGATCGACGGGCAGGCGGCGGCCGAATGGGTCGCGGCCGCGCTCGCACGCCTCGGCGCGATGCCCAATGTCACGCTCCTGCCCCGCACCATGGTCGCGGGGGTCTATGACCACGGCTATGTCCTCGCCGAGGAAACGCTCGCCGACGATCCCGCCCCGGGGCACGCGCGCCGCCGCCTCTGGCGCATCCGCGCGCGGCGCATCATCGCCGCGACGGGCGCGATCGAGCGCCCGCTCGCCTTTGCGGGCAACGACCGCCCGGGCGTCATGCTTGCCTCGGCCGTGCGCGACTATGTGGTGAACTGGGCCGTCAGCCCCGGTGACCGCACCGTGATCGTGACGAACAACGACGACGCCTATCGCACCGCGCTCGCGCTGCTCGATGCGGGCCTCGCGGTGCCCGCGATCCTCGATGCCCGCCCCGAGGCGACGGGCGCGCTGCCGGCCGCGCTGCGCGCCCGCGGCGTGCGGGTCGAGGCCGGCCGCGCCGTCGCGCGCGTGCTCGGCCGCGGCCGGGTGCGCGCCGTGCAGACCTGCCTGCAGGCCGGCGAAGGTGCTGTCATCGACGAGATCCCCTGCGAGGCCGTCGCCATGTCGGGCGGCTGGTCGCCGGTCGTCCACCTCTGGTCGCATTGCGGCGGCAAGCTCCGCTGGGACGAGGGGCGCGCGATGTTCGCCCCCGATCCCGCCCGCCCGCCGACCGGCGCCGATGGCGCGGCGATGGTGATCGCGGCCGGCGCGGCCTCGGGCGCGCTCCACGCGACCGATTGCTTGCGCGACGGCCACGAGGCCGGGCGCCGCGCCGCGGCCGAGGGGGGCTCGATGCCCCCCGAGGCCGCTTCCCCCGCAGAGGCGCCGCATGCCGAAGCCCCCGCCGAGGCCCCCCTCATGCCGGTCTGGCGGATGCCGCAGGGCGCGGGGGTCAGGCTCGCCGCCAAGATGTGGCTCGACTTCCAGAACGACGTGAAGGTCTCGGATGTCGAGCTTGCCGCCCGCGAGGGCTATCAGTCGGTCGAGCACGCCAAGCGCTACACCACCCTCGGCATGGCGACCGATCAGGGCAAGACCTCGAACATCAACGGGCTTGCCGTGCTCGCGGGTGCGATCGACGCGCCGATCCCGGCCGTCGGCACCACGACCTTCCGCCCGCCCTATACCCCCGTCGTCATCGGGACACTCGCGGGCGAGGCGCGCGGGGCGGTGTTCCAGCCGCTCCGGCGCACGCCGATCCACGGCTGGCACGAGGCCCGCGGCGCCCATTGGGAGCCCGTCGGCCAGTGGCGCCGCCCCTATTGCTTCCCCCAAGGGGGCGAGAGCCACGCCGACGCCGTCCGGCGCGAGGTTCTGGCCGTGCGCAACGCGGTCGGGCTGCTCGACGCCTCGACGCTCGGCAAGATCCTCGTCAAGGGGCCCGACGCGGGGCGCTTCCTCGACATGCTCTATACGGGCGTGATGTCGACGCTCCCCGTCGGCAAATGCCGCTATGGCCTCATGTGCAACGAGAACGGGTTCCTGAGCGACGATGGCGTGGTCGCGCGCCTTTCCGAAGATACCTTCCTCTGCCACACCACCTCGGGCGGCGCCGACCGCATCCACGGCTGGATGGAGGATTGGCTCCAGTGCGAGTGGTGGGACTGGAAGGTCTACACCGCGAACCTGACCGAGCAATACGCCCAGATCGCGGTCGTGGGGCCGAAGGCGCGCGCCGTCCTCGAGGGCCTCGGCGGGATCGACGTCTCGGCCGAGGCGTTCCCCTTCATGGCCTGGGTCGAGGGCACGCTCGGCGGGATCCCGGCCCGGATCTATCGCATCTCCTTCTCGGGCGAGCTTTCCTACGAGATCGCCGTGCCCGCCGCCCGCGGGCTCGAGTTGTGGGAGCGTCTGATGGACGCCGCCGCCCCCCATGGCGCCACCCCCTATGGTACCGAGGCGCTGCATGTGCTGCGCGCCGAAAAGGGCTTCATCATGATCGGCGATGAGACCGACGGCACGGTGACGCCGCAGGATCTGAACCTCGGCTGGGCGATCTCGAAAAAGAAGGCCGACTATCTCGGCAAGCGCGGGCAGGAGCGGAGTTTCCTCACCCATCCCGACCGCTGGCGCCTCGTCGGGCTCGAGACGCTCGACGGCTCGGTGCTGCCCGATGGCGCCTATGCGGTGGCCGAGGGCACGAATGCCAACGGCCAGCGCAACACCCAGGGGCGCGTCACCTCGACCTATTTCTCGCCGACCCTCGGGCGCGGGATCGCGATGGGGCTGATCGCGCGCGGCCCCGAGCGGATGGGCGAGGTCGTGGGCTTTCCCACCCTCGACGGGCGCGTGGTGCAGGCGCGCATCTGCGACCCGGTATTCTACGACAAGGCAGGGGAGAAGCAGAATGTCTGAGCCCGCCACGCTTACCACCGTCACGCCCGCCGGCGCAGCGCGCGCGATCGCCATCGCGCGCCTGCCCGAGCAGGGGATGATCATGCTGCGCGCCGACCTCGGCGCGGCGGCGACCAAAAAGGCCGTCAAGGCCGCCGTCGGCACCGCCATGCCGGCGCTGCGCCGGATCGAGGCCGCGGGCGCGCGCGCCGCCGCCTGGATGTCGCCTGATGAGGTGCTGTTGCTGCTGCCGCGGGCCGAGGTCGATGCGGCGCTGGCCGCGATCGCCAAGGCGATGGGGACGGCCCATCACCTCGCGGCCGATGTCTCGGATGCGCGCGCGGTTTTTGCCCTCTCGGACGGGCCGGTGCGGGCGGTCCTTGCCAAGCTCTGCCCGGTCGACCTCTCGCCCGACCGCCTTCCCCCCGGCGAGGTGCGCCGCACCCGGCTCGCGCAGATCGCCTGCGCCTTCTGGTTCGATGCGGCCGGGGCGGCGACGCTCGTGACCTTCCGCTCGGTCGCGCAATACGCGCACGACCTGCTCGAACTCTCGGCCGATCCGGCCGCGGTGCCGCCGTTCCCGCGCTAGCGCGCCGCCCGCCTCAGCCCCCTTCCCCGCGCGGGAAGCGCTTGGCCTCCTCGAGCAGGTTGAGGTCCATGTGGTTGCGCATGTAGCGCTCGGACGCCTTGCGCAGGGGCTGGAAATCCCACGGGAAATAGGCGCCGTTGCGCAGCGCCCCATAGACGATGTGGCGCCGCGCCTGGCTTTCGCGCACCGCGCGGTCGAAGGCCCCGAGATCCCAGCGCGCCGCCGACATCGCGCCAAGGCGCGCAAGCGTTTCGGCATGCGCGGGATCCGGGGCGAGGTTGTGCCGCTCGGCCGGGTCCGTCTCGAGGTCATAGAGCAGATCCGGGTCGCCCGGCGCGCGCACATGCTTCCAGCGCCCGTCGCGCAGGCACACCATCGGCGCGACCGACCCTTCGGCAGCATATTCGATCGCGACCGGCCCCCGCCCGCCCCGCCCGGTGGCGAGGGGCACGAGGCTCTGGCCGTCGGTGAAGGGCGCGATCGCCCCGAGGTCAAGCCCCGCGATCTCGGCAAGCGTCGGCAGAAGATCGAGCGTCGAGACCGGCGCCGCGATCCGCCCCGCCGGCAGCCCGCCGCCCGCGATCATCAGCGGCACCCGCGCGGCGCCTTCGAAGAAGTGCATCTTGAACCACAGCCCGCGCTCGCCCAGCATGTCGCCGTGGTCGGACAGAAAGACGACGACCGCCTCCTGCCGGGTCGCGGCGAGGGTTGCGAGGATCTCGCCGATCCGCTCGTCGATATAGCTGAGGTTGGCGAAATAGCCCCGCCGCGCGCGCCGGATGTCGTCGGGCGTGATCGCGAAGGACCGCCAGTCGCAACTGTCAAGGAGCCGGCGCGAATGGGGATCCTGCGCGGCATAGTCGATCGGCGCGCCCGGCGGGTCGAGATGGGCGCACCCCTCGTAGAGGTCCCAATAGCGCCGCCGGGCGACATAGGGATCGTGCGGATGGGTAAAGCTCACCGTCAGGCACCAGGGCCGGGGGTCGGCGCCGCGGCTCAGGTCATGGATCTTGGCGACGGCGTGATGGGCGACCTCGTCGTCGTATTCGAGCTGGTTGGTGATCTCGGCCACGCCCGCGCCCGTTACCGATCCGAGGTTGTGATACCACCAGTCGATCCGCTCGCCGGGCTTGCGGTAATCGGGCGTCCAGCCGAAATCGGCCGGGTAGATGTCGGTCGTCAGCCGCTCCTCGAAGCCGTGAAGCTGGTCGGGCCCGACGAAATGCATCTTGCCCGAGAGGCACGTCGCATAGCCCGCCGCGCGCAGATGATGCGCGAAGGTCGGGATGTCCGAGGCGAATTCGGCCGCGTTGTCATAGACCCGCGTGCGCGAGGGCAATTGCCCCGACATCACGCCCGCCCGCGCCGGCGCGCAGAGGGGGCTCGGGCAATAGCTGTTGGCAAAGCGCGCTGAGCGCGCCGCGAGCGCGCGCAGGTGCGGCGTGTGCAGCCACGCCGCCGGCCCGTCGGGAAAGAGCGTCCCGTTCAGCTGATCGACCATCAGGATCAGGATGTTGGGCCGCGCCGTCTCTGGTGTTGTGGGGGGGCTTGCGGTCGGCATGGCGGGCTCCGGGGGCGGCGGGTCAGGCGAGGGTCGGGAAATCGGGCCGCAGGGGCAGGCGGCGCGCGCGCTGGCCCGACAGGTCGAAAAGCGCGTTGGCAAGGGCCGGCGCCGCGGGCGGCGTGCCGGGTTCGCCCACGCCCCCGACATGGGGCTGAGCCGAGAGGATGCGCACCGCGAATGCTGGCGTGCCCGACATGCGCAGCGCGTCGTAATCGGGGAAATTCTCCTGCTCGGCGGCGCCGCCTGCAAAGGTGATCGCCTCGTCGAGCGCGGCCGAAAGCCCGTAGATCGCGCCCCCCACCATCTGCGCCTCGATGATCCCGGGATCGAGCGCGGGCCCTGCGTCGCAGGCGATCGCGACGCGATCGAGGCGGATCCGCCCCCCCGCCTCGCGCACCTCGACCACCATCGCCACCGAGGTGCCGAAGGAATAGCAGAAGGCGACGCCGCGCCCGGTGCCGGGCGCCTTGGGCGCATCCCATCCCGACAGCTCGCGCACCGCACGCAGGACGGCCGCGCCGACGGGAAACTCGTCCTCCATATGCGCGAGGCGGAAGTCGAGCGGGTCGCGCCCGGCGGCGGCGGCGAGTTCGTCCATGAAGCATTCCTGAAAGAACGCGTTGTGCGAGGCCCCGACCGACCGCCAGAACCCGACCGGCACCGCGAGATCGGCGAGATAGCCGCGCACGCGGTGGTTCGCGATGCGATAGGGCGCGTTGAAGAGGGCATCGACCGCCCCCTTGTCGGGCCCGCCCATCGCAAGGCCCGTCCAGCGCTTCATCCCCTGCTGCGCCGCCGATTGCGTCGCGACCTGCGCGTCGAGCAGCACCGCGCGGCCATCCGCCACCGCGCCCCGCATCCGCGCAAGCGCGGCGGGGCGATAGAAATCCTGCCGCATGTCCTCGGACCGGCTCCAGACAAGCTGCACGGGCGTGCCGGGCATGGCGGCGGCAAGGCGCGCGGCATAGCGGGGGAAATCGACCTCGCCCCGCCGGCCGAAGGCGCCGCCCATCAGCGTGGTCACGACATCGACATTCTCGGGCGCAAGGCCCGTTTCGGCCGCGCCGACTTTCTTGGCGAACATCGGCCCCTGCGTGCCGGTCCAGATCGTCAGCCGGTCGCCCTGCAGAAGGGCGGTGGCGTTCAGGGGCTCCATCGCCGCATGGGCGAGATAGGGGACCGCGTAATCGGCCGCGACCTCGGTCGCGCCGGCGGGCAGGGCGGCGGCGTCGCCATCGTCGCGCAGCGTGCTGTTGGGGTCGCTCTCAAACGCGGCCTCGATCCGGGCAAGGATGCTGCCCGTGTCGGGCGGATAGGGCGCCCCCTCCCATTCGACCGCGAGCGCCTCGGCGCCCTGCAGCGCGAACCATGTGTTCGAGGCCACGACCGCCACCGCATCGCCCAGATCGACGACCCGCTCGACCCCCGGCAGCGCGAGCGCGGGCGCGGGATCGAACGACACTATCCCCGCCCGCATCGGGTTGGCGCGGATCGCGGCGAACTTCAGCCCCTCGGGGCGCACATCGAGCGAAAAGACCGCCCTTCCGGTCGACTTCGCGGGCATGTCGAGGCGCGGCAGCGCGCGCCCGAGCAGCCGCCATTCCGACGCGGGGCGCAGATCGGGGGCGCGCAGCCGCTCGGCCGCGGCGGCCTCGGCCAGCTCGCCATAGGGGATCGCGGTGCCGTCGGGGGCGATGACGCGGCCCGCCTCGGTCGAGAGCGTCGCCGCATCGACCCCGAGCCGGCGCGCGGCGGCGGCCTTCAGTGCCTCGCGCGCGGCCGCGCCCGCGAGGCGATATTTGACATAGGCGTCCCGCATCGCGGTCGACCCGCCCGTCACCTGTAGATCGAAGACCTTGCCCGCCTGGCCAAGCCATTCGCCAAGCGCATGCATCGCATCCGACCGGTCATAGCCCTTGCCGGGCAGCCCCTCGGCCAGAAGGGCCGCGTTGTAATAGGCGCGCGCGGCGGGACCGTGGTCGATGCGCACCTCTTGCCACGCGAGGTCGAGCTCCTCGGCGATGAGGGCCGCGAGCGTCGTCTGCGTCCCCTGGCCCATCTCGGCGCGCGGCGTGATGAGGGTCACGCCCTCGCGCGTCACCAGCACGAAGGGGCCGAGCGCGGCCTCGCCCGCGCCAGGGCGCAGGGGATTGGGCGCCTCGCGCCCGATGAACCACGCCCCGAACGCCGCCCCGCCCGCGATCGCGACCGAGCCGACAAGAAAGCTGCGCCGGGCGATCCGGCCTGCGCGCGACATCGCCTTAAACCTTCGCGGCGGCGGCGTGGATCGCCGCGCGGATACGAGGATAGGTGCCGCAGCGGCAGAGGTTGCCATCCATCGCCGCGTCGATCTCGTCATCCGTCGGCGCGGGCGAACGCGCGAGCAGATCGGCCGCCTGCATGATCTGCCCCGACTGGCAATAGCCGCATTGCGCGACCTGATGCGCGATCCATGCCTCCTGCAGCGGATGAAGGCTTGATGCGCCGCCAAGCCCCTCGATCGTCGTGACCTCGGCCGCGACATCGCCAAGCGCGACCTGGCACGACCGCACCGCCTGCCCGCCGATGTGCACGGTGCAGGCCCCGCAGGCCGCTACCCCGCAGCCATATTTCGTCCCCGTGAGGCCGAGCGCATCGCGCAGCACCCACAGGAGCGGCATCTCGGGCGGCAGGTCGAGCGCATGGGCGCGCCCGTTCACGACAAGGGTCAGGGCCATGCGCGATCCCTCCGGAGTTGATGCGCGCGCGGTCATGCCCGATTCCGCGCCCCGTGTCGATGCGGCCCCGTCGCCGCGGGGGGCTCAGTACCAGCGATCCTCGACCTCGGCCTTGCGGCGGGCGATGAAGTCGCGCAGCGCCTCGTCGATGCCGGGATCGAGGGGCGGCGCCTCGTAGTCGCGCAGCTGCTTCTTCCAGAGCCGATTGGCCCGCGTCGCCGCATCCGCCCCGCCTGCGGCCTCCCATTTCTCAAAGGGCTCGTTGTCGGCGAGCGCGCTGTCCCAGAAGGCGGTCTCGTAATGGGCCATGGTGTGCGCGCAGCCGAAGAAGTGGTTCCCCGGGCCCACCTCGGCAAAGGCATCGACCGCAAGCTCGTCCTCATCGACCCTCACGCCCGCCAGATAGGAATGCAGCGCCCCGCAGAGGTCGGCGTCGAGCACGAATTTCTCGTAGGACATCGACAGCAGCCCGTCGAGGAACCCGGCCGAATGCAGGATGTAGTTCGCCCCGCAATGGATCGCGGCCAGCATCGACATGGTGCCCTCGGTCATCGCCTGCGCGTCAGGCAGCTTCGAGGTGGTGAAATTGCCCGAGCAACGCAGCGGCAGGTTCAGCCGCCGGCAGAGCTGCCCGATCACCATGCTGCCGATCGCGGGCTCGGGCGTGCCGAAAGTGGGCGCGCCGGAACGCAGGCTCATCGATGACAGGAAGTTGCCGAAGACGACCGGGGCGCCCTTGCGCTCAAGCTGCGTGAGCGCGCAGCCCGCGAGCGTCTCGGCCAGCGATTGCGCGATCGCACCCGCCGAGGTCACGGGCCCCATCGCGCCGCCAAGGATGAAGGGCACGAGCACCGTGCCCTGACCCGCGCGCGCATAGGCGCGCATCCCCCGCGTCATCGTCCCGTCCCACACCAGCGGCGAGTTGACGTTGAAATTGCCCATGATGACGCAGTTGCGCGCGGCGAACTCCTCGCCAAAGAGGATGCGCGCCATCGCGACCGAATCCTCGGCCCGCTCGGCCGCCGTGACCGAACCCAGAAACCCCCGGTCCGACAGGCGGATATGGGCATAGACCATGTCGAGGTGGCGCTTGTTGACCGGCACGTCGGTCGGCTCGCAGATGGTGCCGCCCGAATGGTGAAACCACGGCGAGGATTGCGCGAGCTTGATGAAGTTCTCGAAATCCTCGAGCGTGCCGAACCGCCGCCCGCGGTCGAGGTCCATCACGAAGGGTGAGCCATAGGCGGGCGCGAAGACGACGCTGCGCCCGCCGATCAGCACCGAATTGGCCGGGTTGCGCGCGTGCTGGACGAACTCGGCCGGGGCGGTGCGGATGATCTCGTGCAGCATCCCCGGCTCAAAGCGCACGCGCACGCCGTCGATGCGCGCGCCCGCCCGGCGCCAGAGGTCGAGCGCCTCGGGATCGTCGCGGAACTCGATTCCTGTCTCGGCGAGGATGCGGTCGGCCGCGCGCTCGATCCGGACGAGGTTTTCCTCCGACATCACGTCATAGGTCGGGATGCCGCGAAGGATGTAGGGCACGCGCGCCCCGCTCTGGGGTCCCGCGCGCTCGCGCCGGCGCGCCTCGCGCCCGCCCGCGCGGCGCCGCGCGCCGGCCCCGGTCGCGTCCGGCGTGGTTGCATCGTCCATCGCGGCCTCCGTCGCTGTCCACGGGCCGAGCATACCGGCCGTTGCACGCGCCGCCCCGGCGAAATGCGACGCCGCGGGCAGGCGCCATGCCGCAAACGCGCCGCGCTAGTCGTCCTCGACCACGACCGAGAGGATCCGGCCCGCGTCGTCAAAGCGCACCGTCTCGCGCCCGCTGCGGCGGACCTCGCGGCCGTCCCCGGCGTCGCGCGCGATCAGGCGCCAGCGCGCGACGGCCTCGTGCGGGCCGGTCGTGCGCACCTCTTCATCCTCGGCGATCTGTCCGGGAAAGCGCCCGAAATAGGCATCGAACGCATCGAGGATCGCCGCCCGCCCCGCGATCCGCCCCGCCACCCCGGCCGAGACATAGACCGCATCGCGCGCGAACATCCCCTCAAGCGGGGCGCGCCGATAGGGCGCAAGGGCCGCGTGATAGCGCCGGAGCAGTTCGGACGGATCGTCGAGCATGGGCGCGCCTCTCTTGCCACGCTCGTGCTAGCGCGCGGGCGGGGGGTGCGTCCAGTGCCGGGCGGCGGGCGGTTGACAGACCCGGCCCGCGCACGCATCTCTCGGCGCGCGAGGCCCCGGGGGGTGAGGTCATGCCGAAGGAAATTCTGGTCGATCCGTCGCGGGTGATGCGGCCCGGCTGGGTCGAGACGCCGGCGCTCGCGGTTCATGCCTATGCGCGCCCGATCGAGGCCGAGATCGCGGCCCGCGGCGCGCCCGCGCTGATCGAGGCGTTGCGCCACATGCTGGTGATCCGCGAGTTCGAGGGGATGCTCGCGGCCTTCAAGGCCGAGGGCGCCTATCGGGGCATCGCCTATGCCTACAAGGGGCCCGCCCATCTCTCGATCGGGCAGGAGGGGGCGGCGGTCGGCTCGGCGCTCGCACTCGATCCGGCCGATCACATCTTCGGCTCGCACCGCAGCCATGGCGAGTTTCTGGCCAAGGGCCTCGCGGCCGTCGCGCGCCTGCCCGAGGGGGAACTCGACGCGATCCTCGCCGCCCATGACGGCGGGCAGCTTCGCGACCGGGTGGCTGCGGCGATGGGGCGCGAAGGGCGTGCGCTCGCCGAGGATTTCCTGCTTTTCGGCTTTCTCGCCGAGATCTTCATGAAGGCGAACGGCTTCAACGGCGGCATGGGCGGGTCGATGCACGCCTTCTTTGCGCCCTTCGGCTGCTATCCCAACAACGCCATCGTCGGCGCCTCGGCCGGGATCGCGGCGGGGGCGGCGCTGCGGCGGCGGCTGGCGCAGGACGGCGCGATCACGGTCGCGCATGCGGGCGACGGCGCGACGGGCTGCGGCCCGGTGTGGGAGGCGATGAACTTCGCCGCCATGGGCCAGTTCGGGCGCCTCTGGCAGGACGGGGGCGGGCAGGGGCTGCCGGTCCTCTTTTTCTTCACCAACAATTTCTACGCCATGGGCGGCCAGACCATGGGCGAGACGATGGGGTGGGAGCGTCTGGCGCGGATCGGGGCGGGCATCGCGCCCAATGCGCTCCATGCCGAGACGGTCGACGGAACCAACCCGCTCGCGGTCGCCGATGCCGTTGCGCGCCAGCGCGCGCGGCTGATCGCGGGGCAGGGGCCCGCACTTCTCGATGTCGAATGCTATCGCCTCTGCGGCCATTCGACCACCGACGCCAACGCCTATCGCACCCGAGACGAGATCCGGCTCTGGGAAGAGGCCGACCCGATCCGCCGCTTTGCCGCGACGCTCGAGGCGGCGGGCGTCCTAGCCGCCGGCGCGGCCGATGCCCTCAAGGCCGAGGTCGCGCAGCGGATCGAGGCGGTGACGCGCGCGGTCACCGACCCGGCCCTCGCGCCCCCGGTCGATGTCGCGGGCGATCCGACGCGGATCGGGCGGCTCATGTTCTCGCACCGCGAGGCGACGCTGCCGGCCACGCTCGCGCCCGGCGTCGGCGACCCGGCCGGCTCGGCGGCGCTGCGCGCGATCGCGCGCAAGTCGCGCAGCGGGCGGGGCGAGGATGGCGCGGAACTGCCGGCGCTGCGCGCGATCACGCTGCGCGACGCGCTGGCCGAGGCGATCCTGCACCACATGATCCATGACGACCGCCTGGTCGCCTGGGGCGAGGAATGCCGCGAATGGGGGGGCGCCTTCGGCGTCTATCGGGGCTTTTCCGACATCCTGCCGCACCACCGCCTCTTCAACGCGCCGATCTCCGAGGCCGCGATCGTTGCCGCCGCCGTCGGCCATGCGATGGAGGGGGGGCGCAGCCTCGTCGAACTCATGTATGCCGATTTCATCGGGCGGGCGGGCGACGAGATCCTCAACCAGATGGCCAAGTGGCAGGCGATGTCGGCGGGCGCGCTGTCGCTGCCGGTGGTGCTGCGCGCCTCGGTCGGGTCGAAATACGGCGCGCAGCATTCGCAGGACTGGACGGGGCTGATCGCGCATGTCCCGGGCCTCAAGGTGATCTATCCGGCGACGCCCTATGACGCCAAGGGGCTGATGGCGGCCGCGCTCGCCTCCGAGGATCCGGTCGTGGTGTTCGAGAGCCAGCGCCTCTATGACAGGGTCGAGACGCACCGCCCCGAAGGCGTGCCGGCCGCGTATTACCGCCTGCCGCTCGGCGTGCCGGAGGTCAGGCGCGCGGGGCGCGACCTCACGATCCTCACGATCGGGCCGTCGCTCTATCCCGCGTTGCAGGCGGCGACCGAACTGGCGGCGGCCGGGATCGAGGCCGAGGTCATCGACGCGCGCAGCCTCGTGCCCTTTGATTATCGGCCGGTGCTCGAGAGCGTCGCGCGCACCGGGCGCTTTCTCACGGTGACCGAGGCCGCCGAGCGCGGCAGCTTCGCCCAGACCGTCGCGGCCACGGTGGCGCGGCACGGGTTTTCCGACCTGCGCGCGCCGCCCCGCGTGATCGGCGCGCCCAATTGGATCGTTCCAGGCGCCGATATGGAAGCGACCTTCTTCCCGCAGGCCCATGACATCGTCGATGCGGTCATGGCCGATTTTTTCCCCGACCGGCGCGCGAACCGGCGCGGCGTGCGCGACTGGAACGACCTCGACCTCGCCCGTTCGGGCCTCTGACGGAGACGCCATGACCCCCCTTCTGCTGCCCCAGCTCGGCACCGAGATCGCCGAGGCCGAGATCACCGAATGGCTCGTCGTCGATGGTGCGACGGTTGCCGCGGGCGACCCGGTCGTCGGCATCACCACGACCAAGATGGCGCTCGAACTCGAGACGCCGGCCTCGGGCCGCTTGCGCATCCTGATCGGCGAGGGCGAGATCGCGCCCGTGGGCGCCGTCCTCGCCGAGATCGGATGACCGTCTCGCCGGCCGCGCTGCACCGGCTGGGCGGGGCGGGGG
>JAUREX010000240.1 GCA_030834485.1 Gemmobacter sp.
TCGGCGCGAACCTCGCGCAGGAACTGAACGGGATTTGTGCGCGACATCGCGGCGATCCTGACCCTGACCCTGATCCTCTGGACGTCACCTAGTCGGTCGGCGGGGGGAATTCAACCGCGAACTCCCCCGCGGCAAACGCCCCCGCAGCCGACCGCCCTGTCACTTCGGCCGCCCTGTCACTTCGGCCGCCCTGTCACTTCGGCCGCCCTGTCACTTCGGCCGCCCGTCACTTCGGCCCGATCATCATCACCATCTGCCGGCCCTCGAGCTTGGGCATCGACTCGATCTTGCCGATCTGCGCGACATCGGCCGCCACCCGGTTCAGAAGCTCGACCCCGAGTTCCTGATGCGCCATCTCGCGGCCGCGAAAGCGCAGCGTGACCTTGACCTTGTCGCCCTCCTCGAGAAAGCGGTTCACCGAGCGCATCTTGACCTCGTAGTCATGCGTGTCGGTTCCCGGGCGGAACTTGATTTCCTTGATCTCGATGATCTTCTGGTTGCGCCGCGCCTCGGCCTCGCGCTTTTGCTGCTCGTATTTGTACTTGCCGAAATCCATGATCTTGCACACGGGCGGTTCGGCACTGGGCGAGATCTCGACCAGATCGAGCCCCGCCGCGATCGCCATCTCGAGGCCGCGCGAGGGGCTCACGACGCCGACATTGGCCCCGTCGGGGCCGATCAGGCGGATTTCGGGGCAGCGGATGCGCTCATTGACGCGGGGGCCCGTCTCGCGTTGCGGCGGGGCGTTGTGGGGTCTGCGGACGATGGCCGGTCTCCTTCGGCTGTGGATATGACGGGGTCAGAGTATCTGCGCGGGGCCTTGCATTCAAGCCGCTTGATCCGGGCTCAGATCCCGTCGCCGACGAAGGCCTTCTCGACCACATAATCCTGCGGGTCGGAATTGGCGCCCTCGCGCAGCCCGAACCCCTCGAGGACCGCCTTGACGTCGATGTTGAACGCAAGGCTGCCGCAGACCATCGCGCGGTCGGTCGCCGGGTCGATCGGCCCAAGGCCGAGGTCGTCCAGCACCTTGCCCGAGGTCAGGTTGTCGGTGATCCGCCCCATCCGCGGCCCCGCCTCGCGCGTGGTCGTCGGATAGTAGATGAGCCGCCCCGCCGCCGCCTCGCCCACCAGCG
>JAUREX010000241.1 GCA_030834485.1 Gemmobacter sp.
CGGACAGGAACTGCATGGCCCAGTCGCTCGCCGTCATGCCGCCATCGACGCGCAGCACGCCGGTTCCGGCCGCGCCCCAGTCGGCGCGCATCGCCTCGAGGAGGTCGCGCGTCTGATAGCCCACGCTCTCGAGCGCCGCGCGCGCGAATTCCGCCGGCCCGGAATTGCGCGTCAGGCCATAGACCGCGCCGCGGCAGTCGGGCCGCCAATAGGGCGCGCCAAGCCCGGTGAAGGCCGGCACCAGCACCACCTCCTGCGCGGGGTCGGCCGCTTCGGCGAGGGCCTGCGTCTCGGAGGCCGCGCGGATGATGCGCAGCCCGTCGCGCAGCCATTGCACTACCGCGCCCGCGATGAAGATCGAGCCCTCGAGCGCATAGGTCGTCTTGCCACCGAGGCGATAGGCGATGGTCGTGAGCAGCCGGTTGCGCGACGGCACCCGGTCCGCGCCGGTGTTGAGAAGCGCAAAGCACCCCGTGCCATAGGTCGATTTCATCATGCCCGGCGCAAAGCACGCCTGCCCGATGGTCGCCGCCTGCTGGTCGCCCGCGACGCCGAGGATCGGGATCTCGCGGCCGAAGAGGTCGGCGCGGGTGCGCCCGAAATCGGCCGCGCAGTCGCGCACCTCGGGCAGCATCGCCATCGGCACGCCGAAGAGCGCGCAGAGATCGGCGTCCCACGCGCCCCGCCCGATGTCATAGAGCATCGTGCGCGCGGCGTTGGTGGCGTCGGTGGCATGGACCCGCCCGCCCGTCAGCTTCCAGATCAGGAAGCAATCGACGGTGCCAAAGGCAAGCTCGCCGCGTTCGGCGCGCGCACGCGCCGCGCTCGTCGCGAATGCGCCGCGCCTGGGGGTGGCTGGGGCATCACCCATGGCGTCGACATTCGTCGCGTCTGCGGCGTCGCGCGACGCGCTGACGCCGCGCCACTCCACCGCCACCCCCACCGACACCCGCAGCCGCCGCCTGGCCCAGTTGCACAGCCGCGGCGACCGGTTGACGCCCGAGCGCCTGGCGCGCGAACTGCAAGGTGACCTCGACAACATCGTGCTGATGGCGCTGCGCAAGGAACCGGCGCGGCGCTACGCCAC
>JAUREX010000242.1 GCA_030834485.1 Gemmobacter sp.
ATGTGGGGTTAAGATGAGCCGCAAACCCTCCGATAAGCAAACATGCCAAACTGTCCCATGGGCGCTGATGGCGGACACTTCACTCTCCCGAACGGCGAAACCTATTTCGGAGAGTGGCTCGACGGCAAGCGGCACGGTCAGGGTGCCTATACCTTCCCGAGTGGCAAAACCTATGTTGGAGAGTTCCGTGAAGGCAAGTACCACGGACAGGGCACATTAACCTTCCCGGACGGAGCGACCTATGTCGGGGAATACCGCGACGGCAAGCGGCACGGTCAAGGGACCTTTACCTTCCCGAGCGGCGAGACCTATGTCGGGGAGTGGCGTGACGGCAATCAGCACGGTCAGGGGACTGCCACCTCCCCGAACGGCGCGGCCTATGTCGGGGAGTTCCGTGAGAGTGCGCTGCACGGACGCGGGACCCTCTTCGGCCCCGACGGGCGGGTTCTGCAGCAGGGGGTCTGGATCGACGGGCGTTTTGCCTATCCGTTCTGAGCCCCCCGTTGATCCCGCGGCCGGGACGCGCTAGCGGGGGGGGATGAGCGACAACAGCTTCGGCCATCTCTTCCGCGTCACCACCTGGGGCGAGAGCCACGGGCCGGCGCTGGGCTGCGTGGTCGATGGCTGCCCGCCGGGGCTCGCGCTCGGGCCCGAGGACATCCAGCCCTGGCTCGACCGGCGCAAGCCCGGGCAGAACCGCTTCGTCACCCAGCGGCGCGAGGACGACCTCGTGCGCATCCTCTCGGGCGTGCATGAGGGGCGCACGACGGGCACGGCGCTGAGCCTCATGATCGAGAACACCGACCAGCGCTCGAAGGATTACGGCGCGATCGCCGACCGCTTTCGCCCGGGGCATGCCGACATCGCCTATCACCTCAAATACGGGCTGCGCGATCCGCGCGGGGGCGGGCGTTCCTCGGCGCGCGAGACGGCGGCGCGGGTCGCGGCGGGGGCGGTGGCGCGGGTGGTGCTTGCCGCGCTCGCGCCCGGCCTCGCGATCCGCGGCGCGATGGTGCAGATGGGGGCGGATGCGGCCGACCCGGCCGCCTT
>JAUREX010000243.1 GCA_030834485.1 Gemmobacter sp.
CGAGCTTGGCGGGGATGAGCGGTTCCTCTTCAACAAGCTCATCACCGGGGGGTTCCGCATGGGGGTGAGCCAGGGTCTGATGACGCGCGCGCTTGCCGAGGCGACGGGGGTCGAGGCCGCGACGCTCGCGCACCGCCTCACCGGCGCCTGGGACCCGGAGACGATCGATTTCGCGGCCCTCGTCTCGGGCGATGGCGATGCGACGCGGCCCTATCCCTTCTGCCTTGCCCACCCGCTCGAGGCCCCGCCCCACAGCCTCGGCGACCCGGGCGATTGGCTCGCGGAATGGAAATGGGACGGCATCCGCGCGCAGGCGATCGTGCGGGGCGGCGCGCTGCATCTGTGGTCGCGGGGCGAGGAGGCGATCGCGGCGCGCTTTACCGAATTCGCGCCCCTTGCCGCGCATCTGCCCGAGGGCACCGTCATCGACGGCGAGGTGCTCGCCTGGGACGCGGCCGCGGGCGCGCCCCTGCCGTTTGCATCGCTCCAGCCCCGGATCGGGCGCAAGACGGTGCCGAGGCGGCTTCTGGCCGAGGCGCCGGCGCGGATGCTGGCCTATGACCTCGTGGAATGGGGCGGGCAGGACATCCGCGACCGGCCGCTGTCCGAACGGCGCGCGATGCTCGCGCACCTCATCGCGGGGCTGCCCGCGGATCTGCCGCTCGGCCTTTCGCCCGAGGTCGGCTTTGCCGACTGGGCCACGCTCGCGGGCCTGCGCGAGGGGGCGCGCGAGCGGCGGGCCGAGGGGCTCATGCTCAAGGCGCGCGGCTCGGCCTATCAGGCGGGGCGGCGGCGCGGCGCGTGGTGGAAGTGGAAGCTCGACCCCTTCAGCATCGATGCGGTGATGGTCTATGCGCAGGCCGGCCACGGGCGGCGCGCGACGCTTTACACCGATTTCACCTTCGCGCTGCGCGACGGCAACGCGCTTGTGCCCGTCGCCAAGGCCTATTCGGGGCTGACCGACGCCGAGTTCGAGGAAATCAG
>JAUREX010000244.1 GCA_030834485.1 Gemmobacter sp.
CGCCGGATATCCTTCACAACCTGCTCGGCAGGCGCCTTCGTCGTCACGGGTCTCTTCGTCATCTTCAACTCCATGTGAGGTTAAGATGAGCCGAAAACCCTCCGATAAGCAAACATGCCAAACTGTCCCATGGGCGCTGATGGCGGACAGTGCTCGGCTTTGCCGTGGCGTTCATGGGCCTCCTGGCCGACCACATCATCCTGCGCGTGGCGGCCGCGCGGCGCGCGACCCTGTCGCGCACGGCCGCCTGACCGGCGTCGACGCCCGAGATCGGCAGCCGCCCTCCGGGGTACGACCCGGCCCGATCGCGCGGCCATGGCGGTCGGGCGGCCCCTTGCACCCGGGGGCGGCGCTGCCTTAGACCCGAGGGGCAACGCAGGAGAATGCCGAGATGGATGCGCCGAGCCAGCCCGACGCGCTGCCGCTCGCCGAGGTGCTCGGCGCGGTCGCGGCCGCACTCGAGCGGGGTGGGCCGGCGATGTGGGCGATCGGGGCGCTGTCGGTCGTGACCGTTGCGACGATCCTTTGGAAGCTGGCCGATCTTGCGCGCGCCGGGGCGTTCCGGGGCGGGGCGCGGACGCGGGCGGCGGCGGAACGCTGGCAGGCGGGCGATGCGGCGGGTGCTGCGGCGATGCTGCGCGGGGCGCGCACGGCGCGCGCGCGGCTTGCGACGGCGGCGATGGCGGCGGCGGGCGACCCGACGCTCGATCAGGCAGCGGCCGAGGCCGAGACCGCGCGCGCCGCGCGCGCGATCCTGTCCGAGGCGCGCGCGGGGCTCAGGCTGCTCGACCTCGTGACGACGGCCGCGCCGCTTCTGGGCCTGCTCGGGACGGTGCTGGGGATGATCGAGGCCTTTCGCGCGCTCGAGGAAAGCGGCGCGCGCGCCGATGCGGCGGCCCTCGCGGGCGGGATCTGGGAGGCGCTCCTGACCACGGCGGCGGGCATGGCTGTG
>JAUREX010000245.1 GCA_030834485.1 Gemmobacter sp.
CGGTTCAGAAGCTGATCCGCAGCCCCGCCATCGCGCCGAGCCGGACCGGCCCCGCGCGGTGGCCCGTGTTTTCCGTCGCGATCAGGGCGCCCGAGAGCCAGCCGTGCCCGGCCGCGAGCGGGCGGCCGTATGCGATGCCGAGGTCGAGCTGGCGCAGCGGCGCGGCCAGATCGGCCTCGAGCCGCGCATGTGCGACCCCTGCGCCTGCGGGGGCTGCAACCGGCAGCGCGATCTCGGCCCGCCCGCCCGTGGCGGCGAGGGGGCGGCGCAGGAAGAGCCCGAGGCTGTCGCCCTCGGTCCCGACCGCCTCTGTCGCGAGGCCGAGGCGCATCCCGTCGAAGCCGACCGCGGGGACGCGCGCGATCAGCCCCGCGCCCCCGCCCTCGGCCATGCCCCCCTCGCCCTCGACGCTGAGGCGCCAGGCGCCGAGCGGCATCTCGACCCCGAGCCGCGCGGCGGCGAGGACGCCCTCGACCCGCTCACCCGTCGCCGTCCCGAGGCCGAGGACCGCGCCGCGGCCGAGGCGGTCGGGATCATCTTCCCAAACCAGTTGAACCGCGGCACGCATGTGAACCTCTCGGGGGCGGGCGTCGTGAAGACCGCGCCCAACCCCGAGAACGCGCTCCGCTTCATCGAGTTCCTGACAAGCGACGCGGCGCAGGTTGTGCTCGCCGACAGCAACAACGAATATCCGGTGGTCGCGACGGTCAAGCCCACGGGCCCGATCGCGGCCTATGCCGACTTCCGCCCGAGCGGGGTGAACGCCGAGATCTTCGGGATCAACGCCGCGAGGGCGACCGCGATATACGACCGGGCCGGCATGCCCTGACGGGCAAGGGGCCCCGTCAGGCGATATGCTCGGCGGCCATGATCTCTTCGATCCGCCCGACATCGGGCGGGTTGTTGAGTTCCCAGAACCGCCGCCCGCGGTCGGGCACCTC
>JAUREX010000246.1 GCA_030834485.1 Gemmobacter sp.
TCACTTGATTCGAGCAAACCTTCGGCCGCGGTGAAGCGGGTGTCGAACGACAGATCCGCCCGCAGGCATTCGTTGATGTAGGCCAGCGCCAGCCGCCCGACCGTGGGTTCGCCCGCCGCGACATCGAAATAGCCCGACGCATCGGCGCGCAGATGCGGCCCGAGGCGCGCCGTGATCTGTGCCGAGAGGTTCGAGATATCGGTGCGCAGCCGCACATCCGGGCTGTCGGGGTCGGCGGCCGCCCAGGTCCAGCTCGTGCTGAGGTCGAGGTCGCGCAGGCTCTGCGTCAGGCCGAGGTCGCTGCGCGCCGGCGCGCCTTGCGCATCGAGGACGACCCGCCCCGAAACCGTGCGCCCGTCCGCCCCGTCGAGCCGCGCGGCCACCAGCCACTCGCCGCTCCAGCCCGCCGCACCCGGCTCGGGCGCAAAGAGGGCATCCGCGGCCGGCCGCACGATCCCGCCCAGCACCATCTCGCGCGACGCCCCCGACGCCGCCCGCCGCGTCAGCCCCAGCCCGAACTGCACCCGATTGCCCGATTCGCGCCGGTCGACGCCCGGATAACGCGAGAAGGAGAGCAGGTTGCCGCGGTCGAGCTCGGGCACGAGGCTGTCGCGATTGGGCACGCCCGCCTCGTCGATGCGCGGCGCGACGACGACCGTCGCGGCGCCGGGCGCGCGACGACGCGGCCGGCGCGCAGGCGCTTCTCGCCGAGGCCGAGGCGCGCATCGCCGAGATCGAGAAGGCCGTCGGTGAGCAGCCGGACCTCGCCGGCGAAGGCTCGTTCCGGGCGGCGCTCGAGGAGTACGTCGAGGCGCGGCTCT
>JAUREX010000247.1 GCA_030834485.1 Gemmobacter sp.
GGTCCCTTCGAGATAGCCGCGCTCGCTCATCTTCTCTTCCAGGCTGGCGAGTTGCTCTTCGTCGATGAACACCGACAGTTCGCCCGCCTCCTCGAAATCGACCATCGAGGTGAAGAAGGTCGCGGCCTTCACGCGGTCGTCGCCCTTTGCCGACATATAGGCAAGCGTGCTGGCGAGCAGCGTCCCGCCCAGGCAATAACCGATGACATTCGCCTGCGCCTCGCCTGTGATGTCGCGCACCGCGTCCAGTGCCGCCAACGCGCCGTCGGTCAGATAATCGTCAAAAGTCTTGTGCGCCAGGGTTTCGTCGGGATTGACCCATGAAATGACGAATACGGTATGGCCCTGCTCCACAGCCCAGCGTACAAACGAGTTTTTCTCGCGCAAGTCGAGGATGTAGAACTTGTTGATCCAGGGCGGGATGATCAGCAGCGGAGTTGCATGTACCTTGGCCGTCAGCGGCTCGTACTGGATCAGTTGCATGATGTCGTTCTGATAAACCACCTTGCCCCTGGTGGTTGCAATGTTCCCTCCGAGCTTGAACGCGCTGGTGTCCGTCATCCGCACCTTCAACTGCGCACCATTGCCGCTGCTCAGATCTTCGAGCAGGTTGTTCAGTCCCTTGAGCAGATTCATGCCGCCCGAGTTGACGGTTTCGCGCAGCACTTCAGGGTTGGTGAGCAGGAAATTGGATGGCGACAGCGCATCGATGTACTGCCTGGTATAAAACTCGACCTTTTTGGCAGTCTTTTCATCCAGGCCTTCGACACCGCCCAGGGATTCGTGCAGGTGGCGGGCGGCGATCA
>JAUREX010000024.1 GCA_030834485.1 Gemmobacter sp.
ATTGTCCCAGACGTTGCCTGCCCGGCTCATTGAGCAGGTGATGCCGTTGTCGGCGAGAAGCCGTTGAAACTGCGCGCTTGTGTATTGCGATCCCTGGTCCGAATGATGAAGCAGAGCGTCGGCCTTTCCCCGTCGCCAGACGGCCGCCATGGTTCGCGATGGCTGACCCGTAGGGGAAAGAGGCGATCATGCCTCAGGCGTGAGTTGAGCAAAATCGCCCTGCGGCTTGCCCAGTCTGCGCCGGCGGGATTAGATGAAGATGACGCTCCGGCACAGCATACCCGAGGCGCAGGGGAGGGGCGGGATGGCCGAGGATCTGTCGCAGTGGACGCCACGCGCCCGGCCGGAGGCGGCCGTGCTCGAGGGGCGGCTCGTCCGGCTCGAGCGGCTCGATCCCGAGCGCCATGCCGAGGGGCTCTTCGATGCCTCGACCGTCGCGGATGCGGCCGAGCGGTTCCGCTGGCTGCCCGAGGTGCCGCCCGTCTCGCGCGCGGCGTTCCGCGACTGGGTGGCGGCGAAGGCGCAAAGCCTCGATCCGATCTTTTACGCCGTGCTCGACCGGGCGACCGGGGCGGTCATGGGCCGCCAGACCCTCATGCGGATCGATGTGGCCCATGGCGTCGCCGAGATCGGCAACATCTACTGGGGGCCGGCGATGGCGCGCCGGCCGGCCGCGACCGAGGCCTTCCTTCTCTTTGCGCGCCACATCTTCGACGATCTGGGCTATCGCCGCTTCGAATGGAAGTGCAACAGCGAGAACCTCCCCTCGCGCCGGGCGGCGCTGCGCCTGGGGTTCAGCTTCGAGGGGCTCTTTCGCCAGCACATGGTGGTCAAGGGCAGGAACCGCGATACGGCCTGGTTCGCGATGATCGACGCCGAATGGCCTGCCCTCGGGCGCGCGCTTGAGGGGTGGCTCGCGCCCGGGAACTTCGATGCGCAAGGCATGCAGCGCCACAACCTTGCCGAGATGCGCGCAGCCTTCGCCGAAGGGCCCTGAGGGCCGCGGCCTATTCGGCGGCGATCCGCAGGAGCGGCTGTGGGGCGGCGAGGAAGCGGCGCGCGACCTCGCCCGAGAGATAGGCCATCCGCCCGCCCGCGATCGTTGCCTCGATCTCGCGCGTCTCGGCGTTGACGACGACGAGGTCGGCGCGCAGCCCCGGCTCGATCCGTCCGCGGTCGTGCAGGCCCAGCACCTCGGCCGGCGCGGTCGAGATCATGCCCCAGGCCTGCGGCAGCGTGCAGAGCCCCCGGTCAAAGAGCGCGAACGCCGCCTGCGGCAGGGCGGGATAGTGGTAATCCGACACCAGCGCATCGCAGAGCCCCTCGGCGATCAGCGCCTCGGCCGCGACATTGCCCGAGGCCGAGCGGCCGCGCACGACATTGGGCGCCCCCATCAACACCGGAGAGCCCATCGCCTTCGCCGCCGCCGCCGCCACGCGCGAGGTCGGAAACTCGGCGATGCGCGCCCCGATCATCGAATAGCGCTCGCGCGTCTCGCCGTCGGGGTCGTCGTGGCTGCCATAGGCCACGCCCGCCTCGTCGAAGGCCTCGGCCAGCCGGCACAGATGGCGCGGCACCTCGGGCGCGCGCGCCTCGGCCGTATCGAGGCTTGCGCCCAGCGCCTCGGGGGCGCGGCCGAGCTTGCGCGCCCAGAGCGCGAAATCGAGCGGGCGCTGCGCCTGCATCGCGCGGCCCTCGGCCAGATGGTCGTTGAAGATGACGAAATCGACCCCGAAGCGGCGCACCGCCGCGATCAGCCGGGCGGTCTCGTCGGTCAGATGCACCTCGGCGCGCAACTGCACGCGGATGTCGGGGCCGAAGCTGTCGCGCAGGCGCTCATGCGCCGCGAGGACCGCCTCGGCCGCCTCGGGGCTGCGATGCGCCCCCTCCCAGCTCCAGCCCTGCGCGAGCCAGGCGGTGGTGATGCCGCAGCCCGCGATCTCGCGCGCGGCCGAGCGCAGCCCGCTCGCCAGATCGAAAGAGACGCCGGTGCGCGGCTGGATGTGGCGCTCGAACCCGTCGCCATGCAGGTCGATGATGCCCGGCAGGATCAGATAACCCGTCAGATCGACCTCGGGCAGGGGCCCTCGGGTGATGCGCCCCTCGGCCAGCGCGACCGAGCGGCGCTGCATCGCACCGTCGCGCAGGATCGTCGCGCCGACGAGGCGCAGAGGTGGTAGAAGTTGCCGCATGTGCCCGCCTGCCCGCAGTTTGACCTGTGGATAACACCGCTCTGTGTCCGATTGATGACGCGCCCCGGCCTAACGGTCGCGGTGGTGATCCTCGAATTCATAGCCGAGCGGCGCGCCCTGCGGCAAGCCGGGCGAGAGGGCATAGGTCGCGGCGCGCAGATGCGCCATCATCGCGCCCGGATCGCCGTGCAGATGCGCAAGTGCCGCAGGCGGGATCGGCGCGCCGATCGCGATGCGCACGGGCGCATCGACCCGGGCGCGAAACTCCTTGATGAGAAGCCCCAGCCGCAACGTGTAGTGCATATGGCTCGCGATCTGGAAAAGGCGGCTGTTCTGCCCCTCGAAAAAGACCGGCACGACGGTGGCGCCCGATTTCGCGATCATCCGCGCGGTAAAGCGCCGCCAGCCCGGATCGAAGGGCCGCCCGAAGGGCCGTGCCGCGGTCGAGACGGTCCCGCCCGGAAAGACCCCGACCGCGCCCCCCTCGCGGAGCCAGCCCAGCGCGCGCGCCCGCGTCCCGAGGTTGGCCGCGACCGCCTCGGGCCCCGGATCGAACGAGATCGGCAGCAGCACGCGATCGAGGTCGGGCGCCTTGCGAAAGACCGCATTGGCGAGGATGCGGAAATCGCCCCGCACCGTGTCGAGCAGATGCCCCATCATCAGCCCGTCGAGGATGCCGAAGGGATGGTTCGCGATGACGACGAGCGGCCCTTGGGCGGGGATGTCCGCCAGCGCGCCGCGCGTCACCTCGAGGCGCAGCCCGTAGCGCTCGGGCATCACCTGCCAGAAGCTGCGGCCGCGGGCGATGTCCGCCTCGTATCCGTCCGCCCTGCGGATGAGCGAGAGCCTGCCCGTCGCGTTCTCGAGCACCCGGATCAGGGTGCGCGCGCCGCGGCTGCGGGCGGCAGAGGCATAGCTGATGTCTCGGGTGATGGATCGTGCTGCGGTCATGGCGACTCCGGGCGAATTTCCCCCGGTGTGACGCCGCAATGTCAAGGAATTGTGACGCCCGCCCCGGCCGCATCCGCCACCCCGGGCATGAGTGCCGCGCGCGGCGCCGGCACCGGCACCCGACCGCCCGCCCGCAGCGCAAGGGCGAGCCGCTCGGGCGTCGGGCGGCCGTGGATCAGCGCGCCGTAAAGCTCGAGCGCGCCGGGCCGCGTATAGGTGCTCAGATGGCACACCCGCCCGTCCGTCGGCCGCAGCGGATGACCGAGCGCCGCCAGCGTCGCGAGGGTCGCGGGATCGTCGAGCGCGAGGTCCGTCCAGTTCGCGCGCGCCGCCCCGAGGCCCGCGGCCGGCGTCGCCTCGATCAGCCCCCGCAGCAGCGCGCTCAGCAGCCGGTCATAGGGGTCGTTCTCGGCCGAGGTGACGTTGAGGATCGCGCACCCCCGCCCGCCCGCCGAGGCCGCTGCCCGATGCGCCCGCGTCCGGCAGGCCGCCGCCGCGAGCAGCACCGCCGCATCCGCAACCGGCGCCGGCAGCGCCCCGAGCGCGCCGAGCACGACCTCGGCCCCCATCGAATGGCCGATCAGGGTCAGCCGCGCGCAAGGGGCCGCGCGCCGCAGCGCGAGCATCAGCGCCGCCAGCGCCGCCGCCGCCGCGCCCGTGCGCCGAAAGACCGCGCGCAACCCGCCCCGCGCGGGCCATTCGAAGCTGATCGCCAGCCCCGCCTCGCCCCCCAGCCCGAGCCGCCCGGGCCAGCGCGGCGCGCCTGCGAACCGCTCGAGGGGCGCGAACACATGCCGCTCGGGGCAGGGCCGCCAGTTCGCCCCGGGCAGGCGGAACCCGTGCACCAGCACCGCGACGGGCGCCTCGGGGGCGATGTGTGCGAGGGCGGCGCGGATCGCGGGCTCTGCCCGACCCGCGGCGCACTCACCGACCGAAATGCGCAGGACAGCCATATCTGCGACCCCCAGCACCGCTGTGCCCCATATCTGCCCCGCGGCGGCAACGGTGCGGTGACGGCTGCATGACGAAGGGGTGAAATCTCGGCACGCGCACTCCGGGCGGAGGCGGTGCAGGTGACGGCGATCCGGTTCCCGCGCCTCTCGATCGGCGATGTCATGCACCTGTCATCGCGATCTGATGAAGGAGGTCCCATGCGCGAGATCCTCGACCCGCTGATCGCCGAGCGTGCCCCCTGGCTCCATGCCGGGCAGGGGTGGCGCGTGCCGGCGCGCGCGGTGCTCGAGGCGCTGCTTGGCTATCCGCGCACGCTGCGCGTCGCGGCCGAGATCCGCGACCTGCCGCCGGCCGAGATCTTCGACCGGATGGCCGCGCGCATCGCGCGCGATGTCCGCGCAAGCGGCCTGGCGCGGGTGCCGCGCACGGGGCCTGCGCTCATTGTCGCGAACCACCCGACCGGCATCGCCGACGGCATCATCCTGTGGTCGGTGCTGCGCGCGCTGCGGCCAGACCTCTATTTCTTCGCCAACGCCGACATCCTGCGCGTGCTGCCGCAGATGGCGGCGATGGTTGCCCCGGTCGAATGGCGCCCCGAAAAGCGCAGCCGCGCCAAGGCCCGCACGACGCTCGCCTGGGCGCAGGAGGCCATCGGTGCGGGGCGTCTGGGCGTGATCTTTCCCTCGGGGCGGCTGGCCCGGCGCGAGGGCCTCAAGCTGCATGAGCGGCCCTGGCTCGCCTCGGCCGCCACGCTTGCGCGCCGCCACGCGCTGCCGGTCGTGCCGGTCAACATCGGGGCGCGCAACTCGGCGCTCTTCTATCTATTCGACGCGATCCACCCGACGCTGCGCGACATCACCCTCTTTCACGAGACCCTCAACAAGGCCCGCCAGAGCTTCGTCGTCACTGTTGGCACCCCCGTCGCCCCGGGCACGCTGCCCGAGGATGATGTCGCTGCGACCGAGGCCTTGCGCGCCATGACGCTCGCGCTCTCGGGACGCGCGGCGCCGGCGCTGTCGCTGATCGAGAACACCGCCGCCTTGCGCCGGCTGGCGCCGCGCCGGGTCGCGCCCTAGCTAAAGCGCGCCCGCCAGACGGGCTGGGTGTCGCCCGCCTCGGGCCGGGCGGCGTGGACGGCGCGCGCGATCGCGCGCGAGAGGCAGGCCGCCGCCGCATGGCAGAGCGCATAGCCATCGGCAGCCGGATCAGCCAAGGCCCGCCGCCCCGTCGCCAGCGCAAAGACCAGATCACCGTCAAAGGCGGTGTGCGAGGGCACGATGGCGCGCGCCATGCCGTCATGGGCCGCGACGGCCATTCTTTGCGCCTCGGGCCGGGTGAGGATAGCATCGGTCGCGACGATCGCGATCGTGGTCGCGGCGCCCTGCGCCTTGCCGGGGCGGGGGTCGGCGCCGGGGATGCCGACGCGCGGCAGGCCGCGCCCGCCGAATTCTGCCCCGAACTCCCACGGAGCCGCCCAGAAGCGGCCTTCGTCGGGGCTGACGGCCGAGCCGAGGCTGTTGACGGCAACCAGCGCGCCCACCGTCACGCCCGAGTCGAGGACTGCCGAAGCCGAGCCGAGCCCGCCCTTGAGATCGGCCGTCGTCGCCCCCTTGCCCGCGCCCTCCGAGCCCAGCGCGAACTCGAGCCCCGCCTGCCCGAGTGCCGCGCGCCCGAGCGCGGGATAGGGGTTCTCGGCCCAGTCCGTCGCCCCGCCCGCGAGCAGATCGAAAAGGATCGCGCCCGGCACGATCGGCACGCGCAATGGCCCGACCGCAAATCCCCGCCCCGCCGCGCGCAGGCCCGCCATCACGCCGCCGCAGGCTTCGAGCCCGAAGGCCGAACCGCCCGACAGCACCAGCGCATCCACCCGCTCGACCAGCCGGCCGGGCGCGAGCAGGTCGGTCTCGCGCGTCCCAGGCGCACCCCCCATGACATGGACGGCCGCCACCGCAGGCTCATCGGGCACCACGACCGTGACGCCGGTCTTGAGGCGGTCGTCGGCCGCATTGCCGACGCGCAGCCCCGCGACATCGGTGATGAGGTTGCGCGCCCCGGGCCGCATCAGACCGCCCCCGCCGCGCCGGGGGCCAGTCCGGGGGCCAGTCCGGGCGCCAGTCCGGGCGCCGCTTCAGCCAAGCGAGGGGTCGATCGTCTTGCAGGCCGCGACCAGGCCGCGCACCGCCGCCACCGATTTGTCGAACATCGCCTGCTCGTCGGGGTTGAGGCGGATGTCCGCGATCCGCTCCACCCCGGCCGCGCCGATCACCACCGGCACCCCGACATAAAGCCCGTCGAGCCCGAAGGCCCCCGCGACATGGGCCGCGCAGGGCAGCAGGCGCTTCTGATCCTTGAGATAGGCCTCGGCCATCTCGATGGCCGAGGTGGCCGGCGCGTAGAAGGCCGAGCCGGTCTTCAGCAGCCCCACGATCTCGGCGCCCCCGTCGCGGGTGCGCTGCACGATGGCGTCGAGCCGGTCCTGCGTCGTCCAGCCCATCTGCACGAGGTCCGGCAGCGGGATACCCGCGACCGTCGAATAGCGCACGAGCGGCACCATCGTGTCGCCATGCCCGCCGAGCACGAAGGCCGTGACATCGCGCATCGAGACGTTGAACTCGAGGCTGAGGAAGTGCCGGAAGCGCGCCGAATCGAGCACGCCCGCCATGCCCACGACCTTGGCATGCGGCAGCCCCGAAAACTCGCGCAGCGCCCAGACCATCGCATCGAGCGGGTTGGTGATGCAGATGACGAAGGCATTCGGCGCATGGGCCGCGATCCCCTCGCCGACCGACTTCATGACCTTGAGGTTGATGCCCAGCAGATCGTCGCGGCTCATGCCGGGCTTGCGCGGCACGCCGGCGGTGACGATGCACACATCCGCCCCCGCGATCGCGGCATAATCATTCGCGCCGCGCAGGCTCGCGTCGAACCCCTCCGACGGGCCCGATTGCGCGATATCGAGCGCCTTGCCCTGCGGCACGCCCTCGGCGATGTCGAAGAGGATGATGTCGCCGAGTTCCTTCATCGCGGCGAGATGGGCGAGCGTGCCGCCGATCTGCCCCGCCCCGATCAATGCGATCTTCGCGCGTGCCATGCCGATCTCCAAGGCTGAAACCACTGAGCGATGTCCTAGTCGCTCACCCTTTCGCTGGCAAGGGCGCGGCAGGCCCGAGCGCCCCCATCGCCCCGAGCCGCCGCCAGAGCCTGAGGCCGAGCAGGCAGGCCGCGACCGCCAGCCCGACCGTCAGCCCCAGCCACAGCCCCGCCCCCCCGAGGCCCAGCGGAAACGCGAGCAGATAGCTCGCCGGGATGCCGACGAGCCAATAGCTGATCGCGGTCTGCACCATCGGCACGCGCGTGTCGCGCAAGCCCCGCAGCAGCCCGAGCAGCATCACCTGCCCCGCATCGAAGAGCTGAAAGAGTGCCGCAAGCACGATCAGCACGCTGCCGAAGGCCACGATCTCGTCCGCGCGCGGATCGGCGGGGTTCAGAAAGAGCCGCATGATCGGCTCGGCCATCGTCAGGTAAAGGGCGATGATCGCGAAGGCCGCGACGCCTGAGAGGCCGAGCGCCATCGCCGCCCCCTCGCGCAGCCCCTGCCCGTCGCCCGCCCCCTCGGCCCAGCCCACCCGCACGGTCGCGGCGTTCGAGAGCCCGAGATGGATCATGAACGCAACCGCCGTCACCTCGATCGCGATGCCGTGGGCGGCAAGCTCGGTCGTGCCGATCCAGCCCATCATGATCGCCGAGGCGTGAAAGAGCCCGCCCTCGGACAGGCCCGTCAGCCCGATCGGCCAGCCGATCCGGAAGACCTGTCCGAGCGCCGGCCAGTCGCTGCGCCACAGGCGCGTCAGCACGCCATAGCGCGCCAGCCCCGGCCCCCAGGCCGCATAGGCCGCCAGCAGCCCCAGCATCGCCACCTGCACCCCGACCGAGGCGACCGCCGCCCCGACGACGCCCATCTCGGGCGCGCCGAGGTTGCCGAAGATCAGCACCCAGTTGAGCGCGGCATTGATCGCCACCCCCGCGAGCGTGACCCACAGCACCATTTGCCCCCGCCCGAGCGCCGAGAGGAAAGAGCGCAGCACCATCACACCAAGCGCCGGCACGAGGCCGAGCCCCGCGACGCGAAGGTAATCGGCCGCGAGCGCCGCCACCACCGGATCCTGCCCGAGCGCATCGAGGATTGGCCGGGCGTTCCAGAAGACCGGATAGGCCATGACGCCAAAGGCCGCCGACAGCCAGAGCCCCATCCGCGCGTCGCGCCGCACCTGCGCCTCGTCGCCGCGCCCGAGTGCTGCCGCGACCATGGGCATCACCGCTTGCGCGAACCCCGAGCCGAGCGTGAACACCAGAAAGAAGGTCGACGCCCCGAGAACGCCGGCCGCCAGCGCGTCGACCGAATGCCAGCCGAGCATGATCGTGTCGGTGACGTGCAGCGCCATCTGCGCAACCTGGCTGCCCGCAAGCGGCAGGCCGAGGGCGAGAAGGGCGCGAGCATGGGCGCGCAGGCGGGCGGGGCGGTCGGACATGGCGACGGCATAGCCCTTGGCCGGCGCAGCGTCCAGCCGGGCACCGCGCCGAGGTAGCCCCCCAAGGTCGCCTCCCGACCTCGGCGATGTCGCAAACGGCGCGCCGGGGCGCGCGCCGGGCGTTACTGTGTCACGAAACCCCGCCGCCGGAGCCGCCATGAACATCGTCCACACCCCCCGCCCGCCGCGCAAGATCGACCCGAGCCGGGGCGACCGGCTGGGCGATGGCAGCCCCAACGACAACGACCGGGTAGAGATCGGCCCGACCCAGCTTGCCTTCGCCGAATGGGCCGCCCTCGGGCTCGAACTCCCCGACCTGCAGAGGATGCGCGAATTCCGCTGGCGGCGGCTGACGGCGGCGCTGGTGGCGCGCGACATCGGGGGGCTCCTGCTCTTCGATCCGCTCAACATCCGCTATGCGACCGACACGACGAACATGCAGCTCTGGAACAGCCACAACCCGTTCCGGGCGGTGCTGCTGTGCGCTGATGGGCACATGGTGATCTGGGAATACCGCCAGGCGCCCTTCCTCGTGACCTATAATCCGCTCATCGCCGAGATCCGCTCGGGCGCGTCCTTCTTCTACAACGTCTGCGGCGACCGGACCGAGGCCGACGCCTCGTCCTTCGCGGGCCAGGTGGCCGAGGTGATGGCGGCGCATGCGGGGTCGAACCGGCGCCTTGCGGTCGACAAGATCATGGTCCACGGGCTGCGCGCGCTCGAACGTGCGGGCTTCGAGGTGCTCGAGGGCGAGGTGGTGACCGAACGCACCCGCGCCATCAAGGGCCCCGACGAGATCGCCGCGATGCGCTGCGCCTCGGCCGCCTGCGAGGCCGCGATCGCCGAGATGGAGCGCGCCTGCCGCGCCGGCGTCCCCTCGGGCAGGATGAGCGAGGACGACGTCTGGTCGGTCCTGCACGCCGAGAACATCCGCCGCGGCGGCGAGTGGATCGAGACGCGGCTGCTGGCCTCGGGCCCGCGGACGAACCCGTGGTTTCAGGAATGCGGGCCGCGCCTCATCCAGCCCGACGAGATCGTGGCCTTCGACACCGACCTGATCGGCGCCTATGGTATCTGCATCGACATCTCGCGGACATGGTGGGTGGGCGACGGCCGCCCGACGAACGAGATGCGCAGCGCCTTCGCCCATGCGCTCGACCACATCCGCGACCATCAGGCCCGCCTGCGCCCCGGCGTCACCATCCGCGAGCTTGTCCACGGCGGCCACCAGCTCGAGTCGCGCTATCAGCGGCAGAAGTATTCGTGCAAGATGCATGGCGTCGGGCTTTGCGACGAATGGCCCTTCGTGCCCTATCCGGACGGCTGGGCAGAGGGCGCCTTCGACGTCGCGCTCGAACCCGGGATGACGATCTGCGTCGAGGCGCTGGTGAGCCCCGAGGGGGGCGATTTCTCGATCAAGCTCGAGGATCAGGTGCTGATCACCGAGACGGGCTGCGAGAACCTCACGAAATACCCCTTCGACCCGAGGCTGATGGCGGGCTGAAACCGCGCCCCGGGGCGTCAGTTCCCCCCCGCACCGGGCCGCAGTTCGACAAGGCGCGACAGATCGGCATCGCGCGTCAGATCGGCCGGCGCATAGGCCCCGGCCAGCGCGTCGGGCGAGAGCACGACATTGCGCACGACCTGCCGCGTCGTCGAGGCCGGCCCGTGCACCGCGCCGTCGAGCACGAAATAGACCGCGCCCGAATTGCCCGCCCGCAGGACCGGCGGCGCCTCGGAGACGGGCACGCGATAGCGCTCGCCCGCATCGAGGATCTTCTCGAAGAGCACCGTGCCATCGGCCGCCTGCACCCGCACCCAGGCGGGGCGGACGGCGACGATCTCGACCGGGGGCGGGGGCTCGGCAAAGACCTGCACCGCATCGGCGACGGCGACCTCGGCCGCAGGGGCATCGGCAGCGCCCGCCGCACCATCCGCCCCGAGCGCCTCGGCCAGAAGCGCGTCGATCCGCCCGGCTGCCGGCGCCTCGGGGATCGGGGCGGGGTCCATCGTGCCCGGCTCGATCGCCGCGATCGGGCCGTCGCGGGGCGTCAGGATCGGCACGCTCAGCGCCTCGGGGCGATAGAACTGCTCAAGCGCGACCGCCGCGCTCGCCTCGGCGGGGGCGGCGACGGCGGCGCCCTGCTCGGCGCGCCCGACATTGCCGAGCGGGTCGATCTGCACCGCGACCTGCGGCGCCTGATCGATGGGCGTCACCTGCACCTGCTGCAACTCGCGCAGGACCGACCAGCCGCCATAGCCGATCGCCCCGATCAGAAGGACAAGCAGCGCCGCCGAGCCGAGCGCACCGGGCTCGACCCGCTCCCGCAGGGGCAGGCGGCGGGGGAGGAAGGGCACCTCGGGCGCAAGGAACGCATCGCCCGGCTCGCGCGTGTCGTCGATGAGGGCGCGCGCGCGCCGCGACGAGGCCTCGGGCGCGAGGCCATGGGCAAGCACGAAGCCCGACTCGGCGCAGAACTTGGCATAGGCCCATTCGGGGTCCATCCCGAGATAGCGCGCGTAGGAACGCACATAGCCCGCGATGAAGCTCGGCGCCTCGAAGGCCGCGATGTCGCCCGTCTCGATGGCCGCGATCCGCTCGGCCGGGATGCGCAGGTCGCGCTGCACATCGAGGAGCGATTTGCCAAGCGTCGCCCGCTCGCCCCGCATCAGGTCGCCGAGGGTCGTGTCGAAGTCGTCAAAGCCACGCAGCGCGATCTCGGCCTCAGCCGGCTCGGCCGCGGGGCCTTGATGCCTGCGCCACTTCATCTGCCCTGCCTGCCACCGATTCGGTTGGAAACCTTACGAAGTCGCTAACATGTCGGGGCGCGGTTTTCCACAGCGCGCATCCCGCATCGGCGGATTTCCCGCCCCGCCTCGGCGCGCGGGGCGGGGTGGACAGAAGATGCCGGGCTGCTAGGGTGTCGCAGGTCGCGCCGCAGGGTGCGCGGCCGGGGCGGCAAGGGGGGCAGGATGACGGCGGATGCGGTTCTCGAGAGGATTGACCGGGACCTGCCGGCCAGCCTCGATCGGCTCTTTGCGCTCTTGCGTATCCCCTCGATCTCGACCGATCCGGCGCATGCGGCCGACTGCCGCGCCGCCGCGGACTGGCTGGTGGCCGAGCTGCGCGATCTGGGGTTCGAGGCCGCGCGCCACGACACGCCCGGCCACCCGATGGTCGTCGGCACGACCGGGGGGGAGGGGGCGCGCCTCCTGTTCTACGGCCATTACGATGTCCAGCCGGTCGATCCGCTCGATCTCTGGGCGCGCCCGCCCTTTGACCCCGCGCTTGAGGAAACGCCGCGCGGGCCCGTGATCCGGGCGCGGGGCGCGGCGGACGACAAGGGTCAGCTCATGACCTTTCTCGAGGCCTGCCGGGCGTGGAAGGCCGTCCACGGCACGCTGCCCGGCCCCATCACCGTCTTTTTCGAGGGCGAGGAGGAATCGGGTTCCCCCTCGCTCATCCCGTTCCTTCAGGCCAACCGCGACCTCCTGCGGGCCGATGGCGCGCTCATCTGCGACACGGGCCTTGTGGGTGATGGCGCGCCCGCGATCGTGACCATGCTGCGCGGCCTTCTGGGCGAGGAGGTGACGATCCGCGCGGCCTCGCGCGATCTGCATTCGGGGATGTATGGCGGTGCCGCGGCGAACCCCGCGCGCATCCTCGCGCGCATCATCGCGGGGCTGCATGACGCATCGGGGCGCGTCACCGTCCCGGGCTTTTACGAGGGCGTCGAGGAGTTGCCGCAGGCGATCCGCGACCAATGGCAGGGCCTGCCCTTCGACCCAGACGACTTCCTCGGCGAGGTCGGGCTGTCGGTGCCCGCGGGCGAGGCCGGGCGCAGCGTGCTCGAGATGATCTGGTCGCGCCCGACCTGCGAAGTGAACGGGATCGCGGGCGGCTATGCCGGCGCAGGCTTCAAGACCGTGCTGGCGGCCGAGGCACGCGCCAAGATCAGCTTCCGCCTTGTCGGCGATCAGGACCCGCTGAAGATCCGCGCGGCCTTCCGCGCGCAGGTCCGGGCCGCCCTGCCGGCCGATTGCACGGCCGAATTCGCCCCCCATGGCGCAAGCCCCGCCTGCCGGATGGACACCGCCCACCCCGCCTTCGAGGCCGCGCGCGCAGCCCTCGGCGCCGAATGGGGCACGCCCGCGGCCTATGTGGGCTGCGGCGGCTCGATCCCCGTAGCGGGCTACATGAAGGACATCCTCGGGCTTCAGTCGATGCTGATCGGCTTTGGCCGCGACGATGACCGCATCCACAGCCCGAACGAGAAATACGACCTCGAATGCTTTCGCAAGGGCGCGCGCAGCTGGGCGCGCATCCTCGCCGCGCTGCGCTGAAAGGCCCGACCATGCTGCGAACGCTTCCTGCCGCCCTCATCGCGCTTGGCGCCGCCATGCCGGCGGCCGCGCAATCGGTCAGCGCCCATTATCCCCAGAGCATCGTCGATGCGCTGCGCGATGCGGGCTACAAGGCCGTCCTGACGGTCGATGACGTGGGCGACCCCAAGATCGACAGCGCCGCGAGCGGCGTTTCCTACAGCATCTGGTTCTATGGCTGCGACGGCAGCGGCGAACGCTGCACGGATGTACAGTTCGTCGCGGGCTTCAACCTCGATACGGCCCTTGATCCGATGACGATGAACGACTGGAACCGCGACAACAACATCGGCACCGCCTATCTCGACGAGGAGGGCGACCCGTTCATCCGCCACCACATCTTCTCGCTCGACGGCTATCCCCGCCCGGCGTTCGAAGATTTCCTCTCGGTGTGGGAGCGCGCGCTCGCCGATTTCAAAGTGCTGATCGGCTGGTAGGGCCGCGCCCCCTCAGCGACCCTTGCCGCGCGGGTGGCCGCGCGCGAGCTTGAGCGCGAGAAGCCCGAAGGGCAGCGCGTGCCAGAAAAGGTCGAAGACGTCGATCGGGCGCACCAGCGTGCCGGCGAAAAGCATCCGCAGCTTTTCGACGATGTGCGGCTCGGGGAAGAAGGGCGCCAGCCCGAGGCTCAGCGCCGCGAGTGCAAAGAGCCAGAGCGGCAGGCCATCGACGAGCGAGAGGAAGAGGCGCATGCTGGCACCGGCCGCTGCCCGGACGGGCGCAAGGGGGGATGATGGCGCGGTTGACGGGGCTCGAACCCGCGACCCCCGGCGTGACAGGCCGGTACTCTAACCAACTGAGCTACAACCGCGCGATCCCGCCCGGGTGCGCCCGAGCGTGCGGCTTCCTAACCGCAGCCGGATGGCGCGTCAAGCGCGGATCATGCCTCATCGCGGACCTCGAGCGCGCGGCGCACCGCGCCCGTCGCCGCGGCCCATGCCGATGCGGCCGCGCGCGCCTTGTGGGCGGCAAAGGCGTCGGCGTCGCGATAGCCCTCATCGACCGCGAGGACGAGCGGATCGGCCGTCGGCACGATCTCGAAATGCAGGCAGCCCGGCTCGGCGCGGCTGAGGCGGACATGCTCGGACAGATGCGCGTCGAGCGCGTCGCGCGCCGCCGCATCGGGGCAATGCAGCGTGCCGGTGACGCGGATCATTCGAGTTCGATCGTGCCGGGGGGCTTCGAGGTCACGTCGTAAAAGACGCGGTTGATCCCGCGCACCTCGTTGATGATGCGCGTCGCCGTCTCGGACAGGAAATCATGGCTGAAGGGATAGTAATCGGCCGTCATGCCGTCGACGCTCGTGACCGCGCGCAGCGCGCAGGCGTAATCATAGGTCCGCCCGTCGCCCATCACGCCCACGGTCCGCACCGGCAGGGTCGCGGCGAAGGCCTGCCAGATCGCGTCATAGAGCCCGTGGCGGCGGATCTGGTCGATATAGACCGCATCGGCGGCGCGCAGGATCGCGAGCTTTTCGGCCGTCACCTCGCCCGGGCAGCGGATCGCGAGGCCCGGCCCCGGAAAGGGATGCCGCCCGATGAAGGCCGGCGGCAGGCCAAGCTCGCGCCCGAGCGCGCGCACCTCATCCTTGAAGAGCTCGCGCAACGGCTCGACGAGCTTCATCCCCATCTTCTCGGGAAGCCCGCCCACATTGTGGTGGCTCTTGATCGTGACCGACGGACCGCCCCCGCGAAGGACACCGACTCGATCACGTCGGGGTAAAGCGTGCCCTGCGCGAGGAACTCGGCCCCGCCCACCGCCGCCGCATGGTGCTGGAAGACATCGATGAAGAGCCGCCCGATCGTCTTGCGCTTGACCTCCGGGTCGCTCACCCCCTCGAGCGCGCCGAGAAATCGCGCGGATTCGTCGGCGTGGATCAGCGGGATGTTGTAGGCGTCGCGGAACATCGCCACGACCTCGGCCGCCTCGCCCTGCCGCAGGAGGCCATGATCGACGAAGACGCAAGTAAGCTGCGCGCCGATCGCCTCATGGATCAGCACCGCCGCGACCGAGCTGTCGACGCCCCCCGACAGCCCGCAGATGACCCGGCCCGATCCGACCGCGCGGATGCGCGCCACCGCCTCGGCGCGAAAGGCGCCCATCGTCCAGTCGCCGCGAAAGCCCGCCATGCGCACAAAGTTGCGGTAAAGCTCTGCCCCCTTCGGCGTGTGGTGCACCTCGGGATGGAACTGCACGGCATAGAAGCGCCGCGCCCGGTCGGCGGTGATCGCGAAGGGCGCGTTGGGAGAGGTGCCATAGACCTCGAATCCCGGCGCAATGGCGCTGACATGATCGCCATGGCTCATCCAGACCTGCTCGGGCCCGGCCTCGAACCAGCCTTGCAGCAACTCGAGCGGCCCGCCCGCGGGCGTCACCAGCGCCCGGCCGAATTCGGCCGTGCCGTGGCCGCGTTCGACCCTGCCGCCGAGGCAATGCATCATCACCTGCTGGCCATAGCAGATCCCGAGGATCGGCACGCCGAGCGTGAAGACCGACGCAGGCGGCATCGGCGCGCCGGCCTCGAACACCGACGCAGGCCCCCCCGAGAGGATCACGGCCTTCGGCGCGAAATCGCGCAAAAAGGCGTCGGTGACCTTCTGAAAGGGGTGGATCTCGCAATAGACGCGCAGCTCGCGCAGGCGCCGCGCGATGAGCTGCGTCACCTGGCTGCCGAAGTCGATGATCAGAAGGCGGTCGTGCGTCTGGGCCATGACGCGCGCAATAGGCGCGCGCGGCCCCCCGTGCAAGGCGGCTCATGTCGCTTTCGCTTGCGAGATGACGCAATTCCGCCCTGCTCGGCGGGCGGAGGCGCTAAAACCCCCCGAGGTTTGGGGAGGACGCGCGATGAACGATCTCGGCGGACGCAAGGCGCGCGGCGGCGGCGGCGCGGCACGGCGGGCGGAACGCACCGCCGTCAGCCTCGAGACCGCGCGCTTCATTGCGCGCAACATCCCCAACTTCGAGGTGCTCGGCCCTGAGGCGATCGAGGTGATCGAGTGGAACGCCGAGACGATCCTCGAGGAGATCGGCGTCAACTTTCCCGAGAACCCGGCCGCGCTGGCGCGCTGGCGCGACGCCGGCGCCGATGTCCGGGGCGAGCGGGTGCACATCCCGCGCGGGCTGGCCCGCAAGCTTTGCGCCAGCGCGCCGCGCAGCTTTACTCAGCTTGCCCGCAACCCTGAGCGCAACGTCGAGATCGGCGGGCGCAACCTCGTGCTCGCGCCGGTCTATGGGCCCCCCTTCGTGCGCGACCGCGACGGCGGGCGGCGCTATGCCACGATCGCGGACTTCCGCAATTTCGTGAAACTCGGCTACATGTCGAAATGGCTGCACCATTCGGGCGGCACGGTGTGCGAGCCGACCGACGTGCCGGTGAACAAGCGCCACCTCGACATGCTGCTTGCGCATATGACGCTGAGCGACAAGCCCTTCATGGGTTCTGTCACCGAGCCCTCGCGCGCGGCCGATTCGGTCGCGATGGCGCGCATCCTCTTTGGCGAGGAGACGGTCGCGGCCCATCCGGTGATGACCTCGCTCATCAACATCAACTCGCCGCTGACCTTCGATTCGGTGATGATGGGCGCGCTCGAGGTCTATGCGGCGGCGGGGCAGGCGACGATCGTCTCGCCCTTCATCGTCGGCGGCGCGATGGCGCCGGTGACGGTCGCGGGGACGCTGACGCAGGTGCTGGCCGAGGTGCTTGCGGGCGTTGCCTATGCGCAGCTCGTCCGGGCGGGTGCGCCGGTCATCTTCGGCGCCTTCGTCGCCTCGATCGACATGAACTCGGGCGCGCCCACCTTCGGGACGCCCGAGGCGAGCCTCATCACCTATGGCGCGGGGCAACTCGCGCGCCGGCTCGGGCTGCCCTATCGCAGCGCGGGCGCCTTCTGCGGCTCGAAGCTGCCCGACGCGCAGGCGGCCTATGAATCCGCCAACAGCCTCAACATGGGGCTTTTGTCGGGCGTGAACTTCATGCTGCACGCCTGCGGCTGGCTCGAGGGGGGGCTTGTGTCCTCCTACGAGAAATTCGTGATGGACGCCGACCAGCTCGGCATCCTGCACCACCTCGCGCGCGGGGTCGACGTGTCCGAGAACGGGCAGGCGATGGGCGCGATCCGCGAGGTTGGCCCGGGCGGGCATTTCCTCGGCTGCGACCATACGCAGGCCAATTTCAAGTCGGCCTTCTGGCGCACGGACCTCTTGGACTACAAGCCCTTCGAGACCTGGGACGAGGAGGGCGCGCGCGACACCGAGGCGCTCGCGGCCCAGCGCGTCACACGGCTTCTGGGCGATTACCAGCAGCCCCCCCTCGATCCCGGCATCGCCGAGGCGCTCGATGCCTTCGTCGCCCGCCGCAAGGCCGAGATGCCCGACGCCTTCGTCTGAGCTCCCTCAGCCCGGGGCCGCGGCGACCAGCCGCGCCTCGCCCATGATCGCTGCCAGAAGTGCGACATGGCGCGCCGGGTCGTAATGCCCGATGCCGGCGCGGCGGGCCGTCTCGACCTCGGCCTCGGCCGCGAGGATGCGCGGCAGGACGGCCGCGGGCGCGCTGCCGGGCGGATTGCCGGGCATGAGGCGCGCGAGGTCGCGCTGGCGGCAGTATCCGCCGAGCGCATGGCGCGCGGCACGGATCAGCAGGGCGGGGCGGCGGATCGTGCCGGGCTGGACGGGGGTGTCGGTCATCGGATGCTCCTCGCGCTGGTTACAGGCGCGCAGTTGACCACGACACAACCCTGCGTTGCATGATGCGGCATTCGAGCGCGCGCAGGTTTTGAGGAAGTTTATCCTTTGTAAACGATTTTCGCCAAATCCGAGTGATTAACCATGTCTTTTCCGGCCGCCGCCGGGCGGCATGGCGCCGCTCGGACCGGGGGCCCGGCGATCACGGGTGCGGTCTGGAATGAAGGATGATGGCGAAGGCAAGCGGTGACCTGGCGCTGCCCGATTGGCTGCCCGAAGCGGCGCGGTTCTATCTCGAACATACCGCCGCGGGGGTGTCGCTGCGCAATCTCGCGCGGCGCGCCGGCTGCCATCCCTCGACCGTGCTGCGCCATGTCCGGCGGTTCGAAACCCGCCGCGACGATCCGCTGATCGACGCCGCCCTCGATGCACTGACCCGCGACCCGGACATCCACGCACGAGGAGCAAACCCCATGACCGCCCCCTTCCGCCCCGACCTCAGCACATCCTCCGGCCCCGATTCGCCCCGCCGCATCGACGAGGCGACGCTTGCGCGCGAGGCCCGCCGCATCCTGCGCCGCCTGATCGAGCCCGGCGCCCTCCTCGTGCTCGGCGCCGAATTCGAGCGCGCGGTGGTGCTGCGCGACGGTCCCGGCGGCGAGAAGATCCGCACGGGCGTGCTCGACCGAGGGGTGGCGCAGGCCTTCGCACTCAAGGACTGGATCGCCTGCCGGGGCGGGGGGCGCGTCGCGCAATACGCGATCACCGCCGCCGGCCGGGCCGCGCTGCGCCGCCTGATCGAGGCCGACGCCGCCGCCCAGCCCGAGGCCGCGCCGGGCGGGCTGGCCGAGGCGCCCTCGGCCTTCGCGGCCCAGCATGGCGAGTGGCAGCCGCGGCTGGTCGAGGACCCCGAAGAGGGCGGCACGCGCCGGATGCGCTGCAACCTTGCCGAAAGCCCGGTCGCGGTCCTCGGCCGGCGGCGCGAGAAGGACGGCCGGCCCTTCCTTGCGCCCGATCTCGTGGCCGCGGCCGAGCGGCTGCGGCAGGATTTCGAACTCGCGCAGATGGGGCCGCGCGTCGCGCAGAACTGGGACCGCTTCCTGACCGGGGGCGACCGCGGCGGCTTCGGGTCGGGCACGGGCACCGCCGACGGCCCGCGGGCGGCGCGCGACCGCGTGGCGGCGGCGCTGCGCGACCTCGGGCCGGGGCTCGGCGACATGGCGCTGCGCTGCTGCTGCTATCTCGAAGGGCTCGAGACGGCCGAGCGGCGCCTCGGCTGGTCGGCGCGCTCGGGCAAGATCGTGCTCAGGATCGCGCTGATGCGCCTCAAGCGGCACTATGAGGAAACCTATGGCGGCGCCTCGCCGCTGATCGGCTAGGGGCGCAGGACGCGGGCGATCATGCACAGAAGCTCGAACATGACCGACACGCCCAGATAGGCCGTGCCCCCCGACGGATCGAAGGGGGGCGAGACCTCGACGAGGTCCGCCCCCACGATCTGCACCCCCTCGAGCATCCGCACCACCTCGAGCGCCTGCCAGCTCGTCGGCCCGCCCACCTCGGGCGTGCCGGTGCCGGGCGCATAGGCGGGGTCGATGAAGTCGATGTCATAGCTCACATAGGTTGGCCCGGCGCCGGCGATGGCGCGCGCTTCGGCCATCACATCCGCCGTGCCGCGGGCGTGGAATTCCTCGATCGGGATGACGCGGATGCCGACCGAGCGGGCGAAATCGCGATCCTCGCTGTCGTAGGCGGTGCCGCGGATCCCGATCATGCAGACCCGCGCGGGGTCGAGCAGCCCCTCCTCGACCGCACGGCGGAAGGGCGTGCCGTGGGTGTAGAGGCTGCCGTTGAAATAGCTGTGGAAGAGGTCGGTATGGCTGTCGAAATGGATCATCCCGAGCGGGCGGCCCTTGGCGAGCGCGCGCAGGATCGGCAGCGTGCAGAGATGATCGCCCCCCGCCGTCAGCGGCACGATCCCGGCCGCGCGCACGCGGTCAAAGTAATCCTCCATCCGCTTGAGGCTGTCCATCAGATCGGCCGGGTTGGGCGGCACGTCGCCCAGATCGGCGCAGTTCACCATCTCGAACGGGCGCACGCCGCTCACGCCGTTCTGCGCGCGGATCATGGTCGAGGCGTCGCGCAGCTGGCGCGGCCCGTGGCGGGGGCCGGGGCGGTTCGTGGTGCCGCCGTCCCAGGGCGCGCCGATCAGCCCGACATGGACCTCCGAGATGCGCGGATCGCCGAGCGGCACATGCGGCAGGCGCATGAAGGTCGGGATGCCGGCAAAGCGCGGCAGATCGAAGCCCGAGACGGGGCGGAACGCGTCATTGTGCATCTGGTGGCCCTTGGGAAGGATGAAAGATCGCGCGCAGATTGCGCCCGATCGGACGGCGCGGCAAGGGGGCGGGGCGGGCGCGCGAAAGCTGTTGCGAGGCAGGTGAATATCGCACAAGGTTGATCCCGGCGCGCAGGAGCGCGCCCAAGACGCGGCGCGCAAGACGCCGCGGCGCAGGGATGGGAGAGCGGATGTCCGCCGCAGCCGTGCCGGTCCTCGACGTGCGCAACCTGTCGGTTGCCTTCCGCACGCGGGCGGGTTTCGTGCACGCCGTCAACGACCTGAGCTTTGCGCTCCAGCCCGGCGAGCTTCTGGGCGTCGTGGGCGAATCCGGGTCGGGCAAGTCGGTGTCGATGATGGCGCTCCTCGGCCTGCTGCCGAGCCCGCCCGCCCGCGTCAGCGGCGGTCCGGTGATGTTCGGGGGGACGGACCTGCTGAAGCTGCCGCCGCGCGATCTGCGCAGCGTGCGCGGCCGGCGGATCGGCTTTGTCTTTCAGGACCCGATGACAAGCCTCAACCCCGTCTTTCCGGTCGGCTTCCAGATCATGGAGCCGCTCAGCCAGCACCTCGGCCTTGCGCCCGAGGCGGCGCGGCGCCGGGCGGCGGAACTGCTCGATCTGGTCGGCATCCCCGATGCACGCCGCCGGCTTGATGATTATCCGCACCAGTTCTCGGGGTTGCAGCGCGCGATGACGGCGATGGCGCTCTGCCCACGGCCCGATCTTGTCGTGTTCGACGAACCGACGACCGCGCTCGATGTCACGATCCAGGCGCAGATCCTCGAGCTTGTGCGCGACCTGCGGCGCAAGCTCGGGATGGCGATCATCTGGATCACGCATGATCTGGGCGTGATCGCGGGCATCGCCGGCCGGGTGATGGTGATGTATGGCGGCCAGATCGTCGAGATGGCGCCCGTGAACGACCTTTTCGCCGCCCCCCGCCACCCCTATACGCGGGCCCTGCTCGCGACGGTGCCGGCGCTGCGCGGTGCGCGCGCCGCACGGCTGCGGGTGATCGAGGGCCAGCCCCCGATCCTGCGCGCGGCCCCCGCGGCCTGCCCCTTTGCCGCGCGCTGCGCCGAGGTCCACGACCGCTGCCGCGCCGAGAACCCGGCCCGCCGGGCGGTAGGGCAGGGGCATGACGTCGCCTGCCACCTCGCCGATCCCGCCCGCCTCGAGGTCGCGCATGGCTGAGGGCGCGGCGCTGGTCGAGGTCGAGGGCCTCAGCATGCATTTCCCGGTGACGGCGGGCATCCTGCGCCGGCGCGTCGGCGCGGTGCGCGCGGTCGACGAGGTGTCCTTCAGCATCGCGGCGGGCGAGACGCTCGGGATGGTCGGCGAATCGGGCTGCGGCAAGTCGACCTGCGGGCGCGCGA
>JAUREX010000249.1 GCA_030834485.1 Gemmobacter sp.
CGCCCGCGCGCGCGGCCGCAGAGACGCCGTGGAGGTGGTGGTGCGCGGGCACGTGGCCGCCCCCGCGTCGCCCGGCGGCGGCGGCGGCGGCGGCGGCGGCGGCGGCGGCGGCGGCGAGGCGCAGGGGCGCGGCGCGGCGACCGAGGGCGCGGTCGTGCCGGGCGGCGGCGCGCCGCCCCAGGGCGGCGGCGGCCCCCAGTGCGGCGGCGGCGCGTGGTGCGCCCACGGCGGGGGCGGCCCCCAGTGGGGCTGCGGCGCCCAGGGCGGCGGCGCGCCGCCGCGGGGCGGGGCGGGCCCGCCGCAGGAGGCGGGGCGCGACCTCGTGACGTCGCGCCTCACGCACCAGAGCCCGTCGTTCGTCGCCAACCCGGGCGGCACGCTGCGGTCCGTCGCGCCGCCCCGCATGACCCGCACCGCCGACTCCACGTCCGCATAGGCGGTCACGACAAGGATGGGCAGGTCCGCGTCGCGCTCGCGCGCGGCCTCGAGCGGCAGCACCACGCGCGAGCGCGGGCCCGCGCGCGCGGCCGCGCCGGGCGGCGGCGCAGGCGTCAGCACCACCACGAGCCGCTCGAGCGGCGCGCCGCCGCCTGTGGGAAAGGGACGAGACGTGTCCAGTTAGTACGGAGGGATGGACGAGACGTGTCCACTTTGTACGGGAGGGAGGGGGGGGGGGGGGGCAACAGTTGCCCTGCCCGAGCGTCACCAGCCCGAGCGCGAGCCCTGCGCGCACAGGAGCGAGGCGCGGCTCAGACACGAGGCGGATGGAGGTGGATCGCAGAGATCGGAAGT
>JAUREX010000250.1 GCA_030834485.1 Gemmobacter sp.
TGCCCTGAGCAGGCGGACCTCGAAGTGGCGACAAGATTGCGCTTGCACTTTGCCGCGGGGCGCGTCCAATTCGGGCGGGGCGGCCGGTGCAACCCGCCCCCGGAGGACCACCGCGTGCCGCGAGGTCGATGGACGAACCCGATCGGGGCCCTGCTCGTGCAGGTGCTCGCCCTGCTCTGGGCGGTGGGGGTGGCGGCACAGACCGCCCTGCCCGAGATGCCGCCCCTGACCGAGCGCCTGACCGCCGAGGTCATGGCCGAGATCTTTCCCGGCGCGACCGCGATCGAGCCGCTCGCCGATGGCGGGCCCGCGGCGGTGGCGGTCAAATCGGGCGAAACCCTTGTGGGATATGCGTTCTCTACCTTCGACGTGCTGCGCGCGCCGGGCTATTCGCCGACCCCCTTCGACGTGGTGGCGGGGGTCGGCCTCGACGGGCGGGTGACGGGGGCCAAGGTCCTCTTCCACCGCGAGCCCTACCTCATCAACGACGCGCGGCGGACCGGGCAGCTAAGCGAGGTGCTGGACTCGATCGCAGGGCTCGAGGCGCGGGTCGGCGCCGAGGGCGCGCAGCATCGCGATGTTGTCGGACGCCTGGATGCGCATGCCTTCGCCCGTGAGGACGAGGGCGGGCGCGAGGCGCGACACGAGGCCGGCCAGTGGCGGCTCGGCGGGCGCGACGATGCCGACGACGCCGGTGGGCTCCGGCACGGTGAAGTCGAAGTAGGGGCCGGCGACGGGGTTCGCGCCACCGATAACC
>JAUREX010000251.1 GCA_030834485.1 Gemmobacter sp.
CCTGCATCGCCAGAAGGAAGGGGGCGAGCATCTCGCCCGCGTGGGGGGCGACGATGCTGACCCCGAGGATGCGCCCCCGGCGCCCGGCGGTGATGACCTTGACAAAGCCTGCCTGCACCCCGTCGGCGATGGCGCGGTCGAGGTGGCTCAGATCGTGGCGCGTCACCTCATGCGCAATGCCGCGCGCGCGCGCCTCTTCCTCGGTCAGGCCGGCGCGCGCGATCTCGGGGTCGGTGAAGGTGACGGCCGGGATGGTCGCGCCCGCAACCCTGAGCCCCCGCACCCCCGGCACGATCCCGCCGATGAGGGCGTTGACGGCCGCGCCCCATCCCTGCTGCGCGGCGGCATGGGTGAATTGCGCAGGCCCCACCACATCGCCCGCCGCGAGGATGTTGGGGTGGAGCGTGCGCATGAAGGCATCCGTCTCGATCCTTGGCCCGTCCGTCGCGATCCCGAGTTCCTCGAGCCCGAGGCCCTTGAGGCGTCCCCGTCGCCCGGTCGCGGCCAGCACCGCCTCGGCCCTGATCGTCGTGCCGTCCTCGAGCGCGAGCGTGACGTCGCCCGGCGCGCCCGAAACGGCGCGGAGCCGCGCCGTGGTGCGGATCTCGACCCCGTCGGCGCGCAGCGCCGCGGCGGCGATGGCCGCGGCCTCGGCATCCTCGCGCGGCAGGATGCGCGCCGCCGCCTCGATCAACACGACCCCGAGGCCGAGCCGCGCGAGTGCCTGCGCCAGTTCGCA
>JAUREX010000252.1 GCA_030834485.1 Gemmobacter sp.
CCATGTCGGGCGGGAAAAGCTCGCGCGCGAAATCGAAGGGCGGGTTCTGCGCCCAGCAGCCGGGCGCGCCATCCTCCCATCCGCCGATCGCGAAGGCGCCGCCGACATCGGGCTTGAGGTAGAAATTGCGGTCGGGATCGCGCAGCGTGGTCAGATCGGCGGGCAGGTCGAGCCCCTTTTCGGTCACGAAATACTGGTGCTCCACCACGCCCGCGGCCAGCGAGACGCCCGCCATCGCGCCGACCCGCCGCGCCCAATAGCCCGCACAGTTGACGACGATCTCGGCCCCGATCGTGCCGTGGTCGGTGACGACGCCGAGCGCGCGGCGCCCCGCTACAGGAATCGCCTCGACCCGCACGCCCTCCTCGATGCGCACGCACGGATGGGCGCGCAACCGCGCCGTGACATGGGCCGCGAAGGCGTCGCGGTCGACCGCGAGCGCGCCGCCCGCGGGCAGGCGGTGCGCCATCGCCGCCTCCAGCACGAGGCCGCCGGCCGCGCGCATCTCCCAATGCAGCTGGCCGACCGCGTTCATCGCGTCATCGTCCGAGCGGAAGGAGTTCGAGCAGACCATCTCGGCGAAATCGCCCGTGCGATGGGCGAAGGTCGCGACGCGGGGGCGCATCTCGTGCAGGACCACATCGACGCCCGCCTCGGCGATCTGCCAGGCCGCCTCGGAGCCCGCGAGCCCCGCGCCGATGATGTGGACGGGC
>JAUREX010000253.1 GCA_030834485.1 Gemmobacter sp.
GAGCGCGAGCGTGCCCGTCACATTCGTGCGCGCCCCGGTGCGGACCGTGTCGGCGTGGCCGGCGGCACCCGTCACGTTCTGCGCGTCGGTGCCGAGGATGAAGATGTTCTGCGCGACATTGGCGAGGATGTAGCTCTCGACCGTGAGGTTCCCCGTCGTCTCGGCCGCGCGGTCCGAGAGGGTCACCGTGTTCGTGCCGACCCCCTCGCCCAGCCGCGCGTTCTGCGCCGAGGTCATGGTGACCGAGACGTTCTCGGCGAGGTTGAAGACATCGACCGACCCGAGATTGGCGTTGGTCGAGATGTCGAGGCCGTTGGTGCCGACCTGCACGATCACGCCAAGCTCCTGCGCGAGGCCCGAGAGGTTCGCGTCGGCGGTAAAGTTCGTGACATCGACCGTGCCTGTCCCGGTCACGGTGACGCCGCTGAACTTGGCCGCGGCGCCCTGCAGCGTCGCATCCGGCCCGACCGCGAAGGTCGCGGTGCCCATCGTGGCGCCGTCGATGTTGAAGACGTCCGCCGCCCCGCCGCTCGTGCCCGCGACGCTGACGGCGGCCTTGCCGAAGTGGCCGGTGAAGGCCACGGTCTGGTTCGCGAGGTTCGCCGCCGCCGTCACCGTCGTCGGCCGTCGTCGTTGCCGGCGGCGACAGGGCCACGAGCTCGCGGAGGAGGGGAAGTCGGGCGAAGTCCTCCTCCTTGGGCGCCACG
>JAUREX010000254.1 GCA_030834485.1 Gemmobacter sp.
TGCGCGGCAGGCTCGGCCTTACCGGCAGCAAGGAGGGCTGCGGGACGGGCGATTGCGGGGCCTGCACCGTCGCGCTCGACGGGCGGATCGTCTGCGCCTGCCTCGTACTCGCAGCCGAGGCCGAGGGGCGCGAGATCGGCACCATCGAGGGGATGGCGACGGGCGAGGTGCTGCACCCGCTCCAGCGCGCCTTCATCAACCATGCGGCGCTGCAATGCGGGATCTGCACGCCCGGCATCCTCGTGGCCGCGCGCGACCTGCTCGCGCGCAACCCCGCGCCCACGGATGAGGAGGTGCGCTTCTGGCTTGCCGGCAACCTCTGCCGCTGCACGGGGTATGACAAGATCGTGCGCGCGGTGCAGGCCGCCGCCGCAGAGATGAGGGGGAACTGACATGGCACTCGACACCCCGCGACGGAGCTTCCGCATCGTCGGCACCCGCCCGCCGCGCCCCGACGGGATCGAGAAGGTCACGGGGCGCGCGCTCTATGGCGCCGATGCGGTGGCGCCGGGGATGCTCCATGGCGCGATCCTGCGCAGCCCGCACGCCCACGCCCGCATCCTCGGGATCGACGCCTCGGCCGCGCTCGCGATGCCGGGCGTCAAGGCGGTGGTGACGGCGGCCGATTTCGTCGCCGACCCCGACCCCTCGGTGGCCGAGGTGCAGGAAAACTGCCTCGCGCGCGACCGGGTGCTCTATGACG
>JAUREX010000025.1 GCA_030834485.1 Gemmobacter sp.
GATGGACGTCGCGGGCGGGCCGATGAAGACGACGCCGGCCGCTTCGCAGTCGCGCGCGAAGTCCGCGTTTTCGGAGAGGAAGCCGTAACCCGGATGAATCGATTCGCAACCGTGCTGCCGCGCCGCCGCAAGGATTTTCGCGCCGTCGAGATAGCTTTCGCGCGCGGCAGGCGGGCCGATGCAGACCGCCTCGTCGGCAAGCCGCACGTGCAGAGCGTTGCGATCCGCTTCCGAGTAAACGGCCACGGTGCGCAGGCCCAGGCGGCGTGCGGTGCGGATCACGCGGCAGGCGATCTCGCCGCGGTTGGCAATCAGGATCTTCTTGAACATCTCGGGTCCTCTGTCGTCCAGGGGCGCCGGTCAGACCGGCCAGTCGTCGAAGGGTTCGTCGGGGTCGTGGGGCACTTCGTCGCCAAGTTCGAACACCTCGGGAAACGAGATGCGCGCGCGCCGCACGTCGATCTTCAGCATCGCGTCATAGCTCTCGGGGTCGAAGGGGTCCTCGGCCGGCACCACTTCGCGACCAAAGAGCCACGACAGCCGCCCCGCGTCGAGGTTGCCGCGCGCAAAGGGTTCGGCCCCGAAATGGTCCCACAGAGCCTGCATGAAGCCGAGGTCGGCCATCCGGTCCACGCGCTTGCGGTCGGCGTGACGCTCGCGCCGCACGATGCGGGTCGCGCCCTCCTTGTTGGCGTGGCGGATGACGAACTGGAAATCCGTCCCCGACAGCCGCCCCGGAAATCCGCGATGCTTCAGCATGCCCGCCCCCCCATCAGAAGATGTCCGCCACGCATGCCGCATCCTCGATGCGGAAGGCCTCGAAAAGCTGCACCGCGTCGGGGTCGACCTCGCCCAGCGGCACCGGCCGGTCGGCGAGGCCCACCACCACATGCGCGGGCGTGGGCCCCGTCCCCGAGGCGAGCCGCGGGAGCGCGTAGTTCTGGCACAGATGCTCCATGTCGGCCAGCGCCGCGTCGGGGTCGAAGCCGTCCTCGGCGCCGATCGCGGGGGCGATGAAGTGAAAGCGTATCGTCAGTCCGTCGACCCCGCGCGGGTCGGTGATGACCTCGTGCAGCACGACCTCGAGCCCCGAGGGGACGGCAAGCGCCTCGGCCCCGGCGGCGGGTGCCGCCGCAAGAACCCATATCCCGGCCCATCTCTGCACCGCCCCGCCCATCCCCTGCCTGTCAGAGCGGAATGTTGTCGTGCTTCTTCCACGGTGCGGCGGTCTTCTTGCCGCGCAGCGAGGCGAAGGCCCGGCAGACCCGCCGGCGTGTCGCGCGCGGCATGATGACCTCGTCGATGACGCCCTTTTCGGCCGCGACGAAGGGGTTGGCGAAGCGGTCCTCGTATTCCTTGGTGCGCTGCGCGATCTTGCCGTTGTCGCCCTGCTCGGCGCGATAGAGGATCTCGACCGCGCCCTTGGCGCCCATGACGGCGATCTCGGCCGTGGGCCATGCATAGCTGAAATCTCCGCGCAGATGCTTCGAGGCCATGACGACATAGGCCCCGCCATAGGCCTTGCGCGTGATGACCGTCACCTTGGGCACGGTCGCTTCGCCGTATGCATAGAGGAGTTTGGCGCCGTGCTTGATGATGCCGCCATATTCCTGCGCCGTCCCTGGCAGGAACCCCGGCACGTCGACGAAGGTGAGGAGGGGGATGTCGAAGGCGTCGCAGAACCGCACGAAGCGCGCGGCCTTGCGGCTCGCGTCGATGTCGAGGCAGCCCGCGAGCACCATTGGCTGGTTCGCCACCACGCCCACGGTCGAGCCCTCGAGCCGGATGAAGCCCGTGACGATGTTGCCCGCGAACTCGCGCTGGATCTCGAAGAAGTCGCCCTCGTCTGCGACCTTCAGGATCAGCTCCTTCATGTCATAGGGCTGGTTGGGGTTGTCGGGCACCAGCGTGTCGAGGCTCTCCTCGATGCGGGCCGGATCGTCGTGAAAGGGCCGCACGGGCGGCTTTTCGCGGTTCGAAAGGGGCAGGAAATCAACGAATCGGCGCACCTCGGCCAGCGCCTCGACATCGTTCTCGAAGGCGCCATCGGCGACCGAGGACTTGCGCGTGTGCGTACCCGCCCCGCCCAGCTCTTCGGCGGTCACCACCTCGTTCGTCACGGTCTTCGCGACGTCGGGGCCGGTCACGAACATGTAGGAGCTGTCCTTGACCATGAAGATGAAGTCGGTCATCGCCGGCGAATAGACCGCGCCCCCCGCGCAGGGCCCCATGATGAGGCTGATCTGCGGCACCACGCCCGAGGCCATGATGTTGCGCTGGAAGACCTCGCCATAGGCCGCTAGGCTTGCGACGCCCTCCTGGATCCGCGCGCCCCCCGAATCGTTGAGGCCGATCACCGGCGCCCCGTTCTGAAGCGCCATGTCCATGATCTTGCAGATCTTCGCGCCATGCGTCTCGCTGACCGAGCCGCCCATGACGGTGAAATCCTGGCTGAAGACATAGACCTGCCGGCCGTTGATCGTGCCCCAGCCGGTCACCACCCCGTCGCCCGCCGGGCGGTCGGCCTCCATGCCGAAATCGGTGCAGCGGTGCGCGACGAACATGTCGAATTCCTCGAACGACCCTTCGTCGAGGAGAAGCTCCAGCCGCTCGCGCGCGGTGAGCTTGCCCTTGGCGTGCTGGGCCGCGACGCGCCGCGCACCCCCGCCCGCCCGCGCCACCGCGCGGCGTGCCTCGAGTTCCGCAAGGATGTCCTTCATGCCCCCTCCCGTCCGCTCGGACCCGGGCGCCGGCGCCCGACCATTCGCCAGAGCCTACCGCCCGCCCCGGCTGGCGCAAGGCCCGAGTTGCGGGGCGTCTGGCGACAGCGCGCGCCTTGGGCTAGCGCTGGAGCCGCGCCGGTCGAGGCGCCCAACCGGAGTGCGGATGATGACCCCCTCGCTGCCCGTCCCCGTCGTTACGATCGGGCTTCTCATCGCGTCGAACGTCTTCATGACCTTCGCGTGGTATGGCCATCTCAAGTTCAAGACGGCCCCCCTTCTTGTCGTCATCCTCGCAAGCTGGGGCATCGCCTTTTTCGAATACCTCCTTCAGGTGCCGGCGAACCGGATCGGGCACGGCTATTTCAGCGCGGCCGAACTCAAGACCATCCAGGAGGTCATCACCCTTGCGGTCTTCGCGGCCTTCTCGGTCCTCTATCTGCGCGAGCCGCTGGGCTGGAACCACCTGATCGGGTTTTCGCTGATCGGGGCGGGGGCCTTCTTCATCTTTCATCGCTGGTAGCGGGCGCAACTTGATCGGCATCAAGGCCGCCCCGGCGCGGAGGGCCGACTATCGCCCCACGACCGGAAGGAAAGGAAGGCCATGACCCACACTCCCCACGACCTCGCCGAGGAGTTCCCGCACGCCGCCGCGCGCATCCACGACCTGCGCCAGTCGAACGCGCATTTCGCGCGCCTTGCGGATGAGTATCACGATGTCAACCGCGCCGTGCATCGCGCCGAGACGCGCGTCGAGACGCTGGGCGAGGCCGCCGAGGCCGAGCTGCGCCGCCGGCGCATGACCCTCAAGGACGAACTCGGGCGGATGCTCGCGGCGCCCTGACGCTCAGCCCGCCGCGGGGCGGTCTCGGCGGATCACCGCGAGCGTCGCGATGACCGAGACGACCGCCGAGCCGAACATGAGCGCGAGCAGCGCGACCTCGGTCGCGCCCGGCACGAGCAGAAGGCCCGCGACCGCCGACATCGCGGCCCCGCCGCCGATCGTCAGCACCCCCCCGAGCCCCGAGGCCGTGCCCGCCAGATCGGGGCGCACCGACATCATCCCCGCGGTCGCGTTGGGCAGCGTCATGCCGTTGCCGATCCCGACCGTCGAGACGAGGGCGAAGAAGACGGTCGCGTTCGAGAGCCCCGCGAGGCTCAGCCCGAGCGAGGCCGCCATCCCCGCCCCGAGCACGAGCGATCCCGCGAGCACCATGCGGTCCATCCCGACGCGCGCCGAAAAGCGCCCCGAGAGGAAATTGCCGAGCCCGTAGCCCGCGGCAGGGATCGCGAAATAGAACCCGACCTCGGCCGGCGAAAGGCCGAACACGACCCCGCCCACGAAGGGCGCCCCCCCGAGATAGGAAAAGAACGCCCCCGAAGCCCCCATCGCCGCCGCCGCATAGCCCCAGAAGCGGCGCGAGGTGAAGAGGATCGGGTAAAGGCGGACCTGCGCGGCAAAGCTCGCCTGCCGGCGCGTCGCCGTCTCGCCCAGATCGAACCAGACGAGCGCCATGACCAGGACGCCGAGGCCCAGCAGCAGGCCGAAGTTCGCCTGCCAGCCGAACGCCTCGTCAAGCAGCCCGCCCAGCACCGGCCCGACCATCGGCACAATCGACATGCCCATCGTCACATAGCCGATCATCGAGGCCGCCTCGGCGTCCGAGACCATGTCGCGCACGATTGCGCGGCTCAGAACAAGGCCGCTCGCGATCACCGCCTGCGCCATGCGGCAGATCAGGAACACCTCGACCGTCGGCGCAAGGATGGTGCCGAGCGAGGCCATGAGGAAGATCGCCCCGCTCGCGAGCAGGACCGGCCGGCGCCCGTAGCGGTCTGACAGGGGCCCGAGGATGATCTGAAGCGCCGCGCTGAGGCCGAGATAGAGCGTCACGGCCAGCTGCATCTGCGCATAGGGCACGCCGAAGAACACCGCCATCCCCGGCAGCGAGGGCAAAAAGACGTTCATGGTCAGCGCCGACAGCCCCGCCATCGCCACCAGCGTCAGGATGTGGGGGGGCGTGCGCCGATCGAGCAGGCGCACCGCGGGTCGGGTCTGGGGGTTGGTCGCTGGCGTGGTCGCGGACATGTGGGCGAGCTACGCCCGGACGCGGGCGAAGTAAACTCCCCTCAGCGGCGGGCGGCGCGCCAGCCGGCGGCGCGTGCCTCGGCGGCCGTGCAGAACCACCGCTCGCCCCGGTTGGGGTCGATCACGACGCGGTCGTAATCGAGCTGCCCGGGGCTGTGAAAGATGCGCCCCGAGCCCGAGACATTGCCCTTGATCGCGCAGCCGCCCGGGGCGACGGCGACGCTCAGCGGCTGTGCGCGCGCCTGGGCGCGATGGTCCTCGGGCGCGGCGAAGGCGCCCGCCCAGATCCCGCGCCGCGCGTTCTGGGCGACGGCTTCGAGGGCGACGTAATCGGTCGCATAGCGCCGATAGGCCACCGCCGCCCCGGCCGCGACCATCGCCGCGCCAAGGTCGACCCCGCCGGCCGCGCAGCGCGCGACCGAGCGGCCGTAGCGGTCACGCTCAACCTCGGTGCAGCGCAGCGCCTGCCCCGCCACGAGGCCCCGCAGCACCGAGGCCGCCCACGCCCCGCAGGCCCATTGTGCGCCGGCCGCGTCGGTGCAGCGCTGGTCGGATTCGGGCGCGTCGATGCCGTGGATGCGCAGCCGCACCTCGCCCATGCGCAGCGTGTCGCCATCGCTGACGCGCGCGCTGCCGGCAAGCGGCTCGGCCGCCTGCGCCGCGGCGACCGAGGCACAGAGCGCCAGCAGCACGAGAAGATGACGAATCGCTCCCATGCTGCATGATCTGGGAAGATCGCGCGCGCGTTCAACAGAAATCTTAATAAAAGATTAACGATCGCTCAGCGCTGCGCCTGCCGCCAGTTGGGGTGCACCCAAGGTTCGAGGTTCAGCGCGGCAAGCGGCGCGCGCCCGAGGATGTGGTCGGCGATCTTCTCGCCCGTCATCATCGCCGGCGCGTTGAGGTTGCCGTTCGTGATGCGCGGAAAGACCGAGGTGTCCGCGACCCGCAAGCCGCCCACGCCGATCACGCGCCCCTCGGGGTCGACGACCGCGCCGGGGTCGTCGGCGCGCCCCATCCGCGCCGTGCCGCAAGGGTGATAGGCGCTCTCGGCATGGTCGCGCACGAAGGCGTCGATCTCGGCATCCGACCCGACGGCAGGCCCGGGCTGGATTTCGCGCGCGACATGGGGCGCCATCGCAGGCTGGGCGAAGATCTCGCGCGTGAGGCGGATGGCGCGGCGGAACTCGGCCGCGTCGTCGGGGTGGGACATGTAATTGAAGCGGATCTCGGGCGGGCTCGCGGGGTCGGCGTCGCGCAGGCGGACCGTGCCGCGCGATTTCGAGCGCATCGGCCCGACATGGACCTGAAACCCGTGCCCATCTGCCGCGGCCTTGCCGTCATAGCGCACCGCGATGGGCAGGAAGTGGAACTGGATGTCGGGATAGTCGACGCCCGCCGCCGAGCGGATAAAGCCGCAGGCCTCGAACTGGTTCGACGCACCCGGGCCGCGGCGCGCGAGCATCCATTGCGCCCCGACCCACGCCTTGCCCCAGAGGTTCCAGTATTTCGCAAGCGTGATGGGCTGGCGCGCGGCGAACTGCACATAGACCTCGAGATGGTCCTGCAGGTTCGACCCAACCCCCGGCCGGTCGGCCAGCACGCCGACCCCGCGGGCGGCAAGATGCGCCGCCGGCCCGATCCCTGAGAGCATCAGGAGCTTGGGGGTATTGATGCTCGAGGCGGCAAGGATCACTTCGCGCGCGGCCGCGATCGTCTCGACCGTGCCGCCGCGCTCGATCTCGACCCCCGTCGCGCGCAAGCCATCAAAGACGACGCGCCGGGCGAGCGCGCGCACGAGTTGCACCCGCCCCGTTGCGAGGGCGGGGCGCAGATAGGCGCTTGCGGCCGACCAGCGCGCGCCCTGCCAGATCGTCGCCTCCATCGCGCCGAAGCCTTCCTGGCGCGCGCCGTTGTAGTCGGGTGTCACGCCATAGCCTGCCTCGCGCCCGGCCTCAATGAAGGCGGCAAAGAGCGGGTTCTCGCGCCGGCCGCGGCTGACCTTGACCGGCCCGCCCGAGCCGCGCCAGGCGGGGTCGGTGCCGGCCTCGGCACCGTGCCAATCCTCCATCCGGCGGAAATAGGGCACCACATCGGCATGCGACCAGCCCGTCGCCCCCGCCTCGGCCCAATGGTCGAAGTCGCGGGCATGGCCGCGCACATAGACCATCCCGTTGATCGAGGACGACCCCCCGATCACCTTGCCCCGCGGCGTGGCGAGCCGCCGCCCCCCGAGCCCCGGTTCGGGCTCCGAGGCATAGCCCCAGTCATAGCGCGCCATGTTCATCGGGTAGGAGAGCGCGCCGGGCATGTTGATGAAGGGCCCCGCATCCGTCCCGCCATGCTCGATCACCGTGACGCGCGCGCCCGCCTCGGCCAGCCGCCAGGCGACCGCGCAGCCGCCAGAGCCTGCGCCGACGATCACGAAATCCGCGCTCATGCCGGCCGGTGCCCCTGCATGCCCAGCGCATCCGCCACGACCGCGCCCACGAGCGCGACGGCCGAACGCCCGTCGGGCGCGCGCTGGCCCAGCGCCTCGCGCAGATAGACCCCGTCGATCATCGCGCCGATGCGGTCGGCGACGGGCCCGGCCTCTGCCCCGATCAGCGGGCGCAGCGCCGCGACGAGGTTCGAGCGCAGCCGCCGCTGATAGACCGCAAGCAGGCGACGCGCCTCGGGCACGGTCTGGGCGAGGACGTAGAAGTTGAGCCACGCGCCGACCACGTCGCGGCGAAAGTTCGTGGCCGAGAAGGACGCGTGCAGGATTGCATCGAGCCGCTCGCGCGGGCCCCGCGCCAGCGCCAGCGCGCCCCGCACCTCGGCGCCATAGACCGTCAGCACATGGCGCATCGCGGCAAGAAAGAGCGCCTCCTTCGACCCGAAATAGTGATGCGCGAGCGCGGCCGACATCCCCGCCCGCCGCGCGATCTGCCCTACCGTGACATCGAGCGTGCCGGCCTGCGCGATCTCGGAGATCGCAGCGTTGACCAGTGCCGCTTTTCGGATAGGCTCGACATTGGTCCTGCGCATGCACCGCCCCCGCGATAGCCCTTGCCTCGACCTCTAGCGCGTCGTTTATTGAGCCGTCAATCAACAAACCTGACCATCCGAAAGGGAGTGACCAGATGACAGCGTTCCGCACCGGCATGATCGCCGCAGCCCTCGCCGCCTGCGCCGCGGGGCCCGCCGCAGCCGCCTGCGACAAGGTGGTTTTTTCCGATGTGGGCTGGACCGACATCACCGCGACCACCGCCGCCACCACCCTCGTGCTCGAGGCGCTCGGGTATGAGACCGAGACCAAGGTCCTCTCGGTGCCGGTGACCTATGCGGGGCTCGCCGCGGGCGACGTCGATATCTTCCTCGGCAACTGGATGCCGACGATGGAGGCCGACATCGCCCCCTATCGCGAGGCGGGCACGGTCGAGACGGTGCGCACGAACCTCGAGGGGGCGAAGTATACCCTCGCGACCAATGCCGCGGGCGCCGCACTCGGCATCTCGGACTTCGGCAACATCAAGGACCACAAGGACGCGCTCGGCGCGAACATCTACGGCATCGAGCCCGGCAACGACGGCAACCGCCTGATCCTCGACATGATCGCCTCGGGGCCCTTCGGGCTCGACGGCTTCGAGATCGTGGAAAGCTCCGAGCAGGGGATGCTCGCCGAGGTGGCGCGCAAGACCGAGGCGGGCGAGCCGATCGTCTTTCTGGGCTGGGAACCCCACCCGATGAACGCCAATTTCGCGATGACCTATCTCACTGGCGGCGACGACTATTTCGGCCCGAACCTCGGCGGGGCGATCGTCGCGACGAACACGCGCGCAGGCTTTGCCGCCGAATGCCCCAACACGGGCGCGCTTCTTCAGAACCTCGCTTTCTCGCTCCAGATGGAGAACGAGATCATGGGCGCGATCCTCAACGACGGCACCGACCCGCGCGAGGCGGCAAAAGCCTGGCTCGCGGCGAACCCCGACGCCTGGCAGGGCTGGCTCGCGGGCGTGACGACGAAGGATGGCGGCGATGCGGCGGCCGCGGTCGCGGCGGCGCTGAAGTGATGCGGGGACGCCCTGCGCCCGGGCATTGAGCCCGGGCGCAGGGCGCGGCGCGGCGGGGCCTCGATGGCCCCGCCGCGCCGTTTCCCCGGCCGCACCCGGTCCGCCCATGTCCGACGCCCCCGAAACCCTGACCGAACGCGCGATCGGCGCCCTGGCCGAGCTCTTCGGGGGCGGCGCCAAGATCCCGGTGGGCAAGGCCGCGAAATCGGCGCTCGACTGGCTCAAGACCGAGGCGCGCCCCCTCTTCGATGCGGTCTCCGACGGGATGGAGGCGGTGATCGGCGCGATCGGCTGGTGCCTCGAGGCGCCCCCGCCTGCCCTTGTCGTCGCGGCCTTCGTCGGGCTGACCTGGGCCTTGCAGCGGCGCTGGCAGACCTGCCTTCTGGTGCTCGCGGGGTTCCTCTTCATCCTCAACCAGGGCTATTGGGACGAGACGGTCGAGAGCCTCACGCTCATCCTCGCCTCCTGCCTCGTGTGCATGGGGCTCGGCGTGCCGATCGGGATCGCGGCGGCGCACCGGCCGCGGCTGCATGCGGCGCTCGCGCCCGTGCTCGACCTCATGCAGACGCTGCCGACCTTCGTCTATCTCATCCCCGCGATCGTCTTCTTCGGGCTCGGCATGGTGCCGGGGCTGATCGCGACGGTGGTGTTCGTGCTGCCTGCACCCATCCGCCTCACGCATCTGGGCATCTCCTCGACGCCGCCTGCGCTTGCCGAGGCGGCCGAGGCCTTCGGCGCGACGCCTGCGCAAAAGCTCTGGAAGGTCGAGCTGCCCCATGCCGCGCCCCAGATCATGGCCGGCCTCAACCAGACGATCATGCTTTCGCTCTCGATGGTGGTGATCGCGGCGCTTGTCGGCGCGTCGGGCCTGGGCGTGCCGGTGGTGCGCGCGCTCAACTCGGTCAACACCGCGCTCGGCTTCGAGGCGGGGCTCGTGATCGTGGTGCTCGCGATCGTGCTCGACCGGATGCTGCGCCGGGGGCCGCGATGAACGCGGTCGAGTTCGACCGCGTCTCGATCGTCTTCGGCGAGCGGCCCGAGGCGGCGCTGCCGCTCATGGATCAGGGGCTGACGCGGGCCGAGATCCAGACGCGCACCGGGCAGATCCTCGGGGTGCATGACGCGACGCTGACGGTCGCCGAGGGCGAGATCCTCGTGCTCATGGGGCTTTCGGGGTCGGGGAAATCGACGCTCCTGCGCGCGGTCAATGGCCTCAACCCCGTGGTGCGGGGCGAGGTGCGGGTCCATGACGGGGCGGGGATGGTCTCGGTCGGGCAGGCGCGGCCCGAGGCGCTGCGCCGGCTGCGCCGCACGCGCGTCGCGATGGTATTCCAGCAGTTCGGCCTTCTGCCCTGGCGGACGGTGGCCGAGAATGTGGGCCTCGGGCTCGAACTCGCAGGCGTCCCGGCGGCCGAGCGCGCCCGCCGTGTCGCGCTCCAGCTCGATCTCGTGGGGCTCTCGCAATGGGCGGGGCGCAAGGTCGGGGAGCTTTCTGGCGGCATGCAGCAGCGCGTGGGGCTTGCACGCGCGTTCGCAACCGAGGCGCCGGTCCTTCTGATGGATGAGCCCTTCTCGGCGCTCGACCCGCTCATTCGCGCCCGGCTTCAGGATGAGCTGCTCGAGCTTCAGTCGCGCCTCAGGCGCACCATCGTCTTTGTCAGCCACGACCTCGACGAGGCGTTCAAGATCGGCAACCGCATCGCGCTGATGGAGGGGGGGCGGATCGTGCAGACGGGCACCGCGCGCGAGATCATCGCGGCCCCCGTCTCGGATTATGTCGCCGATTTCGTGGCGCACATGAACCCGATCTCGGTGCTGAGGGCCGAGGATCTGGCCGAGGATGCCCGGCCCGAGCCGGGCGCGCCGATCGTCCCCCCCGCGACGGCCGCGCGTGCCGTGATGGAGCGGCTGGCCGAGACGCCCGAGCTTGCCCTGCCCGACGGGCGGCGGATCACGCGACAGGGCGTGCTCGCCCGCCTCGCCCGGCCGCGCGGCTGACGCCTCAGCCCTTCGTCTCGGCCGGGGCGGGGGTGACGGGGCGGCGCCGCAGCTGCGCCTCGCGCCAGGTCATGTAGCTGATCGCCCCGATGATGACGGCCCCGCCCGTCAGCACCGCCGCATCGACCCCCTCGCCGAAGACCAGCGCGCCCAAGAGCGTCGCCCAGACGAGTTGCAGGAAGGTCACGGGTTGCGTGACGGTCAGCGGCGCCACCGCGAAGGCGCGCGTCATCGCGTAATGCCCCGCCGTCGCGAATACCGCGACGAGGGCGAGCCAGGCCACCTGCACCGCCCCGACCGGCACCCAGACGAGGAACGCAAAGGGCGCAAGCGCCACCGCCACCCCGAGCGAGAGTGTCGCGACAATGACCGAGGCGGGGGTGCCCTCGCTCAGCCGCTTCATGATGAGATAGGAGGCCGCGAAGCACACCGCCGCGCCAAGCTGGCCCAGATGCCCCGTGTTCAACTCCCGCAAGCCCGGGCGCAGCACGATCAGCGCCCCGATCATCGCAACCGCGATCGCAAGGCCCCGGCGCAGCGCGATCCTCTCACCCATCAGTAGGACCGCGCCGATCGTCGCGAGGATCGGGTTCAGATAGCCGATCGCCGTCACCTCGGCCACGGGGATGCGCGCCATCGCGTAGAACCACAGCACGACGCCCCCGGTATGCACGACCGCGCGCCCGAGGTGCAGCCCGAACGTCCCCGGCCGCACCGCATCCCGCCCCACCCGGATCAGGAGTGGCGCGACGAACAAAAGCCCGATCGCATAGCGGATAAAGGCCGATTGCGCCGCCGGCAGGTCGGTGCCCAGATGGCGCACGATGCCGGTGACGGCCACGAAGGAAAGCCCCGAGGCCAGCATCCACGCCACCCCGGCAAGCGGGCGGGCGGGGGCGGGTGATGCAGGGGGCGCGGCCATGGCGCGCAGTTGCACCCAAGCGCGCGCCGCCCGCAAGGGGCAGGCGTTCCCAAGGGCGCAGATTGCGCCTATATGAGGGGCGTCCAGCCGAAAGCGCCCCCATGACCGCCCCGATCGCCCCCGATGTCCGCACCCTGCCGCGCCGCGCCGCGCCCGAGGCCGACCCGCGCCCGAACCTGATCGGGCTGACGCGCGCCGAGTTGCGCGCGGCCCTCATCGCCGCCGGCACGCCTGAGGGGCAGGCGCGGATGCGCACGGGGCAGCTCTGGCAATGGCTCTATCACTGGGGGGTGCGCGACTTCGCGCAGATGACGAACCTCGCCAAGGAGTATCGCGCCTTTCTCGCGGCGAACTTCCGCATCGCGCTGCCCGAGGTCGTCGTGCGGCAGGTCTCGGCCGACGGGACGCGCAAATACCTCTTGCGCATCGAGGGCGGCCACGAGGTTGAGACGGTCTACATCCCCGAAGAGGATCGCGGGACGCTCTGCGTCTCCTCGCAGGTGGGCTGCACGCTTACCTGTTCGTTCTGCCACACGGGCACGCAGCGGCTGGTGCGCAACCTGACGGCGGCCGAGATCGTGGGGCAGGTGATGGTCGCGCGCGACGATCTGGGCGAATGGCCCGTGCCGGGCGCGCCCAAGGATGAGACGCGGCTTTTGTCGAACCTCGTGCTGATGGGCATGGGCGAGCCGCTCTATAATTTCGAGGCGGTGCGCGACGCGATGCAGATCGTGATGGACGGCGAGGGGCTGAGCCTCTCGCGCCGGCGCATCACGCTGTCGACCTCGGGCGTCGTGCCCGAGATCGCGCGCACGGCGGCCGAGATCGGCTGCCTGCTTGCGGTGTCGTTCCATGCGACGACGGATGCGGTGCGTGACACGCTCGTGCCGATCAACAGGAAGTGGAACATCGCGACGCTGCTCGGGGCGTTGCGCGATTATCCGCGGCTGTCGAATTCCGAGCGGATCACCTTCGAATATGTGATGCTCAAGGGCGTCAACGACAGCGACGAGGATGCGCGTCGGCTGGTGCGGCTGATCGCGGGCATCCCGGCCAAGATCAACCTCATCCCCTTCAACCCCTGGCCGGGTGCGCCCTATGAGCGGTCGGACTGGGCGCGGATCGAGGCCTTCGCCGACATCATCTACAAGGCGGGCTATGCAAGCCCCATCCGCACGCCGCGGGGCGAGGACATCATGGCCGCCTGCGGGCAGCTCAAGTCCGAGACCGAGCGCGCGCGGCGCGTGCGCGCGCCCGCCGACTGACCGCTCAGCCGCGCCGGCGCCCCTCGCGCCCGCCGCTGCGCCCGCCGCGCCCGCCCGCCGCCGCCGCTGCGGCCGCCGCCTCGGGGAAGGGGGTGCCCGCCTCGACCGCCTCGAGCACGCGGGCAAAGCGGATCCACTCGCCCCCGTTGGCGTCGTGGTTCATGAGGAAATTGGCCGCGCGGATCGCTTCCATCTCGACCGGGCGGACCGGGTTCATGATGGCCGAGGTCATGCCCGCCCCGATCGCCATCGGCAGGAAGGCCGCGTTTATCCCGTGGCGGTGGGGCAGGCCGAAGCTGATGTTCGACGCCCCGCAGGTGGTGTTCACCCCAAGCTCGTCGCGCAAGCGGCGCACCAGCGCGAAGACCTGCCGCCCCGCGCTCGCCATCGCGCCGACGGGCATGACCAGCGGATCGACCACGATGTCATGTGCAGGGATGCCGAAATCGGCCGCCCGCTCGACGATCTTCTTTGCGACCGCAAAGCGCACGTCGGGGTCTTCGGAGATGCCGGTGTCGTCGTTCGAGATGGCGACCACGGGGACGTTGTATTTCTTGACGAGCGGCAGGATCTTCTCGAGCCGCTCCTCCTCGCCGGTTACGGAGTTGAGGAGCGGGCGCCCCTGACAGACCGCGAGCCCCGCCTCGAGCGCGCCCGGCACCGAGCTGTCGATGCACAGCGGCACCTCCACAAGGCCCTGCACCAGCTCGATCATGCGCCGCATCAGCGGCGGCTCGGTCTCATTGGGGTTGGGGTTCGAGTTGTAGACGACGCCCGCGTTCACATCGAGCACCATCGCCCCGCAGGCGACCTGCTCGAGCGCGTCCTTCTCGACGGTCGAGAAATCGCCCGCCTCGAGCTCGGCGGCAAGCTTCTTGCGGCCGGTCGGGTTGATCCGCTCGCCGATCACGCAGAAGGGCTCGTCAAAGCCGATGACGACGGTTTTCGTTTTGGATTCCAGAACCGTTCTGGTCATGGCCGCGACTCCTTCAATCTGCGGCGCCCGCGGCGCCGGTGTGGTTGCGCACCCAATCCGTCGTGGCCCCGATGCCGCCGAGCGGGAAGAAATGCACGGCCTCGATGCCGAAGGCGGGGTTTTGCGCCTTGTGGCGGGCGAGGTCCGAGAGGAACCCGTCCGGCTCGAACGGCAGCAGGAGCTTGGTGACATCCTTGGCGCGCTTTTGCAGCACGCGAAGCGACGGGCCAACCCCGCAGGCGATGGCGAATTTGAGCATCGTCTGCAGCTTCGCGGGCCCCGCCACCCCGATATGGACCGGGATCGAGATGCCCTCGGCCGCGAGCCGCTCGACCCAGGCGATGACGGGGCCGGCCTCGAAGCAGAACTGCGTCGCGAGCGCGACCTGCGCGTCGGTGCGCTCGGCAAGCGCCTGCTTCCAGCGCAGCGCCTCCATCACGTTGCGGTCCGAGCCGTCGGGGTCGATATCGCGGTTGCCCTCGGGGTGGCCCGCGACATGGAGCCGCTCGAACCCCGCAAAGAGCCCCGTCTCGATCAGCTGCATCGAGGAATGGAAATCGCCCACGGGCTGGGCAACCCCGCCCGCGAGCAAGAGCGCCTGCCGCACGCCCGCCTCGGCGCGATAGCGCGCGATCCAGTCGGCGAGCGTGTCGCGGTCGGCGATGATGCGGGCGGGGAAATGGGGCATCGGCTCGAAGCCCTCGGCGCGCAGCCGCGCGGCGGTCGCCACCATGTCGGCGATTGGCGTGCCGTCGATATGGGCGATATAGACGCGCGTCCCCGCGGGCAGGAGCGGGCGGAAATCGGCGATCTTCTCGGCCGTGCGCGGCATCACCTCGATCGAGAAACCCTGCAGGAAGGCCGCGAGCGCGCCCTGATCCGCCGGTGCCTCGCGGCGCAGTTTCAGAAGTGCCATCTCGTCCCTCCCGCTCAGCCGCGGCCTTCGTTGTCGATCAGCGCGCGCAGCTTTGCGCTGTCATATTCGGCCTCGAGCCGGGCGGCCTCGGCCTTGGCGACCTCTTCGGGCTCGCCCTCGACCTCATAGGGCGGGGCCTTGCGCCATTCGGCCAGATAGCTGTCGGTGTCGCGCGCGCCGATCTTCATCGCGCAGCGGTCGATCGCCTGCTCGAAACGCTCCGACAGCTGCACCTTTGCGCCGCGCCGGCCCTTGCCGACGATGACCTGCGCGGGAATGTCGCGCCAGCAGACGATGGTAACTTCGGGCATCCGCACCTCCGACGATTGCGGCGAGAGATAGCGCGGACGCGACCTTTGCCACGTCGGATTTCGACCCTTGGCGCGATATGAGCGACAGCGAGGGCGCTTGCGCGGGGGGCGGGGCGGGGATAACGTCCGGTCAACCAAATTCGGAGGGCGGAACGTGGCGCCCCAGCGTCCAGACGGTGCGGACGCGACCCGACCGACGCCGCCGCGAGGCTGGCGCGCCAAGGGCAAGCCGGGCCAGACCCGCGCCGTTTCGCCCGATCAGGGGCCGCTCTATGCGGCGCTCGATCTGGGCACGAACAGTTGCCGCATGCTGATCGCGCGTCCGCGCGGGTCGTATCTGCATGTCGTCGACAGTTTTTCCAAGACCGTGCAGCTGGGTCAGGGGCTAGGCGCGTCGGGGCGGCTGTCGCGGGCCTCGATGGGCCGGACGGTGCAGGCGCTGCGCGTCTGCCAACAGAAGCTCGACCGCCACGGGGTCGCGCGGATGCGCCTTGTTGCGACCGAAGCCTGCCGGCGGGCGTCGAACGCGCCCGAGTTCATCCGCACGGTCGAGCGCGAGACGGGCCTCAGGCTCGAGATCATCGCGCCCGAGGAAGAGGCGCGTCTTGCCGTCGTCTCCTGCGCACCGCTGATCGACCGCGCGACCGAGAACCTCCTCGTGGTCGATATCGGCGGGGGATCGACCGAGCTGGTCTGGATCGACCTTGGATCGGTCGCGCCCGAGGGGCGCGCGCGCGCCGTGCTGGCGCTCGGCCCCGGGCTGCGCGGCGGGGCGGGGGCGGCCGGGGGCGGCGCGCGCGTCGTCGACTGGATCAGCGTGCCGATCGGTGTCGCGACGCTGCATGAGGCCTTTGCCGACGTCCAGAGCGACGCCGCGCGCTTTGCCCTGATGAGCTGGCATTTCGAGGAGCACCTGACCGGCTTTTCGCCCTACAACGCCGAGACCCGGCGCGAGGGGTTCCAGATCATCGGCACCTCGGGCACCGTCACGACCGTCGCCGCGACCCATCTGGGGCTGCGCCGCTATGACCGCACGCGGGTCGATGGCCTGACGATGACAAGCGCGCAGATCGACGGGGTGATCCGCGAATACCTAGCACTCGGCCCCGAGGGGCGGCGCACCGATCCGCGCATCGGGCGCGAGCGGCACACGCTGATCATGTCGGGGGCGGCGATCCTGCAGGCGTTGATGCGGGTCTGGCCGACCGATGCGCTCTCGGTCGCCGACCGCGGCCTGCGCGAGGGGCTGCTCTATGACCAGATGTCGGCCGATGGCGTGCTGACGACCGAAGGAGGCGCGGCATGAGCGGGGGCGGATCAGGGGCAGGTTCGGGATCGGGTTCCGGATCGGGCACGACGTCGGGCCGCGGCCGGCGCGAGTTGCGCGTGCGCGTCAAGACGGCCAAGGGGCGCAAGCTGTCCTCGACCCGCTGGCTCGAGCGGCAATTGAACGATCCCTATGTCGCGCGCGCCAAGGCCGAGGGTTATCGCGGCCGGGCGGCCTTCAAGCTCATCGAACTCGACGACCGGCTCGGCTTTTTGCGGCCCGGTGCGCGCGTCGTCGATCTGGGCTGCGCGCCCGGGGGGTGGCTGCAGGTGGCGGTGGCGCGCGTCAATGCGCGCGGCGACATGGCGGGCAAGGCGAAGGGCCGGGTGATCGGGATCGACCTGCAGGCGGTCGATCCGCTGGCGGGCGCCGAGATCCACCAGATGGATTTCCTCGACGAAGGCGCCGAGGCGGCCGTCAAGGCGCTGCTCGGCGGGCAGGCCGATGTGGTGATGTCGGACATGGCGGCGGCCTCGTCGGGCCACCGGCAGACCGACCATCTCAGGATCGTCGCACTCTGCGAGGCAGCGGCCGATTTCGCGCTCGACGTGCTCGCGCCCGGCGGGACCTTCGTTGCGAAGGTCCTGCAGGGCGGGGCCGAGGGCGGGCTTCAGGCGCGGCTCAAGCAGGCCTTCACCAAGGTCTCGAACATCAAGCCGCCCGCGAGCCGCTCGGACAGCGCCGAGAAATACGTCGTCGCGCAGGGCTTTCGCGGCCTGCCCGCCGCCCCGCACATCGCCCCGCCCGACCCGTCCGCGTGATCCGTCAGGCCGATTTCGCCATCCGCTTGCGCTCATGCGGGTCGAGGTGGCGCTTGCGCAGGCGGATGACCTTGGGCGTCACCTCGACGAGTTCGTCGTCCTCGATGTAGGAGATCGCGGCCTCGAGGCTCAGCTTCACCGCGGGCGTGAGGCGCACCGCCTCGTCCGAGCCCGCCGCGCGGATGTTGGTGAGCTTCTTGCCCTTGAGCGGGTTCACCTCGAGGTCGTTGTCGCGCGAATGCTCGCCGATGATCATGCCCTCATAGACCTCTTCCTGCGGGCCGATGAACATGCGCCCCCGCTCCTCGAGGTTCCAGAGCGCATAGGCGACCGAGACGCCCTTTTCCATCGAGACGAGCACCCCCTGACGGCGGCCCTGGATCGGACCTTTCCACGGTGCCCAGCCGTGGAAGATGCGGTTCAGCACACCCGTGCCGCGCGTGTCGGTCAGGAACTCGCCGTGATAGCCGATGAGCCCGCGCGAGGGCACATGCGCGATGATGCGCGTCTTGCCGGCGCCCGCGGGCTTCATCTCGACCAGATCGCCGCGGCGCACGCCCGTGATCTTGTCGATGACCGCGCCGGTGAATTCGTCATCGACATCGATGATGACCTCCTCGACGGGTTCGAGCGTCTCGCCGCCCTCCTCGCGCAGGATGACGCGCGGGCGCGAGATCGACAGCTCGAACCCCTCGCGGCGCATGTTCTCGATCAGCACGCCCATCTGCAATTCGCCCCGGCCCGAGACGATGAAGGCCTCGCCCCCGGGTGTGTCCTCGACCCGGATCGCGACGTTCGATTCCGCCTCGCGCATCAGACGCTCGCGGATGACGCGGCTCTGGACCTTGCTGCCGTCGCGCCCGGCAAGCGGGCTGTCGTTGATCCCGAAGGTGACCGAGATCGTCGGCGGGTCGATCGGCTGGGCCGGCAGCGCCGCCTCGATCTCGGGCGCGCAGAGCGTGTCGGCGACGGTCGCCTTGGACATGCCCGCGATGGTGACGATGTCGCCCGCCTCGGCGAGCTCGATCGGGGCCTGCGCGAGGCCGCGCCAGGCGAGGATCTTGCTCACCCGGAACTGCTCGATCCGATCCCCCGTGCGCGAGAGCGCCTTGAGCGTCTCGCCGACCCGCAGCCGGCCCGATTCGACCCGCCCCGTCAGGATCCGCCCGATGAACGGGTCGGCCGAAAGCGTGGTGGCAAGCATCCGGAAGGGTTCGTCGGCGCGCGCGGCCTGCGCGGGGGGCTTCACATGCGCGACCACGAGATCGAAGAGCGCCGAGAGATCCTTGCGCGGCCCGTCAAGCGCGAGATCCGCCCAGCCCGAGCGGCCCGAGGCGAAGAGATGGGGGAAATCGAGCTGCTCGTCATTCGCGCCGAGGTTGGCGAAGAGGTCGAAGACATCGTTGAGCGCCCGGTCGGGCTCGGCGTCGGGGCGGTCGACCTTGTTGACGACGACGATCGGCCGCAGCCCGAGCGCGAGCGCCTTGGAGGTCACGAATTTCGTCTGCGGCATGGGCCCCTCGGCCGCATCGACCAGAAGCACGACGCCATCGACCATCGACAGGATCCGCTCGACCTCGCCGCCGAAATCGGCGTGGCCGGGGGTGTCGACGATGTTGATGCGCACACCCTTCCATTCGACCGAGGTCGCCTTGGCGAGGATCGTGATCCCGCGCTCGCGTTCGATGTCGTTCGAATCCATCACGCGCTCGGCCACCGCCTGCCCCTCGCGAAAGGCCCCCGACTGCCTCAGAAGCTGATCGACGAGGGTCGTCTTGCCGTGGTCGACGTGCGCGATGATCGCGATGTTGCGGATATCCATGAACCATGCCTTTTACGCTGCGCCGCCGCGATAGTCGAAATCCGCAAGAATGACCAGAGGACCTGCCCCGGAATTCGGGGCCCGCGGCGCGGGGGGTGCGCTATAGCGGTTGCATCGTCATCCGGCATCTGTAGCCTCGGCGCGGCAGGGCGGGCGAGGCAGGGCGAGGTGCAGGCAAAGAGGGCCGAAACCGGCGGGGCGGGCAGAGGATGAGGCCGCTCTCGAACCGCGCGTGGCTTCTGGTCCTGCCGGCGCTGGCGGTGATGGGGTTCGTGGGGGTCCTGCCGCTCGTGGCGGTGCTCAACTATTCCTTCCACGACATCTTCTCGCTCAGCGATGTGCATTGGGTGGGGGTCGAGTGGTATGCCGAGATCGTCGCCTCCGAGCGCTTTCTCGGCAGCCTTGCGCGCAGCCTGCTGTTCTCGGCGCTGGTGATCGGCATCCAGATCCCGCTCGGGGTCGGGGTGGCGATGCTCCTGCGCCGGTCGGGGCGGCTCGGGGTCGTGATGATGATGCTGCTTGCCGCGCCGCTCGTGGTGCCGTGGAACATGATCCCGATCATGTGGCTCAATCTCGTGGATCCGCCGGCGGGCCTGGTCGGGCAGGCGTTCGCCGCACTCGGCATCGGCTTTGACCGCAAGTTCGACCCGCTGCACACCTGGATCCTGATCCTCGTGATGGACAGCTGGCACTGGCTCGGGCTGGTCGTGATCCTCGCCTATGCCGGGCTCTCGGCGATCCCCGACGCCTATTACCGCGCGGCGGCGATCGATGGCGCCTCGCGGCTCGATGTGCTGCGCCTGATCGAGATCCCGAAGATCGCGGGCGCGCTCGGGATCGTGCTGCTCCTGCGCTTCGTCGACAGCTTCATGATCTATACCGAGGCCTTCGCGATCAACGCGGGCGGGCCCGACCGGGCGACGCATTTCCTCGCGATCGACCTCGGCGAGGACATCAAGGGCTTCAGCTACGGCACCTCGGCGGCGCGCTCGATGGTTTATTTCCTGATCGTGCTGACGGTCGTGTGGTTCTTCGCGCGGATCATGGCGGGCCGCGAGGATGCGCGCGGGGCGGGAACATGACGGGCGCGCTGCTGCGCTATCTCGCACTCGGGGCGCTCGCGCTTTTCGTCACGCTGCCGTTCGCGCAGACGGTGATGCTGTCCTTCGTCTCAATGCTCCCGCGCGAGGGGCTGGCCGAGGGCACGCCGAGCCTTGTGAATTACCGCAACATCCTCGCCTCGCCCGCGCTGATGGCCTCGCTCGTCAACTCGGCGGTCTATGTGGTGCTGAACGTGGCACTCTGCCTCGTCGCCGGGCTGCCCGCGGCCTATGCGCTCTCGCGCTACCGCTTCGTGGGGGATCGGCATTTCCTGTTTCTGCTGCTCGCGTTCCGCGTCACGCCGCCCGTGGTGCTGTCGCTGCCGGTGTTCATCCTTTTTGCGCAATTCGGGCTGGTGAACACGCCCGTCGGGATCGCGCTCGTGCATTGCCTCTTCAACCTACCGGTCGCGATCTGGATCCTCGAGAGCTTCATCTCCGCCGTCCCGCGCGAACTCGATGAGACCGCCTTCCTCGACGGCCAGTCGCTGCCGCGGTTCTTCATCCGCCACCTCATCCCCGCGATCGCGCCTGGGATCGGGGTCGCGGCGTTCTTCTGCTTCATCTTCTCATGGGTCGAGGTCGTCTTCGCCCGGGCGCTGACCGTCACGGCGGGCAAGCCCATCACCATGGCGATCAACGCGCTCTTTGGCTTTCAGACCGACATCGGCCTCGTGATGGCCATGACGGTCGTCTCGCTCGTGCCCGGTGTCGCGATGATCTGGTTCGTGCGCCGCCACATCGCGCGCGGCTTCACGATGCGCGCCTGAAGGGACATCCTGGCCTGCCCCGACAGATCCTGCCACACGGCCTCCGTGCGCAGTTGCGGGTTGCTTCTTGTCTGGCT
>JAUREX010000255.1 GCA_030834485.1 Gemmobacter sp.
AGGGCCTTGAGCGATTCGCCGAGGCCGGCGGCGTCGAGGTTGCGCAGGACGAGGATCTCGGGCTCGGCGCCGGCGAGACGGAACGCGCGGGCGGTGTCGTATTCGCAGTTGCTGCCGGGGAAGACCGGGATGATCACGCGCGGCTTGGCGACGCGGGCCTTGGGCTTCAGGCCGGAGCGGACGGTGAAGCTGATCGGTGCGGGCGTGCCCTGCGGCTCGCCGGCCTTGGTCGGGAAGACGGACTCGAGCACGCCTTCGTGCGCGGCGAGGAGTTCGGCGACGGCGACGGACGCGCCGGGCCAGGCGATCTTGGCTTCGGCGTTGGTCTGGCCGAGCACGCGGTGCGGGAGCGCGCCGAGGTCGGCGGCCGAAGCGACTTCGAGCACGACGGAACCGTAAGCAGGAATGAGGAAGTCGGCGGCGGGCGCGGCGGAGAGCGTCACGCCGAGGCGGTTGCCGAAGGACATGCGCACGAGCGCGTGGCCGATGCCGCCCTGACGGACCGCGACGGCGGCGCGGACCTTGCCGGCCTTGACGAGGGCGTGGATGGCGGCGAGGCGTTCGCGGGCGAGCTTGAGGTCAGGCAGCAGCGCGGACGTGCGGGGCACGTCGACGACCACGACCGTGGAGCCGGCCTGCTTGAACTCGGCGGAGACGACCTGGCTGGCCTTGCCCGGGACGATGGCGAACGAGACGAG
>JAUREX010000256.1 GCA_030834485.1 Gemmobacter sp.
CTTCTTCGCCGCGAACCGCGTCGCCATCATGGGCGCCCTCCGCAAGTAATCTTTCCCCTATCCCTCACCCCCTAATCCTAATCCATCATGGCTAACTCCATCCAGGCCGCCCCCGCTGTCCTCGCCGACGGCGTGATCGCGTCCCTCAAGAACAAGCTGCCCGTGCTCCGCAGCATGAGCCGCGTCTTCGTCTCCAGCCCCCAGGCTTCCGGCAAGACCATCCAGGTGCCCCTCATCGGCACCTCCACCGCGACCGAGTTCGGTTCCGGCGGCTACCTCACCCAGGACGACGCGACGATCACCGCCGCGAACGTCACCCTGAAGCACTTCAAGGTGTCGAGCCGCTTCTCGCCCCTCGACGTGAAGATGTACGGCGCCCAGTTCCTGAACAACGCCTTCGTCCCGACCGCCGCCAACGCCCTCGCCGAGAAGTGCCTCTCGGAAATCGGCGCCCTCATCACCGCCGCGAACTACAGCTCCGGCACGAACACCGGCTCCAGCCTCTCCTACGCCGAAGTCGTCGCCTCCAAGGGCGTCCTCGACGCCGCCAAGGCCGCCGAGCCCCGCGCGTTCATCCTGAACCCGACCTACGCCAACAACCTCCTGGGCGACGCTACCATCATCGGTAACTCCGTCCTCGGTGCTGGCATCCTGACCTCCGGCCAGATCGGTACCCTCGCTGGTGCCTCGGTC
>JAUREX010000257.1 GCA_030834485.1 Gemmobacter sp.
GGCCGCCGCGATCCCCGCGCCGTCATCGGCCACGCGGATCAGCGTCTTGCCGCCGTCGGCATAATCGACCGCGATGCGCCGCGCCCCGGCATCAAGCGCGTTCTCGATGAGCTCCTTGACGGCCGAGGCCGGGCGCTCGACCACCTCACCGGCCGCGATGCGGTTCACCGCAGCCTCATCGAGCGGGCGGATCGGCGCCGGCGCGGGGCGTATGTTGGGGTCAGGCGCGTTCATGCCACAAGCCATAGCAGAAACCCCCACCCTCGGCCACCGATTCGGGGGCGGCGCGACAAATCCCGCGTCATCGCCCGCCGGCGCGCTTGACGCCCTGCCCGGCGCATGATCGAACATGGACCTCTGGCGCGAAACTGGCGAATTTCAACGAGGCTGGCCCATGCTGCGGCGGATCTACGATGCGACCATCGCGCTCTCGACCCACCGGCGGGCGGTGCCGGCGCTGGGCGTCGTGTCCTTCGTCGAAAGCTCGGTCTTTCCCATCCCGCCCGATGCGATGATGATCCCGATGATCCTCGCCCGGCCCGAGCGCGCCGTCGTCTGGGCCACTGGCCGACGTCAGGCCGCCCAGGAAGGGAAAGGGGGTGCAATCGACAACGGGCGCGGCACAGTTTATGCAGGCAAGGCCCTCGGGGCAGGCGACGGGTCTCGCCACCCAGC
>JAUREX010000258.1 GCA_030834485.1 Gemmobacter sp.
AGCCGCGCGGCGCATTCCGACCTGATGCTGTTGCTTGCCCGCACCACGCCGGCCGCCGAGGCGAAGAGCCGGGCCGACGGCGTGTCGGTTTTCCTGATCGATCTGCGCGAGTTGAAGGGCAACGGCGTCGACATCCGCCCCATCGACGCCATGGTCAACCACAACACGACCGAGGTGTTCTTCGAGGACGCCTTCATCCCTGCCGACAGCCTGATCGGCGAGGAGGGCAAGGGGTTCAAATACATCCTGTCGGGCATGAACGCCGAGCGCTGCCTCGTCTCGGCGGAGGCCATCGGCAACGGCAAGCTGTTCATCCGCAAGGCCGTCCACTACGTCAACGAGCGGGTGGTGTTCGGCAAACCCATCGGCAGCTATCAGGGCGTCCAGTTCCCCATCGCACAGGCATATATGCAATTGCAGGCCGCAGACCTGATGGTGCGCAAGGCGACGGCGCTGTTCGACGCGGGCAAGCCCTGTGGTGCGGAAGCCAACATGGGCAAGATGCTGTCGGGCGAGGCGGTCTGGGCCTGCGCCGAAGCCTGCTTCCAGGCCTTCGGCGGCTTCGCCTTCGCGCGGGAATACGGCATCGAGCGCAAGTGGCGCGAGTGCCGCCTGTACCAGACGGCGCCGATCTCGACCAACATGATCCTGGCCTATGTGGGCCAGCACATCCT
>JAUREX010000259.1 GCA_030834485.1 Gemmobacter sp.
TAATTTTTAAGAATAAAAGTTGGTTTCCAATCTCTAATGAAAGACTAAATAAAGGTCAAATATTCTTTCAAAAATACGGTCTTTGGTCACTGCTATTAGCTTGGGTACCAATTATTGGTGATCCTTTAACGATGATTGCAGGAGTGTTAAAAGTTAACTTTAAAATATTTTTTATTCTTGTCAGTATTTCAAAAATCTCTAGGTATATTTTTATTATTTTTCTATCGAGTTTAATCTAAGACTTGAGACTTAAAAGAATTCGCTGTAAACAGTAGCTATTGCCGCCGTAGCTCAGTGGTAGAGCACACCCTTGGTAAGGGTGGGGTCGGAAGTTCAATTCTTCTCGGCGGCACCAGTAATAGATTAGCTATCTTTTATTAATAAAATCTAAATCTTCTAAAGTGTATACTGGCATGAAGAGACTTATAAATTTATTCATTAAATTGAGAAGTATGTATTTAGCAAATCTATATTGCTGAATTTAGACAGCCAATATTAGTTAAGAAGAATATTTGAAAATTGCCAAGGGTCTTCAAGATCGAATGAATTATCGTTTTTATTGAATGTATTCATCAATGGGTTCCAATCAGTATAAAATCCTTTGACGGGCTGTATATAAGGAGCTTGAACCTCCAAACATCTTTGAAAATCCATTTCATCTGTATCA
>JAUREX010000260.1 GCA_030834485.1 Gemmobacter sp.
GCTCTAAACCTGTATCAATCGTTTTAAATTCTGTATCTTTTAATTTTTCTTTTAACTCTTCAGGCGATAGTGTCGTTGCAATATCAATATCGTCTATGATTTCATTGTTTAAGAATTTCCTAACACATCCACCTACAAACATTGCTGTTTGAGTTTTTTTTTCCGTATCTTTATTAATAATTTTAAATAATTTTTTTAATTCTTTAGATTTGTAAAAGGGAAAAAATATTTTTTTTAACTTAGATATTAGAGATATGTTGTTTGATAATTTATCCATTTATTTGGCTGGGGCACTAGGATTGAACCTAGGATGGCGGTATCAAAAACCGCTGCCTTACCGCTTGGCTATGCCCCAATTAATTCCCGAATTATCTATCTTATTTAACATAATCTTGCAAAAAAAGACTTAACTAAAAATCAAAATTATTATTACCAACTAATTAATTTACTTATTCATCTATATTATAAAGGTTTTTAAAGGAAATTTAGCCCAATATGTTTATTGAGCAATTTGATAAGTTTAATAAATAAAAATGAAAAATATAGGTTTTAAGTTTGAAAATACTTATGCAAAACTACCAGAAATTTTGGCAACAAAATTAGTTCCTGTACCAGTAAAAAAACCAAAATTAATAATTTTCAATAATAGATTGGCAAAAGAT
>JAUREX010000261.1 GCA_030834485.1 Gemmobacter sp.
CGGGTGGTAGGTGCCGCTGTGGTGCGGGCCGGCCGAGCGCACCGCGCCCGAGCCCACGCGCACGACCATCGGCGCGTGCATGCGGCCGTTGGACATGTAGCGCAGCTTCGCGGCCTGCAGCGCGATCTGCCCCGCCGCCTCGAAGAGGAAGTCCGCGAACATCAGGTCGGCGATGCAGCGCATGATGTCGCCACGCTCCTGGGCGGGCGTGAGCTTCCAGCCCTCCAGCGCCGCGCGCGCGGCGCGGGACGCGCGGCGCGGGGCGTCACGACCGATGGTGCGTCGCGCGGACGCGGCGCGGCGCGAGGCGGGGCGCTCGCGCGGTGAGCTCGCGCGCGTGCGCGCAGAGCGTGGTGATGAAGATGACGACGCGCGCGACGCTGAGCTTCGGGCGATCGAGGCGGCGGCCGACGCGGGTGGGCGCGAGAGCGTGGAGCGTGCGGATGCGGCGGCGGAGGCGTCGACGAGCGCGCGCGGGATGAAGACGGCGCGCGCGGTCGTGGTGGGGACGTTGGCGGCGGGGGCGATCGCGGCGGGCGTCGCGGCGACGGCGGCGTCGCCGCGCGCGGCGTCGATGACGGCCGAACGCGCGTTCGCGTCGCTCGGCGAGCGAAAAGTGGCGACGCTGGGCTCGAGCGAGGATTGGAGACCGGCGCC
>JAUREX010000262.1 GCA_030834485.1 Gemmobacter sp.
GAGAACCGCTATGTCGGCATGAAGTCGCGCGGGTGCTACGAAACCCCCGGCGGCACCATCATGCTGCGAGCCCACCGCGCAATGGAATCCATCACCATGGACCGTGAAGTGCTGGCACTGAAGGATGACCTGATGCCGCGCTATGCGCGCATGATCTACAACGGCTACTGGTTCAGCCCCGAGCGTCTCCTGCTGCAGGGACTGATCGACGAATCGCAGAAAGTGGTCAACGGCACGGTGCGCGTCAAGCTCTACAAGGGCACGGTCACCACTGTCGGTCGCGCATCGAAGACCGATTCGCTGTTCGACCCTGCCATTTCCACCTTCGAGGACGACAAAGGGGCCTACGACCAGGCCGACGCCGCCGGCTTCATCCGCCTCAACGCGCTGCGCATGCGCATCGCCGCCAACGCGCGCAAGAAACGCAAATAACCGCCCCCCGTTCGCCCTGAGCTCGTCGAAGGGCGAACGCCCCCCGGGTAACCGGGCTTCGACAGGCTCAGCCCGAACGGTTCAGAGAAAAGGAACAATCATGCAATTCGATAACGTCTCGGTCGTCAAGAAAGCCAACATCTACTTCGAAGGCAAATGCATCAGCCACACCGTGATCCTCGCCGGTGGCGTGCGCAAGTCAGTCGGCGTCATCCTGCC
>JAUREX010000026.1 GCA_030834485.1 Gemmobacter sp.
CGGAGCCGGGGGGAGGGCGAGATGCCGATGACCGTGAACCGCGAGGCGATCTACAAGGCCGCCGCCGAACTGTCGAACTGGGGCCGCTGGGGGCCGGACGACCAGATCGGGACGCTCAACAACGTGGCGCCTGCCGATATCGTAGCGGCCGCCGGCCTCATCCGGCGCGGCAAGACCTTCGCGCTTGGGCTCGCGCTCGACCAGAAGATCCAGTCGGGGCTTTTCGGGGGGCGCTGGAACCCGATCCACACCATGCTCGCGACCGGGACCGACGCGGCGGCGGGCAATCAGGACGTCGGCGCCTTTCTTCGCTATGCCGACGATTCGATCAACATGCCCTGCCAGGCTTCGACGCAGTGGGACGCGCTCGCGCACATCTTCCTCGATGACAAGATGTGGAACGGCTATCCGGCGACGCTGGTCGATGCGAAGGGGGCGCGCAAGAACGGGATCGAGAACTATCGCGACCGCTGCGTGGGGCGCGGGGTCCTGCTCGATATCGCGCGCTGGAAGGGGGTCGAGATGCTCCCGCTCGGCTATGCGATCACCAATGCCGACCTTGACGCCTGCGCCGCCGCGCAGGGGGTCGAGATCCGCAAGGGCGATTTCGTCATCATCCGGACCGGCCATCAGGAGGATTGCCTGCGCCGGGCCGACTGGACGGGCTATGCCGGCGGCGACGCGCCGGGCCTTGCGTTCGAGACCTGCTACTGGATTCGCCACAAGGACATCGCCGCCATCTGCGCCGACACCTGGGGCTGCGAGGTCCGCCCGAACGAGACGACCGAGGCCAACCAGCCCTGGCACTGGGTCGTGATCCCTGCGATCGGGATCGCCATGGGCGAGATCTATTACGTCAAGGAACTGGCCGAGGATTGCGCCGCGGACGGGGTTTACGAGTTCTTCTTCTGCGCGCCGCCCCTCAACCTGCCAGGCGGTGCGGGGTCGCCCGCCAACCCGCAGGCGATCAAGTAAGGGGGCCCGCGGGCACGACCGCGGTCTGTGCGAGAAAGGCCTGCTCGTGCGGGTGGGCGGTGCCGTCCGCCCGCCCGCCGGCCGCGACGATCCACGCCCCGAGGGTGCGGCCGACACCGACTGCAAGGGCGGCCGCCGCATGGCGTTCTGCCGAATAGGCCGCAAGGGCGGCTTCGGGCGCGTTCTGCCCGAGATGGCGCGCAAGCGCCTCGGCATCTGCCGCGGCCTTGGTGACCCCCATCCCGACATGGGGCCGCGCCACCGCGGCCGCATCACCCGCCAGCGCGATCCGGCCGCGCGCAAAGACCGGTGCCAGATGGTCATAGATCGGCGTGAAGAAGGGCCGCTCGGCGCGTTCGAGGATCTCGACGAACGGCCGCGCGAGGCGCGCGCGCGCGGCCTGCATCATCGCGTCCAGCACCTCGTCGCGGATGGCGGGGGGCGGGATCGTCATGTCGTGCCGGCGGCCCTCGGCGTCGGTCAGCATGTCATCGAGCGCGTCGCGCCCGACCGGCAGATACCACACGAGGTTCAGCCGCCGGTGGCCGGGGCGCAGGTCATTGTCGGGGCCCGCGATCGGATAGGTCAGGATCTGCGAGCCTGCGGGCAGGAAGAAGGCGAAATGCTCGAACACCTCGCGCCGGATATGGACGGGCAGGTCGGCCTCGGTCGCGAGCGCGCGCCAGACGACATATCCCGACCATTCGGGCGCCGCACCGGGCGCGACCCAGCCGCGCACTGCCGAGCGGAAGCCATCTGCCCCGATCGCGATGTCGCCCTCGATCACTGCGCCCTCCTCGGTCCGCAGCCGGACCGACCCGCCCAGATCCTCGACCCTCGCGATGGTATGGCCAAGCCGATAGCTGCCCTCGGGCACGAGGCGGCGGAGCGAGGAATGGACCCGCTCCCAGCTTGTCACGACCTGCGGCAGCGCCATGGCGGCCGTCACGGCGCCCCAGATGTCGAAGGCGACGCGCTGCCTCACCTCGACCCCCAGATCGGCCGTATCCGCGCCCGCCGCCTCGATCAGCCGCACGAGCAGATCATGGGTCACGATCCCGGCGCCGCGCCCCGCAAGCTCGGCGCGGGCGCGTTCGAGAACGATCACCTCCCAGCCGGCGCGGCGCAGCATCGCGGCGGCAAAGAGGCCCCCGATCGATCCGCCCGCGACGATTGCCCTGCCGCTCATCCCTGATCCCCCGATCGCGAGAAAGTTTTGCCTCGCGTTGTTTATCGGCCTATAAATACCCCGCGCCCCGCACCGGGCACAAGCACAGGAGAATCGCGATGGATCAGCCCACCGACGCCCCGGCCGATCTCGCGCAGCGCCCGCATTGGAACGCCGCCCTCGTGGTTGAGGCACGCGCGGCCGCCGGCAACGGCCGCGTGGGCAGCACGCTCGTATCCGAGACCGACCAACACCGCATCTGGCTCATCGCGCTCGAGCCGGGCGCGCGGCTCGGGTTCCACACCCATGTCCTCGATTATTTCTGGGTCGCGACCTCGGCCGGGCGCGCGCGCTCGCGCCGACCCGACGGCAGCGTGACCGAGATGGACTATCACCTCGGCCTGACGCGCCACATGCGCTTCGGCCCGGGCGAGAGCATGACCCACGATCTCGAGAATACCGGCGAGAGCGTCCTGACCTTCACCACCGTTGAGGACAAGCGCAGCGCGAACGCCCCGCTGCCGCTCTGAGCGTCAGAGGCCGCGCAGGCCGTGAAAGCCGCCGCGCTGATAGACGAGCGGGGCGCCGTCGCGCCGCTCGAGGTTCAGGACCTCGCCCAGCATGATCTCGTGGTCGCCGCCGGGATAGCGCGCCGCGATCCTGCATTCGAGATGCGCAAGAGCGCCGCGGATGAGGGGGACGCCGCCGATCCCCTCGCGCAGCGCGACGCCCGCGAACTTGTCCTCGGCCGGGCGCGCGAACTGCAAGGCGATATCGCGCTGATCCTCGGCGAGGATACTGACGCCGAAGTGCTCGGCCGCGCGGAAGGCCCCGAGCGAAGCCGCCCGCAGTCCGAGCGACCACAGCACCAGCGGCGGTTCGAGCGAGACGGTGTTGAACGACGACGCCGTGCAGCCGACGCGCACGCCGCCCGGGCCGCGCGTTGTCATGATCGTGACGCCCGTCGCAAAGGCGCCGAGCACGTCGCGAAACCGATGCGGCGTCACCGCAGTCGGCTCGGCGGTCGAAACGATGTCGATCAGCGCATTCATCGCGGACTCCGCCCGGCTTCGATGCGCTTGAGATAGGGGCTGACAGCCTTTAGGAAAAACAATACTTTCTACTCTCTGCCATCACAGAGGCTGATGCCATGAACCTTCGCCAGCTTTCCGCCTTTGTCGCGATCCACGAAGAAGGCTCCTTCAGCCGCGCGGCCGAGCGTCTTGCCGCCACGCAATCGGGCCTCTCGATGCAGATCCGCAACATGGAGGAGCGGCTCGGCCTGCGCCTGTTCGAGCGGACCGCGCGCGGCGTCACCCCGACCGAGGCGGGGCGGCACCTTTACGGGGTCGCGGTCGACATCCTGCACCGGCTCGATGCCGCAGAGATCGATCTGCGCAACCTCTCGAAAATCGTTTCCGGCCCGCTCGCGGTCGGGCTCATGCCGACCTTCACGCGCGGCGTGCTCGCGCCGGTGCTGTCGGACCTGATCGCGGATCATCCGGATGTGACGCTGCGGGTGATCGAGGGCTATAGCGCGCTGCTCGTGGAGATGGTCGCGGCGGGGGAACTCGACTTTGCCGTGGTGCCCCATCCGGTGACGCGCGAGGGGTTGCGCGTCGAGGCCTTCGGACGCGACCGCGAGATCCTCGTGATGCGCGCCGGCGGCGCCCGGGCGCATCTTGCGCCCGCAGCCCTTGCCGAGATCGCCTCGATGAAGCTCGTGCTGCCGCTGCGCGGGAATGCGCGGCGCGATCGGCTCGAGGCCGCCTTTGCCGAATCGGGCCTCGTGCCCGAGGCGACGCTCGACATGGACGCGATGATCGCGACGCTCGATTTCGTGGCCCGGTCGGACTATGCCACGATTCTGCCCGCGACGATCTGCACCGCGGATCTCGGGGGGGCCGAGCGCTGGCTGCACCCGATCGTCGATCCGGCGCTCAGCGTGAATTATGCGCTGATCTCGCCGGCGACGCGCGCGATGTCGCCCGCGGCGCGCGCCTTTCTAGACCGCCTGCGGATCGCCCATGCCGAGAGCGACGCGCGCTGGACGCGCATATTCGCCGAGGGCCCGGCCGCTCGGCGGAGCCAGCCAAAAAACTGATCGGCGTCATCAGAGATCATCATTTCCATTGAAGGCCGCGGCGCGCTACCTGACGGGCGACGCGGCGGAACGGCCGCCTGACCCCCTGCGCGCGAGGTGACAAGATGAAGGCCGGATTCTTCACCATGCCGATCCACCCGATCGACAAGGACTGGCGGCAATCGCTGCGCGAGGATCAGGAGGCGTTCCTGCTTGCCGACGAACTCGGCTTTGCCGAGGCCTATGTCGGCGAGCATGTGACGGACCTTGCCGAGAACATCACCTCATCGGCGCTCTTCATCGCCTCGCTCGCCGGGCGGCTCAAGCAGATGCGGATCGGCACCGGAACGGTGAACCTGCCCAATTCGCACCCCGCGCATGTCGCCGGCCAGATCGCCATGCTCGATCACCTGATGGAGGGGCGGCTCAATTTCGGGATCTCGCCGGGCGGGCTTTTGTCGGATGCCGAGATCTTCGGCAATCTCGACAACGACCGCAACGCGATGTTCCTCGAGGCGATCGACATGGTCCTCGCGCTCTGGACGACCGAGGCGCCCTACAACCTCGAAGGCCGGTTCTGGAAGATCACGACCGAGCGCACGCATCTGCCGCAGATCGGGCAGGGCATCGTGGGCAAGCCGCTCCAGCGGCCGCATCCGCCGATCGTGGTGACGGCTGTTGCGCCCTTCTCGAAGGGGGTCGCGGCCGCGGCGGCGCGCGGCTGGGATCCGATCAGCGCGAACTTCCTGATGCCCAAATGGGTCGCGACCCACAAGACGAGCTATCTCGAGGGCTGCGCGCAGGGCGGACGGCCGGGCGATCTGGCGAACTGGCGGGTCGCGAAATCGATCTTCGTTGCCGACGACCTCGCGACCGCGCGCGCCTATGCCCGCGATCCGCAGTCGCCCTATGTGTTCTACTACAAGCAGCTTCTGACGAAACTGGTGAAGAACGGGCGCGCGAACCTCTTCAAGGAGGATCAGTCGATGCCCGACAGCGAGGTCACGCTCGATTACGTCCTCGACCGGCTGGTGATCTGGGGCACCCCCGACAAGGTCGCGGACGAGGTGGCGGCCTTCCGCGATGAGGTCGGCGATTTCGGCACGCTCCTCTATGCCGGGCACGACTGGGCCGACCCAGCGCTGGCGCGGCGCTCGATGGTGCTTCTCGCCGAAGAGGTGCTGCCCCGCGTCAACGCCCGCCCCGCCATGACCGAGGCCGCGGAATGACCTCGGGGCATGTCCAGTCGGCGGGCGCGCGGCTTGCGTTCCGGGTCGATGGCGAGGCCGGGCGGCCGTGGCTCCTGCTGTCGAACTCTCTCGCGGCGGACCACCGCATGTGGGATGACCAGATCGCGATGCTGACCCGCACGCATCGCGTGCTGCGCTATGACACCCGCGGCCATGGCGCATCGGACGCGCCCGCCGGCCCCTATGATTTCGCGATGCTCGTGGCGGATATGGTGGCGCTCCTTGATCATGTGGGCGCGGGGCGCGCGGATATGATGGGCCTCTCGCTCGGGGGGATGACGGCGCTCGGGCTCGGGCTCGCGCATCCCGCGCGCTGCGGGACGCTGATCGTGTGCGATGCGCGCGCCGATGCGCCCGCCCCGTTCGTGGCAAGCTGGGATGACCGGATCGCCGCCATCGCCGCGGGCGGCATGGCCGCGATCCTCGAGGGCACGCTGGCGCGCTGGTTCACCCCGACCTGTCCGGCGGGGGTGCGCGCGCGCGCCGCCGAGATGATCCTCACGACGCCGGTCGCGGGCTATGCGGGCTGCGCGGCCGCGCTCAAGGGTCTCGATTACCTGCGCCACCTGCCGGGGATGTCGCCCCCCGTGCGCTATCTGGGCGGGGCCGAGGACATGGGCGCCCCGCGCGCCGCGATGGAGGCGATGGCCGCCGCGACGCCCGATGCGCAGGCGGTATTCCTGCCCGGCCTCGCGCATATCCCGAACATGGAGGACCCGGCCGCGTTCGAGGCCGCCGTCGCACCCTGGCTGCGCGACGCAGCCGCCCGGCCATGAGCGCACGCCCGATCGGCATCGTCGGGCTCGGGATCATGGGCCTCGCCTATGCGCGCAACCTGCGCAAGGCGGGGTTCGAGGTTGCAGGCACCGACCCCTCGGCGCCCGCGATGGCGGCGCTTGGCGAAGCGGGGGGGGCTGCGCTGCCCGACGCGGCCGCGCTCGCGCGCGCCTGCGAGGTGATCCTGCTCGCGCTGCCCTCGGCCGCAGCCCTGCACGCGGTCACGGGCGCGATGCTGCCCGTTCTGGGGCCGGGCCACATCCTCGCCGAGATGGGCACGCTGCCCATCGCCGAAAAGGAAGCCGCGCGCGCAAGGATCGCGCCGAGCGGCGCGGTCCTGACCGACTGCCCCGTCTCGGGCACCGGCGCGCAGGCCGCGCGCGGCGACCTCGTGGTGTTCATGTCGGGCCCCGAAGCAGCGACCGAGCGGCTGCGTCCGGTCTTTGCGGGCCTTGCGCGCGATGTGCGCCACATCGGGCCCTTCGGGCATGGCATGAAGCTCAAGATCGTGGCGAACCTGCTTGTCACGGTCCACAACCTCGCCGCGGCCGAGGCGCTGCTTCTGGCCGAACGCTCGGGCCTCGATCTGCGCGCGACGCTCGATGCGCTGACCGCCGGCGCGGGGTCGAGCCGGATGCTCGAGGTGCGCGGCCCGCTGATGGTGGCGGGCAGCTACACGCCGGCGACGATGAAGATGGATGTCTATCAGAAGGATCTCGACGTCATCCTCGACCATGCGGCGGCGGTGCGCACGCCCGTGCCGCTGATGTCGGCCTCGGTGCCCTATTACAGCGCCGCCCTCGCGCAGGGGCGCGACAAGGAGGACACCGCCGCCCTCTTTGCCGTGCTGCGCCAGCTTGCCGGAATGTCCGATGCTGACGCTTGAGATCGCGGACCGGATCGCCGACGCGACGCTGGCGGCCGGGCGGGCGCGGGGGGCCGATCCGCTCTGCGTCGCGGTCCTCGATGCGGGCGGGCATGCGGTGGTGATCAAGCGCGCCGACGGCGCGGGGATCCTGCGGGTCGAGATCGCCTTCGGCAAGGCCTATGGCGCGCTCGGGATGGGACTCGCCTCGCGCACGCTCTTTGAGCGCGCGCCCGCCAACCCGACCTTCTTCGCCGCCGTCGCCACGGCCTCGGGCGGGCGCTTCGTGCCTAACCCCGGCGGGGTCCTGCTGCGCGACGCATCGGGGCGGGTCGTGGGCGCCGTCGGCGTCAGCGGCGACACGGGCGACATGGACGAGCTTTGCATCATGGACGGCGTGGCAGGTTCGGGCCTCGTCGCCGACAACGGAAAGGCATGAGGGGGCAGCATGCTCAGGGCAGCGATCGTCGGTTTGGGCTGGTGGGGGCGCACGATCACCGATCGGATGGCCGCATCCGCAGAAATGCGCATCACCCGCGCGGTCGATCTCTGGCCGGCCAACCACGCCGATTACAGCGCGCGCCACGGCATTCCGGTGGGTGCGAGCTATGACGAGGTGCTCGCCGACCCCGCGATCGATGCGGTGATCCTCTGCACGCCCAACTCGCTCCATACGCCGCAGGTCGCGGCGGCGGCGCGGGCGGGCAAGCATGTGTTCTGCGAAAAGCCGCTCGCGCTCAACGCCGCCGAGGCGCGCGCCTCGGTCGAGATCTGCCGGGCGCATGGCGTGCAGCTCGGCATCGGCCACGAGCGGCGCTTCGAGACCGCGATGCTCGAGATCGAGCGCATGGTGCGTGCGGGCGAGCTTGGCACCATCATGCACGCTGAGGCGAATTTCAGCCACGACAAGCTCATCAACGTGCCGCCGACCGACTGGCGCCGCCGCGCCGACGAAAGCCCGGCGGCCGGGATGACGGCGATGGGGATCCACCTGTCGGACGCCTTCGTGAACCTCTTTGGCGCGGCGACCGAGGTGCAGGCCCAGACGGCGGCCCGCGTTCTGCCGGGCGAGAACGGGGATGTCGTCTCGGCGCTGATCCGCTTTGCCTCGGGCCCGACCGCCTATCTCAATGCGGTGCTCTATACGCCGCTCTATCTGCGCCTCGCGATCTTCGGCACCGGCGCGTGGGTCGAATACCGCAACGAGACGCACCCCGACACGCCGGGGCCCGCGACGCTCACGATCCAGCGCACGGGCGCGGCCCCCGAGGTGCATCGCCATGAATGGACCGATTCGGTGCGCGCCAACCTCGACCTCTTTGCGCGCGCGGCGACGGGGCGGGGCAGCTATCCCTTCACCGACGTCCAGAAGATCGGCAACATCGCCGTGCTCGAGGCGATCGTGCGTTCGGCTGCGACGGGAGAGTGCGTGCGCATCTGACGCGCGCGCCGGATCGCCCGGGGCCTTGACGTAATCTGCCAGACGAATAGGTTTTGGTGAAATATCACCGCTAAGGCCTATCCATGAATCTGGCGCGCAATATCGTTTTCGAGATGGTCCGGGGCGACATCCTGTCGTGCCGCCTCATGCCCGGCGAGGAATTGCGCGAGGCCGACCTCGCGCAGCGCTATGGCGTCTCGAAATCGCCCGTGCGCGACGCCATGCGCAAGCTCGAGGCCGAGGGGCTGATCGAGATCGAGCCCCGCCGCGGGCATCGTGTCCGCCCCGTCTCGGTCGGCGATGCCGAGGACATCCTCGAGTTGCGGGTGATCCTCGAGACCTCCGCCATCCGCAAGATCGCCCGCACCGCGACCGATGCGGACCTCGCCTCGCTCGACCGCTTCCGGAAGCCCGACACCTCATCGATCGAGTCATTCGCCATATATAACAGAGATTTCCATTCCACCCTCGGGCGCATGTCAGGCAACCAGCGCCTTGCCGAAGAGATGCGGCGTTTGATGGAGATGTATGATCGTCTGTGCATGGTCTCGCTCGCCAACAAGCGCGGCGGGAGTTTCGACGAACCGCTCGCCGATCATGTCGCGATCATCGACTCGCTGCAGTCGCGCGATGGCACGGCCGCGGCGCGCCGGCTGGAAAAACATGTCGGACGCTCGCGCGTGTCGCTGATGCGCGGCCTTGGCCAGCGGCCGATTATCGGGTGATAACGTCATGCTTGATATTCCTCGAATCGACGCTAGAGTGGTAAGCTGAAATATCACCGGTCGCGGGCGAGCCTCGTTTTCGCCGTTCCGGCCTGGGGGGAGAATATGACACGAACGGCCGAAACGCTTCGGACAGCCAACGCCCCGGCGCCCATCATCAGCGCGCGCGACGTCGGCAAGATCTTCGGCGGCGGGTCGGTCGTGGCGCTGCAGGGCGCGAGCTTCGATGTCGCGCAGGGCTCCTTCGTCTCGCTCGTGGGGCCGTCGGGCTGCGGAAAATCGACCCTTCTGCGCCTGATCGCGGGCCTGATCGAGCGCACGTCGGGCAGCCTCAGTGTCCATGGCCGCGACATCACCGGCCCGCACACCGATGTGGGGCTGATGTTCCAGAAGGCGACGCTGCTTGACTGGCGGACCGCGCTCGAGAACGTTCTGCTGCCGACCGAGATCGCGCGCACCCCCACGGCCGAGGACAAGCGCCGGGCGTTCGATCTGCTCAAGATGGTGGGCTTGGGCGATTTCGCCTTTTCCTTCCCTTCGCAACTCTCGGGCGGGATGCAGCAGCGCGTCGCGCTTGCGCGCCTTTTGCAGACGGGTGCGGATGTGCTGCTCCTCGATGAGCCCTTCGGCGCGCTCGACGAATTCACGCGCGAGCGGCTGAACGTCGAACTCATGCGCATCGTGGCCGAGGTGCGCGCGACCACCGTCTTCGTCACCCACAATATCGTCGAGGCGATTTTCCTCGCCGATCAGGTGGTGGTGATGTCGCCGCGGCCGGGGCGCATCTCGGCCATCATCGATGTCCCGTTCGAGCGGCCGCGCACCCTGTCGCTGCAGACTTCGGTCGAGTTCAACCGGATCGTGGAAGAGGTCCGCACCACATTGGGTGAGCACTGATGACCGCCGGCGCGGATCGCGCGCCCGCGCTCCGGCGCGCCGCGACGCATGCCGCGATTTTCCTCTCGCTCATCGCGGCGTGGGAGGTGGGGGCGCAGGCAGGGTGGCTCGATCCGCTGTTCTTCCCCGCGCCCTCGGCGATCCTTGCCTCTTTCTGGCGCATCTATGTCGTGCAGATGAACATCTGGCCGCATCTGGGCGTGTCGCTCGGCCTCGTGTTCGCGGGGTTCGCCATCGGCTCGATCCTCGGCGTCGGCCTCGGCGCGGTGGTGGGCTTGAACGCGCTCGTCCGCCGCTTCCTGCAACCCTATGTGATCGTGATGGAGGCCACGCCCCGCATTGCGGTTGCCCCCCTCATCATCGCTGCGGTGGGCTTCGGGGCGCAGTCGAAGATCGCGATCATCATGCTCGTCTGTTTCTTCGCGCCCTTCATCAACACGCTGTCGGGCGTCGTGAACGTGAACGAGGACAGGTTGCAGCTCTTCCGCTCCATGGGGGCGTCGAAGTGGCAGATCCTGCGCAAGCTCGTGCTGCCCGATGCGGTCCCCGTCATCATGGCGGGTGAGCGGCTGGCGCTGACGGCCGCATTGTCGGGGGTGCTCGTGGCCGAGTTCATCCAGCGCGATCAGGGGATCGGGGCGTTGATCCTGACCTATACGCGCAACCTCAACATGCCGTCGGCCTTCGCCTGCATCTTCACGCTGACGGCGATCGGCTTCGCGATCTTCAAGGGGATGGAGATCCTCGATCGGCGGGTCGCCTTCTGGACGAACGAAGAGGGCCTGCGCCGGGTCGGGCTGGCGCGCGCGGCCGCGCATGCCACGCTGGCAGGAGGCCGCCATGGCTGAGGGTCAACCCGTGCGCGCCGTTCGGGCCGGTGCGCTGCTCCTGCGCCTTATGCCCCATCTGGGCCTGCTCGTGCTTTTGCTCGCGCTTTGGGAATATGCGATCCGGAGCGGGTCTATCACCTCGATCATGGTGCCCAAGCCGTCCGCCGTGATCGGCGCGATGGTCGATCTCTATATCGTCAAGGGCACGATCTGGCCGCATTTCCGCATCACCCTCGCTGAAGCGGTGCTGGGCTTTGCTGCAGGCGCCGCCATCGCCATTTCGCTGGCGGTGGCCTCTGCCCTCTCGGATCCGTTCCGGCGCTATGTCGCGCCCTATGCGGTCGTGCTCAACGTGACGCCGGGCATCGCGCTGACGCCTGTCATCATCGCGTGGTTCGGCTTCGGCATGGGCTCGAAGATCGCGCTGGCGGCGGTGATCTCGTTCTTTCCGATCTTCGTCAACACGCTCACCGGTCTTTCGCAGCGCGATGCCGACCGGGAGGAGCTTTTCCGCTCGCTCGGGGCGACGCCGCGCGATGTGTTCCTCAAGCTGCGCGTGCCGGCGGCGTTGCCGCTGCTCTTTGCCGGGATGAAGATCGGCCTGACGACCGCGCTGATCGGCGCGGTGGTGGCCGAGTTCGCGCAGGCGACTGCGGGCGTCGGCGTGCTGATGAACCGCTTCTCGTTCAAGCTCGACATGGCAAACTCGATCGCCTCGCTCCTGAGCATGACGCTGATCGGGCTCATGCTCTTCTATGCGATGGAGTTTCTCGATGACCGGGTCGTCTTCTGGCGTCGCGATGCCCGCATGACCGCGGTCTCGCGCGCCCGTGCCCGGGCGTGGCGCGCCGGAAACGGCAGTTGAATGACAATCCAGAACCTGATGGGAGGACTGAAAACATGACTATCTTCAAGGCAATCCTGCTCGGAACGGCGCTTGCGTCCGCGTCGGCGCCAGCGTTCGCGCAAAACCTCACCACCGTGAACATGATCAACCCGCTGCCGCGGTCGACGAACTTCTTCCCGCTCGTCGTCGCGGAGGCGCTGGGCTATTTCGCCGAGGAAGGCGTCGAGGTGAACCTGCTGCCGTCCGACACCTCGATCCCCTATGTCGCCTTCGTGCAGAACGGCCAGGCCGATCTCGCGATGCTCGACCCGGTCGAGACGATCAATGCGGTCGTTGCCGGTGCGGGCATCAACACTGTTTACGAGGTGATGCAGAACGCGCCCGAAGGGATCGGCGTGCTCGCCTCGGGCACGATCGACTCTATCGATGATCTGGTGGGCACGACCGTCGGCCTCGTGTCGGACCGTGACCGGGCGTTCCTGCAGGCGGCGCTCGACACCGTCGGGGCGAACATCGACCAGGTCCAGACGGTCGTTCTGGGCGAGAACGGCCCGACGCTTGCCGCGGCGCTGCGCGACGGCACCGTCTCGGCCATCTCGGGTGCGGCACCTGACTGGATCGCGCTCAATGCCAACGGGATCGAGGTGCGCCTCGTGACGCCGGCCGAGCTGCTGCCGAGCCCCGCGAACACCTTCGCGATCAACGCCAGCGCCATCGAAGAAAAGCGCGCCGCGATCGAGGCCTTCCTCAAGGCGTGGTCGAAGGGGATGTATGTCGCCAAGGTGAACCCCGAGATGGTCGCCCAGGCGCTGCGCAAGGCCGTCCCCGAAGAGTGGGAGAACGAGGCCTCGGGCCAGCTCTACCTCAGCATGTCGATCGGCATGAACGTCTCGACCACCGAGCGGCTCGGCGATCTGCAGACGGGCGTCTGGACCGCGCTGCAGCCGCGCCTGCTGTCGTCGGGGGCGATCCCGCAGCAGCTTGATGTCGCGACCTTCCTCAACGACACCTACATCGCGGCCGCGAACGACTGGGACCGCGCCGAGGTCGAGGCCGAGGCCGCCGCCTGGCTCGCTGCCAACAAGTAAGCCCCGGACACTGTCCGATCCTGCCGCCGCCCGGAACACCCCGGGCGGCGGTTCTCTCTCAGCGCCCCGGAGGACCCGCGCCATGACGCACAGCACGATCGACACCCCCGCCCTCGGCGATGCCGTCAACCGCTACGGCCCGACCGCGGCGCGCCCCGCACCGGGCGTCGCCAAGCGCCTGTCGAGCCCGACCGTCGACATCCACGCCCATGTCGCCGTGCCCGAGGCGGCCGCCTTCGTGGCCCCCCACCTCGTGATGACCGACATCGCCATGGTGCGCCATTCGAACGCCGAGACGCGCGCGATCAACATGCAGCAGGACGCCGACCGCAAGGTCGCGATGGTCGACATGGACGACCGGCTGAAGGTCAACGACGCGATGGGGATCGATTTCCAGGTTGTCGCGCCGCCGCCCTTCCAATGCTATTATTCCCTCCCGCTCGAGATCGCGGTGAAGGCCTCGCGCATGGTCAACGACGGCCTCGCGGCCTTCGTCGCAAAGCGCCCCGACCGTTTCGCCGCCCTCGGCACGGTCGCTTTGCAGGATGCGGCCGAGGCGGTGCGCGAGCTCGACTATTGCATGTCGCTCGGCTTCAAGGGGGTCGAGGTCCTCACGAACGTGCATGGCGCCGAACTCTCGGCACCGCAGTTCGAGCCCTTCTGGAAGCGCGCCGAAGAGCATCGCGCCCTCGTCATGATCCACCCCAACGGCTTTACGCACGGGGATCGCTTCCACGACTTCTACTTCTCGAACGTGATCGGCAACCCGCTCGAGACGACGATCGCGCTCCATCACCTCATCTTTTCGGGCACGCTCGAGCGCTTTCCGAGGCTGCGCATCCTCGCGGTCCACGGCGGCGGCTATCTGCCCGCCTATTCGGGCCGGATCGACCATGCCTGGGGCGCGCGCCGCGACAGCCACGCGGCCCTGCCCAAGCCGCCGACGCATTACCTGCGCAAGATCTTCTTCGACAATGTCGTCTTCACGCCGCACCAGCTGCGTTACCTCGTCGAGGTGTTCGGCGCGGGGCAGATCGTCATGGGCACCGACTATCCCTATGACATGTGCGACTACGACCCGGTCGAGCATGTGATCAGCGCGGGCCTTTCGGAGGCCGACACGGCCGCGGTCGCGGGCGGCACGGCGCGCCGGCTGCTCGGCCTTGACTGACCAAGAGGTGCTGCGATGCGCATGACCGACCGCGCGCCCTATGTGGCCTTTCCCGACCGCCCGCGGATGCGCCTGCCCGGCGGGGCGCGCGTCGCGGTCTGGTTCATCGTCAACATCGAGGAATGGGCGATCGAGCGGCCGATGCCGCGCCAGGTCCTGACCGCGCCGATGGGCAATGTGCTCCAGCCAGACCTGCCCAACTGGGCCTGGCACGAATACGGCAACCGCGTCGGCTTCTGGCGGATCCGCGATGCGCTGGCGGGGCGGGGGCTGCGGGCGTCGATGGCGCTCAATGGCAACATCGTCAATTCCTATCCCCGCATCGCCGAGGCCGCACTTGCCGCAGGGTGGGAGTTCATGGGCCACGGCTTCGTGCAGCGCCCGATGCACCATCTTGACGATCAGCGCGCGGCGATCGAGGCGACGGTCGAGGCGATCCGCGGCTTTACCGGCCGCCCGCCCCGCGGCTGGGAGAGCCCGGGCGTCTCCGAGACCGAGTCGACCCTCGATCACCTCAAGGCCGCCGGGATCGACTATGTCTGCAACTGGCCGATCGACGATCTGCCGTCAGAGCTGATCACCAGGCACGGGCCCATCCTGCAGGTGCCCTATACGCTCGAGACGAACGATATCGTCGTCCACGCGATCCAGCACCTGCCGTCGGATGCGTTCATGCACCGCTGCATCGCCCAGTTCGACCGCCTCTGGGCCGAAGGGGCGGACCAGCCGCGGGTGATGGCGATCAGCCTGCACCCCTATCTGTCGGGCGTGCCGCACCGCATCGGCTATCTCGAGCGCGCGATCGACCACATCCTCGGCCACGACGGCGTGGCCTGGATGACGGGCGAAGAGATCGCGGACTGGTATCTGGCCGCGCGCTGAAGGGGGCGCGCGTCAGAGGCGGACGCGCGCGCCCGTCGCGGCGGATCGGGCGATCGCCTCGAACACCGCCGCGCCATGGATCATCGCGGCGTGCCCGATCGGAAAGGCCGCCCCGCCCCCGATCGCGCTCGCCCAAGCGGCAAGCTCGGCGGCGACGGTGTCGAAGCCCTTGATCTCGCTCGTCTCGGGGGGCTTGGGCGTGGCGTGGCCGCCGAGGGGGGCGTCGGGCGTCGGCACGAAAGAGAACTGATCGAGCCCCGGCGTGCGGATCTCGGCCACCCCGCCCGAGCCATAGAGGCAGAAGCGATAGGAGGGGGCGGTCGCGGTCATGCAGCTCACATAGCCCGAGGCGCCCCCGGCAAAGCGCAGCATGATCGCGGTCGTGTCCTGCGCGCCCGAGGGGGTCGCGCGGTGATGGCTCAGCGCATCGACCTCAGCGATCTCGCCCACGAGGTCGATCATCGCGTCGATCATGTGGATGCCGAGCCCCGCCATGCCGCCCGCCGGCGACTGGCGCGGATCGACCCGCCAGCTGTCGGGCTTGAGGAACAGCCCGTTCGGCGCCGTCATCGTCCCCTCGGCATGGAGCAGCGTGCCGATCCGGCCCTCGGCCATCAACCCGCGAACCCGCGCCATGTGAGGATGAAAGCGGCGGTTGTGGCCCAGGCCGATCACCACACCGGCTGCCTCAACCGCGGCGATGGCGGCCTCGGCGCCGGCCTTCGTCAGGGTAAAGGGCTTTTCGACAAAGACATGCCTGCCAGAGCCGGCCGTCGCGATCACCTGCGCGTCATGGTCAAGGTGCGGGGTCGCGAGGATCACCGCCTCGACCGAGGAATCGCGCAGGATCGCGCCCAGATCGTCGTGCAGCACGAAGCCTTCGGCGCGCGCATAATCCTCGGCCAGCGCACGCCGACCCGTCGCGCCTGCCACGATCTCGATCGCGCCGGTGGCCTTGGCCGCCTTGACGAGCGTCCGCCCCCACCAGCCGAGCCCCACGATTGCCGCCCTGACCATTGCCCTGCCCCCCGCTTCACCGGCCCTCCGGCGGGCCCTGCGTCATCGCACTAGCCGAGGGCAGCCGGGGCTGCAACAGAGCGCGCGCGCGGGCCGCGCGCCCGGCCCGCCCTTTAGCCGCCATCCTTACCCGCCGCGCGCCTGCCCCGCCTGAGGATGAGTTGCGCCGCAATCAGCAGCACGAGCGACGCGCCAAGGACCATCGTGCCGATCGCGTTGATCTCGGGCGTGACGCCGCGCCGGATCGATGAGAACACATAGATGGGCAGGGTCGTCTCGGAGCCCGCGACGAAGAAGGCGATGATGAAATCGTCGAAGCTGAAGGTAAAGCTCAGCAGGAACCCCGCGAGGATGCCCGGAAAGATCATCGGCAGCGTCACCTGCCGGAAGGTCGCGAGCGGGGGGGCATAGAGATCGGCCGAGGCCTCGATCAGCGCGCGGTCCATCCCCTCGAGCCGCGCGCGCAGGATCAGGATCACCAGCGCCATCGAAAACAGCGCATGCGCCGCGATCAGCGTGCCATGCCCCATCCCGAGTTGCGGCGCCGCCCCCTCGGGCGCAAGCCGCGCAAGGAGGGGGTTGATCCAGCCAAAGAGCGTCACGAGCGCGATAAGGGTCGCGATCCCGATCACGATGCCCGGCACCATCACGGCGATGTAGATGAGCGCATCGGCAATCGCGCGGACCCGCCCCCGCATCCCCTGCAGCGCGAGCGCGGCCATCGTGCCGAAGACGCTCGCGATCAGGGCCGAGGCAAAGGCGACGCTCACGCTCGTCCAGAGCGCCTCCATCACGAAGGGGTTCGCGAGCGCCTTGCCATACCACTGGGTCGAAAAGCCCGCGAACTGGCTCGCGTGGCGGCCCGCGTTGAAGCTGAAGAGCGCGATGATCGCGATCGGCAGGTAGAGAAAGCCAAAGACCGCAAGGGCATAAAGACGCATCGTGCCTGCCTAGATCAGATCGACATTGCCGCGCGCCCCGCCGAGCCTGCGCATGAGCATGAGGTAGAACGTCACCGTCCCGAGCATGATCGCCACGAGCGTGACCGCCACCGCCGCCCCGAAGGCCCAGTTGCGCGATTGCAGGAAGAGATCGACAAGCGCGTTGCCGATGAAGAACACCTTGCCGCCGCCGAGCATCGCGGGGATCAGGAACTCGCCCATGAGCAGAATGAAGACCAGCATGCAGCCCGTCGCGACCCCGGGCAGCGACAGGGGCAGCGCGACCTGCAGAAAGCTTCGCAACGGCGGCGCGCCGAGATCGGCCGAGGCCTCGAGCAGGCGCCGGTCGAGCCGCTCGAGGCTGACATAGATCGGCAGGACCATGAGCGGCAGATACCCGTAGACGATGCCCGTCAGCACCGCGAAACGGGTATTGATGAGCCGGACCGCCCCGAAGCCCATCCATTCGATCAGCGCCGGCACCCCCTGGCCGCCGAGGAGGAAGATCCACGCATAGCTGCGGATCAGGATCGAGGTCCAGAACGGCACGATGACAAGGATCAGGAGCATCGTGCGCCACTTCGGGCCGACCCCCTGCGCGAGGTGATAGGCCAGCGGATAGGCGATCAAGAGCGCCAGCAGCGTGCCGACAGGGGCAAGGATCAGCGTGTTGAGAAACGCCTGCCCGCGGGCGGGAAGGTTCGCGTATTGCTCGAAGGTGAAGGCGGGGACGTAACCGCCCGCCGCCCCCCTTTCGCCAAGGCTGAAGACCAGCACGAAACACAGCGGCAGCACCAGCATGACCGCGAACCACAGGCCCGCGGGCGCCAGCAGCACCGAGGTGGCAAGCCGCCGCTGCATCGCCTCAGGCGGATTTGAAGCGCGCCATCAGCTCGGCCCGGTTGGGATCGGTCAGCGTCACCGCCGCGCCGAATTCGAGCGCATTGAGCAGATCCGCCGCCGGATAGAGGATCGGATCGGCCAGCACCTCGGCCGGCAGGATCGCGCTCAGGCGGGCGTCGGGCACCGGATAGCCGTGGAAGAGCGCCTCGCGCGCGTTCACCTCGGGCCTGAGGAGGAAGTCGATCAGCGCATAGGCCGCCGCGCGATGCGGCGCGGATTTCGGCACGGCGTAGAAATCCGACCAGAGCTCTCCGCCCTCACGGCCGAGGACATAGGCGATCTCGGGCATGTCGCGGTTGAGCTGCTTGCCGTCGCCGGTCCAGCAGATCGTCATCCACGCATCGCCCGAACGCATCGAGGGCTGATAGTCCGAGTTGATCGCAAAGAGATGCGGCTTGGCCGCAAGCAGCAGCTCCTCGGCCTTGGCAAGCTCGGCCGGATCGACGGAATTGAACGAGAAGCCGAAATACTTCAGCGCGTTGCCGATGGTCGTGAGCTGATAGTCATGCACCATCGTGCGGCCCGAGAAGGTCGTCTGGGTCAGGTCCCAGAACTCCTTCCAGGTGGCCGGGGTGGTGCCGCCGGACCGGCTCGTGTTCACCGCAAAGCCCGTCGTGCCCCAGTTCTTCGGCACCGCATAGAGCTTGCCCCCGACGGTGCCCGGATCGGCAAAGCGCGGATCGAAGCTTGCCGCGTCGTAATTGGGCAGGAGCGAGAGATCGAGCGGCTCGATCAGGTCCTGATCGACATAGGTCGAGATCGCGTAGTTCGTCGGCACGAACACATCCCAGCCCGACCCGCCGGCCTGAAGCTTCGCGAGCATCTCCTCGTTCGAACCGAAGACGTTGACCTGCACGGCCGCGCCCGTCTCGGCGGTGAAGGCGTCAAAGTTCGCGAGGTCGTGATAGTTGGGCCAGGTCGCGAGGACGACGCGATCGCCGATGCTGCCTTGCGCGAATGCCCTGCGCGGCAAGAGCCCCGGCATCGCCGCCCCGAGGACGGCCGCCGCCGTCCCGAGGCCCGTCACCCCGAGGAAATGCCGGCGCGTCACCGATCCCTTCTGATAGCGGCGCAACTCTTCCATGAACTTGCGGCGCGAGATGTGGTCGATCTTGTCCTTCATCGTCGTGAACTCCCTTGTTTCAGGCGTGGTCAGTCTTGGGGCAGGATCAGGGCGGCATCGGGATGCCATGATGCGAAGGCGCTCTCGCCCGGCGCAAATCCGCCGGCGCCGGCCTCGGCCTGTCGGGGTACCAGCACGAGGAGATCGCCAAGCTGGGCGTGGCGGACGAGATATTCGGTATGCTCGCCCAGAAAGATGCGGTTGACGACCGAGACGGGCTCGGCCCCCGGCTGCGCGGCGCGGGCAAGCCCGATCTGCTCGGGCCTGATGCTGAGGGTGACGCGCGCCCCCGGCGCGACCGGGCCACCCATCCGCCCCCCGAGGCCGAGGCCCTGCGCGGTCTCGATCCGCCCGAGCGCGCCCGACACCTCGCGAAGCACGCCATCGACAAAGTTCGACTTGCCCACGAAATCGGCGACATAGCGGTTGTGCGGACGATCATAGAGATCCGCCGGCGCGCCGATCTGCACGATCCGGCCGCCGCGCATGATGCAGATCCGATCCGACATCGAGAGGGCCTCTTCCTGGTCGTGGGTGACGAGGACGAAGGTGATGCCGAGTTCGCGCTGGAGCGTCTGGAGTTCAATCTGCATCTCGCGCCGCAGCTTGCGGTCGAGGGCGGCGAGCGGTTCGTCGAGAAGCAGGATCTTGGGCTCGTTCACGATGGCGCGCGCGAGCGCCACGCGCTGCTGCTGGCCGCCCGACATCTCCCAGATGCGGCGCGGCCCGAAGCCCGACAGCCGCACCATCGCAAGGGCGCGATCCACCTGCCGCGCGATCTCGGCGCGCTCGGGCCGGGGGCGGCGCTGCCAAAGGCCATAGGCGATGTTCTGCGCCACGGTCAGATGCGGAAAGAGGGCATAGTGCTGGAACACCATGTTGACCGGCCGGCGATAGGGGGGAACCGCGCTCACCTCCTCGCCGTCGAGGAACACCTCGCCCGAGGTCGGCGTCTCGAACCCTGCGAGCATGCGCAGCGCGGTCGTCTTGCCGCAGCCCGAAGGGCCGAGGAACGAGAGGAATTCACCCCGCACGATCCCGAGGGTCAGCGCATCGGCGGCGACGACATCGCCAAAGCGCTTGGTGGCGGCGCGGAAGGCCGCGATCAGCCCCTCGCCGTCGCGGCCCGAGGTCTCGAAGCTGCCGGTGATGCGTTGCATCGGGCCCTGTCCGCGGTCTCGTCCGGGCAGGAGCCTAGGAGAAGCCCGCGGCGATGTATATATCTCAAATCAGGTGCCCCTGCGCGGCCCCGAACGCCGCGCCGGCATCGATCTTGCAGCGCGCGAGTGGGCGCGGTCGGCTGGGCGCGATGACGCAGGGGTGGGGGCATGAACTCGGCAATCGAGGATTATTTCCGCAAGGGGTGCGGGCGGTGCGCGCGGTTCGACACGCCCCAGTGCTCGGTCGCGACCTGGCAGCCCGCAATGGACATGCTGCGCGAGATCTGCCTGTCGGCGGGCCTGACAGAGGCAATCAAATGGGGGCACCCGTGCTACATGCACGCCGGGCGCAACATCGCGATCATCGGGGCCTTCAGGGGCGATTTCCGCATCACCTTCATGTCGGCGTCCCTGCTCGGCGATCCCGAGGGGATCCTGACCCCGAGCGGCGAGAACACCCAGCACCCCAATATGGTGCAATTGAGGTCGGTTGCCGACCTCGTGGCGCGCGCCCCGATCATCCGCGCCTATCTCGAGGAGGCGAAGGGCCACGCCGAGGCGGGCCTCAGGCCGAAGACCGAGCGCGCGCCCCTCGTGCTGCCCGATGAACTCGTGGAGGCGCTCGATGCCGACCCCGCGCTCGCCGAGGCGTTCCACCGGCTGACGCCCGGCCGCCAGCGCAGCCATGTCCTCCATATCGACGGCGCCAAGACCTCGCAGACCCGGCTGCGCCGCCTCGAGGCGCTGCGCCCGCTCATCCTCGCGGGCAAGAGCGC
>JAUREX010000263.1 GCA_030834485.1 Gemmobacter sp.
CCAAGGACGGGCACACGTACGACGAGGCTGCGATCCGGGAGTGGGTGCGGCGGCACTCGACGAGCCCGGCGACGCGCCGCAGGGCTAGGCCTCGCAGATGCGACGGGCCGCCCAGCGGCCCGTCGCGGCAACATCCTCCATATTCGGGCCCGCCGCCACCGCATCGCCCGCCACGACCACCCGCGTCCACTCCGGGTTGATGGCGCCCTGGTCCAGGCGCTCCCGCGCGGTTGCGTAGCGCCAGCGCTTCACCTGGCACCAGGCCGGCTTCGCAGCCGACTTGCCCAGCACCTTCGCCAGGGCGGGCAGCGCCTCGGCCAGCACGACCCCCTCGGGCAGTTTCAGATCCGGCAGGCGGGGCGGGCGGCGCGCGGGTCCAAAACGCGGCGACTGGATCGGCCGCGATGTCAACGCTCAAGCGCAAAAACAAGCTGCTGTTCATCGGCAAGTCCACGGGCGCGCGGTCGCTCACCGAGAACCGGCGCGTCGCGCTGTGCCGCTACGCGCGCGCGCCGGGCCGCAGCGAATGGATAGAGGCTTACCTTTCGGGCGTCGCGAACTTGACGCCGGCGAAGCGCAGGCCTTTCGCGACCTCATGCGCTCCGAGATGACGCGCGACGAGCAGTCAGTGTATCGGCA
>JAUREX010000264.1 GCA_030834485.1 Gemmobacter sp.
CTGGCTGTAGCCGTCGCGCTTGTCGATGTCGTACCCGGCCCGCAACATCTTCTTCAGCGTGGCGACGTCGCCCTCTTTCGCAGCCCGCTCCCAGTCGAGGCGCGTCGTGAGCGGCTTCAGCCGGTCGACGATGGCGCGATGCCCGGCCGCGGCGGCGACCTCGGCGAGCACCCCGAGCACGTCGGCGTCGATGGTGATGGTGATGGTCGGCTTGGGCGGGCCAGCCCGGCGCGGGGCGCCCCTCGGGCGCGGGGGCAGCCCCAGGGCCGCGGCACGGCGGCGGCACTGGGCGGGGCTCGGCTGCCAGCCGGTGGCGGCCGCGACGGCCTGGGCCTGCCGGTGGGCGGTGTCGCCCAGGGCGTGGGACGTGGTGAGGGCCGCGTCGGCGGCGGGGGTCCAGGACACGGTGGGCTCCAAGGTCAGGGTCAGGTCCGGCAGAGGCACCGGGCGCGCCGGGCGACGTGGCCGACCGGCGGGCGCGGGGCCCCCGTGGGGGCGGGGGTGGGTCAGATGAAGTCGGCGGCGGTAGCGACGGCGTGCGCGGCCTTGAGCAGGGCCTCAGCCTCGGCGAGGGTGTCCACGCTGCCGGTCTCCTCACCGCTCCACTCGCCGGTCGCGGACATGGACTGCGCGCTG
>JAUREX010000265.1 GCA_030834485.1 Gemmobacter sp.
AACGACCCGCCTTCCTGTTTACACACGATACACGCAGGTTTGATGAGCGCGAGGCGTTTGGCTTTTTGTTGGGCGGAGAGGGATTTCCAGTTGATGATGGGGTCGTTCATCAGGCGCTGGCGGCGCTTTTCCAGGGCGGTGTTATACTTTTCTTTCATGGAGTAGTATCCGTGGGTGGCGTCGTTTATTTTCGCGCGCTCTTCTTCGGGGATGAGCTGGTAGGGGTACACCAACCCGCGGAATTCGTTGGGGTCGGCCGCGCGCTGAAGGTGTTTTTTCAGGGCGTCTTCTTGCTTGCGCGTCATTTCTAGGAGAACACGGGTGGCTTTTTTCAGATTGTCGCGGGTATCCTGGGTGCGTTTTTGGTCGGCGATACGAGACGCCGCTGCGCCGCCGCCGCCGCCACCACCGCCGTATTGCGCGGACGAGGACCCGCGTTCTTGAATTGCCGCGTGTAAATCCTGGTATACGGACGACGCGATATGCGTTGTCATATTGTATATGTTATATATGTAGAAATATGTCCACGTATTTGCGACGACGATAATGGATTATCATTTAGTAATCGTCGCCAGGCCCCTTCCACGCCGGCAGGTTGGTAAGCATACCCAATCCGTTTCCTGCGGGGTGTGT
>JAUREX010000266.1 GCA_030834485.1 Gemmobacter sp.
CCGCGCCGACCGCGGAGCCGATCGCGGTCGAGCTCGGCGTCGACGGCTCGAAGGGCTTCGACCTCTACGGCGACCTGACGCCGCGCGGCGGCAACCCGCTCGACAAGAACATCCGCATGAACGGCAACGCCGTGTACCGCTTCGCGACGCACGTCATCGTCGACTCGGCGCGGCGGGTGCTCGACGCCGGGGGCTACGCGCAGGACGACATCGACCTGCTGGTGCCGCATCAGGCGAACCTGCGCATCATCGAGAGCGGGGTGCAGCGGCTCGGCTTCCCGATGGAGCGCACCGTGATCACGCTCGACCGCTACGGCAACACCTCGTCGGCGTCGATCCCGCTCTGCCTCGACCACGCGTGGCGCACAGGGCGCTTGCAGCCGGGCCAGCGGCTGTTGATGATGGGCCTCGGCGGCGGCCTCGCCTGGGGCACGTGCCTGATCCGCTGGATGGGGGACCCCGCATGACCATCGCCTTCTGCTTCCCGGGCCAGGGCTCGCAGTCCGTCGGCATGGGCGCCGCCTTCGCGGATGCCTCGCCGGCCGCCGCCGCCGTCTTCGCGGACGCCTCCGAGGCGTTCGGCGACGACCTGCTCGCCCTCTGCCGCTCCGGGCCGCAGGAGGCGCTC
>JAUREX010000267.1 GCA_030834485.1 Gemmobacter sp.
TCCCCTATCGCCACGCCGTCGGTCGAATCTCTCACGATCGCCTCGATCGCTCGTATCTCGCTCGCGCTCGCGCTCGCCTCCGCGCGCAGCGACGCGACGCCGTTCGCGCGCGCGCGCGCCACCTCTTCGATCGCCCCTACGCACGCCTTCGTCATCGCCACGACCGGGGTGAACATCCTCGCCTTTACTGTGAGCGTTTCCAAGCCAAATCGCGTGGCGTCGTGCCATAAGATGTGTCGAGCGCGCGGGAAATCGAACGCGTCGCCCGAGCGCGACGTCGCGCGCGAGCTCGACGCGCGCGCCGCGAACGCGCTCGATCGCGCGTTCGATGGTGACACGTTCGAGCGTGCGTTCGTGTCGCGCGTATTCCCGTCGTCGTCGTCGTCGTCGTGCGCGTCGTGAGTGAAATACGCCGACATTTCAGTTCCCCAACGTCGTGGTTTCACGTGACGCTTCGATGGCATTTCAAATGCATTTCATGGAATTCAATTCAATGCCGCGCGCGCGCGCGACCATTCGTCGTCGTTCAATCGCCCGTCGTCCTTCGTCCGGAATGATGACATCGAACGGCGATGACGATGGACGTTCGATGTCATTCGATGCGATCGAGGCTTTTTGATTGAATGTT
>JAUREX010000268.1 GCA_030834485.1 Gemmobacter sp.
GAGCGCCTCGAACTTGTTGGGCGCGGTAACAAAGGGAAGCCCCGTGATGCCCGCGATCCCCGCCGCGACCCGCCCGTCCCAGCCGACGCGGGTGTTGAGGCCCGTGCCCACCGCCGTGCCGCCCTGGGCAAGCTCGTAGATGTCGGGCAGGCAGGCCTCGATCCGCCGGATCCCCATCGCGACCTGATGGGCGTATCCCCCGAACTCCTGCCCGAGCGTCAGGGGGGTGGCGTCCTGGGTGTGCGTGCGGCCGATCTTGATGATGTCGGCGAATTCGGCCGCCTTGGCGGCAAGCCCCGCGTGCAGATGCCTGAGGCCGGGCAAGAGCACGTCGCGCGCCACCATCCCGATCGCGACATGCATCGCCGTCGGAAAGGTGTCGTTCGAGGACTGGCCCATGTTCACGTGATCGTTCGGATGCACGGGCTTCTTCGAGCCGATGACGCCGCCCATTATCTCGATCGCGCGGTTCGCGATCACCTCATTGGCATTCATGTTCGTCGACGTACCCGATCCAGTCTGGAAAATGTCCAAAACGAATTGGTCGTCGTAGCGGCCCGAACGCACTTCCTCGGAAGCCTTCACAATGGCATCCATAAGGGTAGCATCCAGAATGCCGATCTTA
>JAUREX010000269.1 GCA_030834485.1 Gemmobacter sp.
CTGTACGATCTGTACGGATTCTATGGCGAACACACCGGCGTGCGCGTCGCGCGCAAGCATATCTCCTGGTACACCAGGGGGCTGGCCGGCTCGGCTGCATTCCGCCACGCGATGAACCAGCTGCAGACCTGCGCCGAGCAGCTTGCGGCCGTCGACGATTTTTTTGCGGAACTGTCGGGGCTGGGGGAACGCCTGAACTATGTGGAGGAACTGGCGGCATGATGAATGAAACCGAAATGGCCGGCGTCGTGCGCCGGGCGATCGATGGCTACTTCCGCGATCTCGACGGGGAAAAAGCCTGCGGCGTATACGACATGGTCATCGGCAGCGTGGAAAAGCCGCTGCTGGAATCGGTGTTGCACAAGGTGCGCGGCAACCAGTCCCATGCGGCCGCGATGCTCGGCATCAACCGCAACACGCTGCGCAAGAAGATCACCGATCTCGATATCCGCGTGACACGCCGGCGCAAGTTGATGTAAACCTGCAACAGGGGCGTTGCGCCCACGACGCAGGCCGCTTGGCGGCCGTCCGGCTCGTGGCGCGCGCGCAGGGCGTGTACGAGCGAGCGCGCAACGGCGAGGACTTCGCGCAGCTCGCGATCTCGTACTCCGATGCCGGCAC
>JAUREX010000270.1 GCA_030834485.1 Gemmobacter sp.
TGAGATCGTCGGTATCGCCGGCGTGGAAGGCAACGGACAGTTCGAACTGTGCGAGGCGATTCTCGGACTCGATCCCCTCGAGCGCGGCACTGTCGAGATCGACGGCGTCGACCGCACCGATGACGAAACCAAAGATCGACTCACTTCTGGTCTCTCGTACATCCCCTTCGACCGGCATCGAGAAGGACTTCTCCTCGACTCGCCGCTGTGGGAGAACACACTGCTCGGGCGTGAGCACGAAAAGTCCCTCACGTCAGGACCTTTCATCGTGCGGCGCAAGATCGAAGCCGACTCCCGCTCCATCATCGAACGCTTCGGCGTGCGCACACCGAGTGAACAGGTGCCGGCTTTCGCGCTGTCGGGTGGCAACCAGCAAAAGTTGGTGGTGGGTCGCGAGATGGCCACCGAACCCAAGGTGCTCCTGGCCGCTCACCCCACACGCGGTGTCGACGTAGGTGCTCAGGCCGCCATCTGGGACGAGTTGCGCCAAGCCCGCGACAACGGACTCGGTGTACTGCTCATCTCGGCCGACTTGGAAGAATTGATCGGCCTGTCCGACCGCATCCTCGTCATGTTCGACGGGCGAGTGACAGCCGAACTGAATCCCCGTGAG
>JAUREX010000027.1 GCA_030834485.1 Gemmobacter sp.
CCAAGCCCGCCACGCCGGGCGATCTCCTCGCACGTCGCGATCAGTTTCGCTTCCGTCCGCCCGGCGACGATCACCGCCGCACCTTCGCCCGCGAGCGCGAGCGCATGGACGTTCGGCGCATCGGGCGTCGTCATCTGCCGGCGCTGGACATCCGAGACGCGCCCGTCGGGAAAGAGGATGAACACATCGACCCCCTCGAGCCCCGCAAAGGCCTCGATCGCGGCCGAGCCGGTATCGCCCGAGGTCGCACCCACGATGGTGACGCGCCCGCCCGAGCGGCCGAGCGCCTCCTGCATCATGCGGCCCAGAAGCTGCATGGCGAAATCCTTGAAGGCGAGCGTCGGCCCGTAGAAAAGCTCGAGCAGGAAATGCCCCGGCCCGATCTGCACGAGCGGCGCGCGCGCCGGGTGGCCGAAGCCCGCATAGGCCCCGGCGATCAGCCGCGCGAGCGTCGCGGCATCGAAGGCCTCGGCGACGAAGGGGCGGATCACGCGCAGCGCGATCTCCTCATAGGGGGCGCCGGCCATGGCGGCGATCTCGGCCGGGGTCAGATGCGGCACGCTCTCGGGCAGATAGAGGCCGCCGTCGCGGGCGAGCCCGGTCATCATCGCGGCCTCGAAGCCGAGGACGGGGGCGGCGCCGCGGGTCGAGATGTAGCGCATCGTTCGGGGCTTTCTTCAGGCGGTCCTGCGCCTGATACGCCAGACGAACAGGGCTGTCATCCCCGCCCAGACGGCCGCGAGCGAAAACCAGGTGATGGCGTATTGCAGGTGGTTGTTGGGGATCGTCGCGGTATCGAGCGGGAGCGGCCTGACCGCCGCATCCGCCGGATCGGCCCGCCGCGCGATGATGAGGACGGGCTCGGTCCCGAGTGCCTCTGCCATCGCGGGCAGGTCGCGCGCGAACCAGATGCCGCGCGCGGCATCAGGGGGCGGGGTGTAGCTGTCGACCTCATCCGGCCAGTGCAGGTTGCCCTCGATCCGCGCGGGGCCGGTGGCGGGCGGGGTGGCGGCGCGCAGCGCCTCGGGGATGAAGCCGCGGTCGACCAGCACGCGCCGGCCTTGGGCCGTCTCGAAGGCCGCGACGAGGCGAAAGCCCGGCCCCTCGCCCTTGACGCTGATCAGGATCGCGAGCGCCGCGCCGTCAAAGGCGCCCTCTACGGCGACGGGCAGATAGCGGTCGGCCTCGGCATCGGGGCGGGCGGGCAGCGGCGCGGGCGGGGCCTCGATCCGGGCCGCGATGTCCGAAAGGATCCGCCCCTTCCACTCAAGCCGCTGCACCTGCCAGAGCCCGAGCGCGACCAGCACCGCGCAGCCCACCACCCCGATCACGATCGCCCCGATGAGCCGGACCATCCGCCCCCCCTTCAAACCGAAGGGCGCGGGCCAAGCGGACCCGCGCCCCCGATCATCCCTTTGATGCGCCCTCAGCGGCCCCAGATGTAGATCGCGAGGAAGAGGAAGAGCCACACCACATCGACGAAGTGCCAATACCAGGCGGCGGCCTCGAAGCCGATGTGCTGACGCTCGGTGAAATGGCCCTTCATGGTGCGCAGCAGGCACACGAGCAAAAAGATCGTGCCGATCAGCACATGCGCGCCGTGAAAGCCCGTCGCCATGAAGAAGTTCGCGCCATAGATGTTGCCGGCAAAGCCGAAGCCCGCATGGGTATATTCATAGGCTTGCAGGATCGTGAAGAAGACCCCGAGCACGACCGCGAACACGAGGCCGCGCTGGATTTCCTTGCGGTCGTTGCCATGCACCAGATAGTGGTGCGCCCAGGTCGCGGCCGCGCCCGAGCACAGCAGGATCAGCGTGTTGATGAGGGGCAGGTGCCAGGGATCGAATGTCTCGACCCCCGCGGGCGGCCAGACGCCATCGATCGCCGGGCTGAGGGGGCCCATCGGATAGAGCGCGTGCTTGAAGAACGACCAGAACCACGCCGAGAAGAACATCACCTCGGACATGATGAAGAGGATGAAGCCGTAGCGCAGCCCGATCTGCACGACCGGCGTGTGATCGCCCGTCTGCCCCTCGTGCACGACCTCGGCCCACCAGGCGTACATGGTATAGAGCACGCCGACCACGCCCGCGGCAAAGAGCCAGGGCGTCATGCCATGCATCCACAGCACGGCGCCGAAGAGCATCACGAAGCCCGACACCGCGCCGACGAAGGGCCAGATCGAAGGCGGAAGGATGTGATAGTCGTGGTTCTTTGCGTGGGCCATGGCCGGTCGTCCCTCTTGGCGTTCAGTTCGTTGCGGCGCCGCCCGCGGCGGGCTGGCCGCGCAGCGCGGCCTCCTCGACGGGCAGGTCGGTCAGGTGGAAGGTGTAGGAGAGCGTGATCGTGTGCAGGAACTTCGCCTCGGCGTCCGCGACGATCTCGGGATCGACGTAGAAGGTCACGGGCATCTCCACCCGCTCGCCGGGCTGGAGGACCTGCATCTCGAAGCAGAAGCACGCGATCTTGGCGAAATAGGACCCCGCCGAATAGGGCGCGACGTTGAAGCTCGCGGTGCCGGCGACGGGCTTGTCGGTCGGGTTGTGCGCCTCGTAGAAGACGAGCGCGGTTTCGCCCAGGCGCAATTCGACCTCGCGCTGCATGGGGCGGAAGCTCCAGGGCATGTCGCGGTCGACCGAGGCGTCGAAGCGCACCTTGATCGTGCGATCGAGGATGCGCTCCGAGGGGGCGGCGGCGGTGGTGGTGGTGCCGCCATAGCCCGTGACGCGGCAGAACCAGTCGTAGAAGGGCACCGCCGCGAACGATAGCGACCCCATCAGCACGACGACGCCGAGAAGTTGCAGCGCCGTGACCTTGCGCGCGCGCTCGAGCGTCATTGCCCGGCCCCCTGCGCAGGCGGCACAAGCTCGGGCCGCAGGACATGATCGAACGCCTGCATCCCGTTGCCTTGGGTGACCTTGACGACGGTCAGCCCGAACATCAGCACGACAAAGGCGACCAGCACCAGCCCGAGGCCAAGGTTGCGGCCGAGGCGGCGGCGGTGGATCTCGTGTTCGACGCGCAGCATCACCACCCCCCGAGGCCGGCGGCGCCGAGCGCGCGCTCGATCAGGAACGAGCCGAACACCGCGAAGAGATACCAGAGCGAAAAGCGGAAGAACCGACGCTCCACCCCGTGCTGATCGGCGGCCGAGGCGGCATCATCGCGCCGGCTGATCCGCCAGGCGCCCGCGATGAAGGCGGCATTGGCGCCGAGCGCCACTGCCAGCGCGACCGGCCCCCCGATCTGCGAGAGCGCGGCCGCGACCGACACGGGCGCGAGCGCCAGCGCATAGGCCAGCACATGCCGGCGCGTCGCCGCGCGGCCATGCGTCACGGTCAGCATCGGCACGCCCGCATTCTCGTAATCGCCCTTCATGAAGAGCGCGAGCGCCCAGAAATGCGGCGGCGTCCACATGAAGATGAGCGCGAACATGAGCGCGCTCTCGACCGAGATGCCGCCCGTCGCCACCGTCCAGCCGATCATCGGCGGAAAGGCCCCCGCCGCGCCGCCGATGACGATGTTCTGGGGCGTCAGCCGCTTGAGCCACATGGTGTAGACGACGGCATAGAAGAAGATCGTGAAGGCGAGGAAGGCGGCCGCGAACCAGTTCGCCGCCAGCCCCAGCATCACGACCGAGATGCCCGAGAGCCCGAGGCCGAGCCCCAGCGCCTCGCCGGGCGCGATGCGGCCCGAGGGGACGGGGCGGGCGCGCGTGCGGCGCATCTGCGCGTCGATGTCGGCATCCCACCACATGTTGAGGGCACCCGACGCCCCCGCCCCGAGCGCGATGAAGACGATCGCGGCAAAACCCACAACGGGGTGGACCGGTACCGGCGCGACCAAGAGCCCCACGAGCGCGGTAAAGACGACAAGCGACATCACCCGCGGCTTCAGGAGCGCGACATAATCGGCGAATCCCGGTTCTGCCGCAGCGACGCCCAGATCGGTGGAGCGGATGTCGGTCATCGGCGTCCAGCCACCCGCCGCATCAGTTCGACTGCGCGACGGTCACGGCGCGCGGCTTGCCCGCATATTCGGCGATCGCCCCGTCGAGCCAGGCGGTATAGACCTCTTCGCTCACGACCTTGACGGTGATCGGCATGTAGGCATGAGCGATTCCGCACAGCTCCGAGCACTGGCCGAAATAGACGCCTTCCTTTTCCGCCTTGAACCAGAGCTCCGCGAGGCGCCCGGGCACCGCGTCCTGCTTGACGCCAAAGGCCGGGATCGTCCAGGAATGGATCACATCCGCGCCCGTCACCTGCATCACCACCGTCTTGCCCACGGGCACCACGACGGCCGTATCGGTCGCGAGCAGGAATTCGTCGCGGGTATAGCCGGCCTCGACCAGCTGCGCCTCGACCTCGGGCGTGAGGCGGAAGTCGCCCCCCGCGGCGGCCGAGCCGATCATGTAGCTGTCGAACTCGAACTCGTGATCGACATATTCATAGCTCCAGAACCACTGCTTGCCGGTCACCTTGATCGTGACATCGGCCTCGGGGATCTCGAGCTGCTTGAAGAGGACCGGCAGCGAGAAGGCGCCGATGAAGACGAGGATCAGGATCGGCACGACCGTCCAGGCAACCTCGAGCGGCGAGTTGTGGGTGAACGTCGCGGGCTTGGTGTTGGCGCGGCTGTTGAAGCGCACGATCACATAGGCCAGCAGCGCCACGACAAAGAGCGAGATCGCCGTGATGATCCACAAAAGCAGCGTGTCGAGCCACACGATGTCGCGCATCAGTTCCGTCGCCGCGGGCTGAAAGTTCATCGCCCCGTCGACCGGGCGGCCGATGATCGGCAGCGCCTCCTGCGCCTGCGCGGCGCCGGCCAGACCGAGCGCCGCCGCGACCATTCCAAGACGCGAAACCAGACCTGCAACCATCATCTTCGACCCCGTGCATGACGGCCGGGTCGCGCGCACGCCGCGCACCTGACCCCGACCCGGCCCGGGACACGACGGTCGCGCGGGCCATTCCCTTGTTCACGCCGTGCTTGAAACCATATTGAAGCACGAACGACAAGCGAAACCGGCGCGGCAAAAGCGCGCCGTCACCCACCGCCCCGCGACCCGCCAGAAAAGGGAAATGCCATGTCAGACAACCTCTTCCGCCCCTTCGAGACGCAGATCGACGAGGCGGTGGCGCTCGCGGTCCTGCGCGATGCGCTGAGCGGGGCGGATGATGGCGAGCTTTTCCTCGAGCGGCGGCGCTCGGAGGTCATCATGCTCGACGACGGGCGCATCCGCACCGCGAGCTATGATGCGGGCGAGGGCTTCGGGATGCGCGGCGTCGCGGGCGAGGCGACGGGCTATGCCCATGCGAGCGAGATCAGCGAGGGCGCGCTGCGCCGGGCGGCCGAGACGGTGCGCCTTGCTGTCGCGGCGGGGGGCGGGCGGCTTGCGCCGCCGCCGCAGGGCACCAACCGGCGCCTCTATGCGGCCGACGACCCGCTCGCCGATGCAGCCTTTGCGGCCAAGATCGAGACCCTGCGCGAGATCGACGCCGCCGCCCGGGCCGCCGATCCGCGCGTCGTGCAGCTGAGCGCGACCCTTGCGGCGAGCCATCAGGAGATCGAGATCCTGCGCCCCGAGGGGATCCGGCTGCGCGATGTGCGCCCGATGGCGCGGCTCAGCATCTCGGTCATCCTCGAGGATGGCGGTCGGCGCGAATCGGGGGGGGCGGGCGGCGGCGGGCGCTTCGGGCTTGCGGGGCTGATGGCGCGCGACCACTGGCAGGGGGTCCTCGAAGAGGCGATCCGCATCGCGCGTGTCAACCTCGCGGCCGAGGCCGCGCCTGCGGGCGTCATGGATGTCGTCCTCGGCGCGGGCTGGCCGGGCGTCATGCTGCACGAGGCCGTGGGCCACGGCCTCGAGGGCGATTTCAACCGCAAGAAGACCTCGGCCTTTGCGGGCCTCATGGGTCAGCGCGTCGCGGCACCCGGTGTCACGGTCGTCGACGACGGCACCATCCCCGACCGGCGCGGCTCGATTACCATCGACGACGAAGGCACGCCCTCGGGCCGGACCGTGCTGATCGAGGACGGGATCCTCGTGGGCTACATGCAGGATCGCCAGAACGCCCGCCTGATGGGCGTAGCGCCCACCGGCAACGGCCGGCGCGAGAGCCACGCGCATGCGCCGATGCCGCGGATGACCAACACCTACATGCTGGGCGGCGACGCCGACCCGGCCGCGATCCTTGCCGATCTGCGCGACGGCATCCACGCGGTCGGCTTCGGCGGCGGGCAGGTCGATATCACCAACGGCAAGTTCGTCTTTTCCTGCACCGAGGCCTATCGCGTGAAGAACGGCCGCGTGGTCGCGCCGGTCAAGGGCGCGACGCTCATCGGCGACGGCCCGACCGCGCTGCGCCAGATCCGCGCGATCGGCAACGACATGGCGCTCGACCCCGGGATCGGGAATTGCGGCAAGGGCGGCCAATGGGTGCCGGTCGGCGTGGGCCAGCCCTCGATGCTGATCGGGGGGCTGACGGTCGGGGGATCGCGCGCCTGAAAAATCGCGTTCAGGGCGAAAAATCGGCGGCCGCGTTTACCGCCCGTTAACCCCTGTGGCGCAAGGGTGGCGGTGCGAATGGGGCCTGCTGCGACGGAATACCGGGTTTGTCTTCTTCCCCCACACCCTTCACCCCACCCACCACGGAAGATGACGACCTGTCGTGGCTGCGCCTCATTCGCTCTCGCCGCGTGGGGCCCGCGACCTTCAGGCGGCTGATGGCCGAGCATGGATCGCCGCGCGCGGCCCTTGCCGCGCTGCCCGCGATCGCGCGCGCGGCAGGTGTTGCCGATTATGCGCCCTGCACCGAGGCCGAGGCGCGCGCCGAACTGGCCGCCGGGCGCGCCGCTGGGGCATTTTTGCTGCGCGCCGACGATTCGCGCTATCCCGCCCGGCTCCATGATCTGCCCGATGCGCCGCCCGTGCTCTGGTGCATGGGCGAGGCTGCGCTGCTCGGGCGTCCGATGGTGGCGCTGGTCGGGGCGCGCAATGCCTCAAGCGTCGGGCTGCGGATGGCGCGGCGGCTGGCCGAGGGGCTCGGCGCGGCGGGCGCGGTCGTGGTCTCGGGACTTGCGCGCGGGATCGACGCGGCCGCCCATGCCGCGGCGCTCGGCCCCGGTACGGTGGCGGTAATGGCCGGCGGGGTCGACAGCATCTATCCGCCCGAGAATGCCGAACTCGCGGCCGCGATCGCCGCCCAGGGCCTGCGCCTGTCGGAGCGCCCCCCGGGCACCGAGGCGCGGGCGCGCGACTTTCCGGCCCGCAACCGCATCGTCGCGGGGATGGCGCTCGGCGTCGTCGTGGTCGAGGCCGCGGTGCGCTCGGGGAGCCTGCTGACCGCGCGCGATGCGCTCGACCTCGGGCGCGCGGTGATGGCGGTGCCGGGCCACCCGGTCGATCCGCGCGCGGGCGGGTGCAACCAGCTCATCCGCGAGGGGGCGACGCTCGTGCGCGATGCCGCGGATGTCCTCGAGGCGCTGGCCGAGGTGCTGCCGGTCGCGGGCGTTTCGCCGGGGCCGGAACCGGGGCCGAGGATCGTCAGGGGGGAAACGGCGACCGCTGCCCCCCTCCCGCCGTCGCGGGGCCCCGGCGCGGGCGCCGCAGGGGCGCTGGCCGAGGCGATCCTCGCCCGGCTCGGCGTTGCGCCCATCCCCGAGGATCAGCTGATCCGCGATCTGGCGCGCCCGGCGTCCGAGGTCGCGCCCGAGGTGGTCGCGCTCGAACTCGCAGGCGCGATCCGGCGCGGCGCGGGCGGAATGCTCGCCCGCGGCTGAGGCCGCCTTCTGCCCCCGCCCCGCCGCCCGCCTCTCGCGGCAGATGGGGCCCGATGCGACGCCCCGCTGGGGTGGCCCGGGCGGCATCGAGAGGCTCGGGCTCCCACGGCCCTCTCCTCTTGCGGGGTCGCGCCCCTGCCGTGACGCGCGGCGGGGGATTTCGCCGCGCCCTGCGCGGCCGCCGCCCGTCGCGCGCGCGGCAGATGCGGCAGATGCAGCCCGATGCAGGTCGTGCGCCCCCTACCGCAGAAAGCGGCAGGGGCGGGCGATCCGGACCTGCCGCGCGGCGGCCTGCATCGTGACACTTGACAAGACGGGGTGATTGCCGCGACCTTCAGGAGCCGGACGAGAGTGGCGGGCGGCCGTCGGCTGCCCCTGTCACGGGACTGTCAACAAGGCGTAGAAGAATGATCGATCGGCCGGATCCGGGACGGACCCGGGCCGGTGCAGCAAGGGAGAGCTAGACGTGAAATCTCAGTTCGGCCGGTTCAACCGGCGCACCTTCCTCAAGACCTCGGCGGCGGGCATGGGCGCGCTCGCCACGCCCGCGATCATCTCGTCGAAGGCGCTCGCCTCGTCGGGCGAGATCAACCTGCTCATGTGGTCGGACGAATTCCCCGGCGACGTGATCCCCAACTTCGAGAAGGCGACGGGCATCAAGGTCAACCAGACGCCCTTCTCGCAGAACGAGGAGCAGCTCAACAAGCTGATGGCGACGGGCGGCGAGGGGTTCGACCTCTGCCAGCCGACGGTGAACCGCGCGCCGCAATACCTCGACCTCGATGTGCTCGCGCCCTACGACATGTCGAAGATGACCAATATCGGCAACGTGCTGCCCGCGATGCTGAAGAGCTCGACCGACCTCTGGACGGTCGGCGGCGATCTCTATCACGTCCCGCATTGCTGGGGCTCCGAGGCGCTGTCGTATCGCACCGACCTCTATCCGGGCGACCCGGCGCAGCTTTCCTTTGGCTCGCTCTGGGATGAGAGCGTGAAGGGCCATGTGCAGGGCCGTCCGCATTCCTACCTGCTCTCGATCGGGCTGTGGTGGGATGCCTCGGGCCAGATGCCCTCGAACCGGATGCTCGACGGCTACAAGGACGAGGATAGCTTCAAGAAGCTCTGGGATCCGATCCTCGCCTTCGCGATCGAGCGCAAGAACTGGGTGCGCCAGTTCTGGGATTCGGCCGACAACACCAAGTCGGGCCTGATGGAGAACGACGTCTGGATCGGCCTGACCTGGGACGGCCCGGCGCTGTCGCTCAAGAAGGAAGGCAAGCCCGTCAACTACACCGCCCCGAAAGAGGGCGCGATCGCCTGGGTCGACGGGCTCTCGCTGCTCAAGGGCGCGCAGAACGTGGAAGGGGTCTATGCCTTCCTCAACTATCTGCACACGGCCGAGGTCTCGGGCGCGGTCGCGGACGGGTCGGGCTACAACCCGGTCGTGAATGGGGCGGATGCCTTCACCTCGGATGTGTTCAAGAAGAACTTCCAGGACGCCTTCCCGGGCGATGCGCTGGCCAATCTGTGGCCGTGGCCGCCCGAGCCGACCTGGTATGCCGAGATCCGCAGCCAGTACGCGGACAAGTTCAAGGCCGCCTGAGGCGCGCCCTGACCGGAACGGGGCCGGCCCTTTGCGGGGCCGGCCCCAGCGGGCGCATGACCGCGCGCATCGCGGCGCCCCGGCGACATCCCACGCGAAGGCTTCCCCTGCATGAGTGCCAGCGTCGAGCTCGACAACCTCACCGTCCGATTCGGAAGCTTCACGGCCGTCTCGCGCGCCACCCTCGACATCGCGGGGGGTGAGTTCTTTTCGTTTCTCGGCCCCTCGGGCTGCGGCAAGACGACGATCCTGCGCGCCGTGTCGGGCTTTCTCGACCCGACCGAAGGCGCGGTGCGTATCGGCGGGCAGGACATGTCCGGGATCAGCCCCAACCGCCGCCCGACCGCGCTGATCTTTCAGAACCTCGCGCTTTTCCCGCTGATGACGGTGGCCGAGAACATCGCCTATGGCCTGCGCGTGCGCGGCGTCGGCAAGGCCGAGCGGCGGCGCAAGGCGGATGAGCTTCTCGAACTCATCGCGCTCGCCGGGCAGGGCGACAAGCTCGTGAGCGAGCTGTCGGGCGGGCAGAAGCAGCGCGTCGCGATTGCGCGCGCGCTCGCGGTGCAGCCCAAGGTTCTCTTGCTCGATGAGCCGCTCTCGGCGCTCGACCTCAAGCTGCGCCAGCACATGCGGGCAGAGTTGCGCGCGATTCAGCGCCAGGTCGGCATCACCTTCATCTACATCACCCACGACCAGGGCGAGGCGCTGACCATGTCGGACCGCATCGCGGTCATGAGCGACGGGGTGATCGAGCAGGTGGGCGACGGCAAATCCGTCTACGACAGCCCCGCGACGCCGTTCGTGGCCTCTTTCGTGGGCGAGAACAACGCCTTTCCGGGCCGCGTCGTGTCGGCCGATGCGCGCATGGCCGTGATCGAGACTGCGTTTGGCCGGCTCGCGGGGCGCAATCCGTCGCGGCTGACGGCGGGGGATCGCGCGATCCTCTTCGTGCGGCCCGAGGCGATGGTGCCCACGGCCGGCGCGCCCGAGGCGACGCTGGCCTCTGAGGTCGTGTCGGTCGCCTTCGAGGGGAACCTCACGCATCTCTATCTGCGCGGGTCGGGCAAGAAGGAGATCAGCCTCAGCATCGGGCGGACGGCGGGCTTTGCCATGCCGGCGCAGGGCGCGACGACGCCCGCGAGCTATGCGCCCGAGGCGGGGCTCGTGCTGCCCGAGGGGGCGCTTGCCCGTGAGTAGCCGCTTCGTCGTCCTGCTGATCCCGCTCGCGGTCATCGCCATCTTCTGGCTGATGGCGCGGCGCGAGGCTGCGACGCGCGGCCCCGGCCACCGGGGCTATTTCGACCGCAACGGCGCGCTGCTCGGCACCGTCTTCATCGCGCTGGTGGGGTTCTGGACGGTCTTTCTGGTCGTGCTGCCCTATCTCTACATGGTGGTCGAGAGCTTCCACCCCCGCCTCATCCCCTCCAAGCGCGGCGGGCCCGAGGATGTGCTGACGATCGCGCAATACCGCTCGTTCTTCGTCGAGCCGAGCTCGGGCAACTGGAACACGATCCACCTCTGGGCCTTCATCTACACGATCGGGGTGTCGGTGGTGGTCGCGGCCTTCAACTTCGCGATCTGCTATCCGATCGCCTATTACATGGCCCAATCGGGCACGCGGCAGCGGGTGCGGGTGCTGATGCTCCTGCTCGTCGTGCCCTATTGGGTGAACGAGATCCTGCGGGCCTTCGCACTCAGGCTGCTTCTGGCGTCAAAGGGCCTCATCAACCAGATGCTGATGGGGGCGGGCATCACCGACGGGCCGATCGACTTTCTCGGCGCCAATGTCGGGCTCTATGTCGGCCTGTCCTATGCCTATCTGCTGATCATGGTGTTCCCGCTCTACAACGCGATCGAGAGCCTCGATCGCAACCAGATCGAGGCCGCGCGCGACCTCGGCGCGCCCTGGTGGAAGATCCACCGCGATGTGGTGATCCCCTATGCCAAGCCCGGCATCGCCTCGGGCTGCACGATGGTGTTCATGCTCTCGGCCGGATCGCTCGCGGCGCCGCAGTTCCTCGGCGGGCCGCGGACCTTGTGGTTCACCTCGATCGTCTATGATTTCTTCTTCCAGTCGTTCAACTGGCCACGGGGGGCGGCCTATGCCTTCATCCTCCTGGTGGCCTGCATCGCCTTCGTCCTCCTGATGCTGCGGGTGTTCAAGGTCTCGCTCGGAGAGACGATCCGATGACCTCGCGCGCGATCCTGCGGGCGATGGTGGGGTTCTACATCGCGATCTTCCTGCTCTATCTCTTCGGGCCCCTGCTGGTCACCAGCATCACGGCGTTCAATACGCCCTCCTATCCGCAGGCCTGGCCGTTCGAGACCTTCACCCTCGACTGGTTCGTGGCGCTCTGGAACCACCGCGCGATGATGGAGGGGTTGCAGAATTCGATCATCATCGGGGTCGCGGTGGTGGCGCTGTCGGTGCCGATGGGCCTCGCGGCCTCGATCATGATGAACCAGATCTATGCGCGCGCGCGGGGGCTTTTCTACCTCGTCACCGTCTCGCCGGTGCTGACGCCCGGGGTCATCATCGGCATCTCGACCGTCATCTTCTGGAAGGATGCGCTCGCGCTCTCGGATTTCACCAAATCGACCTTCTACAACGGCCTCGTACTCGCGACGCTCGGGCAGGCGAGCTTCATCTCGGCCTATTGCATGCTCATCATCTCGGCGCGGCTCCAGCGGTTCGACCGCGGGCAGGAGGAAGCCGCGCTCGACCTCGGGGCGAGCTTTCCGCAGGTGTTCTGGCATATCCTCCTGCCTTTCCTGCGGCCGGCGCTGATCTCGGCGGCGGTGATCGCCTTCCTCACCTCGTTCGAGAACTACAACACCACGACCTTCGCGATCCTGGCCGACAAGACGCTGGTGACGGTGATCGCGGGCGAGGTGCGGCAGGGCACGACGCCCGCGCTCTCGGCACTGGCGGTCGTGATCATCGCGATCTCGCTTGCGGGCGCGATCGCCTACGAGATCCTCAAGCGCCGCGAGGAAGCCCGCGCGAGCCGCATCCTCGAGGCCGGGCGGATCGCCGAGCGCGAAGCGAAGGCCGAACTCGCGGCCTGAACCGCGGCCCTTGCGGGGTCGCGCCATGCTTCCCATATCCCTCTCGACCGGGTTGCCGATGCGGGGCCCGGCGCATCGTCGCTTTGCACAAAGGATGAGAGAGATGACCAAACTGGGCTTCGGGGCGCACCCGTTCCTGCTGGGGTTCGAGCAGCTCGAGCGGCTGGTCGAGCGGACCGCCAAGACCGCGACCGAGGGCTATCCGCCCTTCAACATCGAGAAGATCTCGGAGAACGACTACCTCATCACGCTCGCCGTGGCGGGCTTTGCCGAGGGCGACATCCAGATCACCATCGAGGACCGCCAGCTGATGATCCGCGGCCGTCAGGATGAGGCCGACGAGGGCCGGGTGTTCCTGCACCGGGGCATCGCCGCGCGCCAGTTCCAGCGCAGCTTCGTGCTGGCCGAGGGCGTCGAGGTCGCGGGCGCGCGCCTCGTGAACGGACTCTTGCACGTCGAATTGCGCCGCAGCGTGCCCGAACCCACCGTCAAGACCATCGAGATCACCCGCGGCTGATGAAGGAGGGCCGGAGATGAACGCACCTTTCGATTTCGGACCGGAGAACGGCGAATCGATCGTCTATGTCCGGCCCGTCGATGTCGCCGAACTGCCCGAGTAGATCCGCGCCCAGATCGGCGGCGCGGGCGTGATCTATGCCGTCCACCGCGCCGACGGCGAGCGTCTGGCGCTGGTGCGCGACCGCGCGCTGGCCTTCGTGCTGGCGCGCCAGAACGACCTCGCGCCGGTCAGCGTGCACTGAAGGGGTCCGGGCCGCTCAGGCCCGGATCAACCCCATGCTTTCGAGCTTGAGCAGCACCTGCTGCGCGCAGGCGTCAACCTCCTGCCCCTCGGTGTCGATGCGGAGCTCGGGCGTCTCGGGTGCCTCATAGGGGTCAGAGATGCCGGTGAATTCCTTGATCTTGCCCTCGCGCGCAAGCTTGTAGAGGCCCTTGCGGTCGCGGCGCTCGCATTCCTCGAGGCTCGTTGCGATGTGGACCTCGAGAAAGGCGCCGAATTCCTCGATCATCTCGCGCACCTGGCGGCGGGTCGCGCCGTAGGGCGCGATCGGGGCGCAGATGGCGATGCCGCCGTTCTTGGTGATCTCGGAGGCGACATAGCCGATGCGGCGGATGTTGATGTGGCGATGCTCCTTCGAGAATCCGAGCTCGGATGAGAGGTGCTTGCGCACCACATCGCCGTCAAGCAGCGTCACCGGCCGGCCGCCCATCTCCATCAGCCGGACCATCAGCGCGTTGGCGATCGTCGATTTGCCCGACCCCGAGAGGCCGGTGAAGAATACGGTGAAGCCCTGCTTGGAGCGTGGCGGCGAGGTGCGGCGCAACTCGGCCACCACCGAGGGGAACGAGAACCATTCGGGGATCTCGATCCCCTCGCGCAGCCGGCGGCGCAATTCGGTTCCGGAGATGTCGAGGATGGTGGCGCCGGGCTCGACCTCGTCGCGCGGCTCGTATTGGGCGCGCTCCTGCACATAGACCATCTGGCGGAAATCGACCATCTCGATGCCGATCTCGGCCTCATGCGCGCGGAAAAGCTCTTGCGCGTCATAGGGACCGTAGAAGTCCACACCTTGGGCGTTCTTGCCTGGGCCCGCGTGGTCGCGGCCGATGATCATGTGCGTGCAGCCGTGGTTGCGCCGGATGATCCCGTGCCAGAGTGCCTCGCGCGGGCCGGCCATGCGCATGGCGAGGTTCAGAAGGCTCAGATGCGTCGTCGCCGCCGGATACTGGTCGAGCACGGCCTCATAGCAGCGCACGCGGGTGAAATGGTCGACATCGCCCGGCTTCGTCATGCCGACGACGGGGTGGATGAGCAGGTTCGCCTGCGCCTCGCGCGCGGCGCGGAAGGTCAGTTCCTGATGCGCGCGGTGGAGCGGGTTGCGCGTCTGGAAGGCGATGACGCGCCGCCAGCCGAGCTTGCGGAAATGCGCGCGCAGGTCGTTGGGGCTGTCGCGGCGGGCGCGGAAATCGTAATGCGTGGGCGGCTGGAGGCCGGTGACCGTGCCGCCGAGATAGATCGGCCCCGCGGTGCGGTGCAGATAGGCGACCGCCGGGTGGGTGACGTCATCGGCGCCGAACACGAGCGTGGCTTCGCGCGCCTTGTCGGGGGTCCATTTGTCGGTGACATGCAGGATCGCGAGGATGACGCCCTCGGGGTCGCGCAGCGCGATGTCCTGCCCGGTCTCGATCCGGGCGGCAAAGACCTCCGAGACGTCGAGCGTGACGGGGATCGGCCAGAGCGTCCCGTCCGCAAGGCGCATATCCCGCACGACGCTTTCGTAATCGGCCCGGCCGAGAAAGCCCCGGAGCGGGAAGAAGCCCCCGTTCATCAGGAGTTCGAGGTCGCAGATCTGGCGCGCCGAGAGATCCCACGAGGGCAGGGCCGCGGCCTCGAGCCGCCGCGCGCGCGCGGCGTCGGGGGCGACGAAAAGCTCGGGGATGGGGGCGTGGTTGGCGGGCAACGACATCGCGGATCCTGTTGGTCATGGAAATCGAAGGCGGCTTAGACCCTTGCCCGGCCGCCCGCAAGGGCGCTCAGCCGCCGTGGCCCGACAGGAAGCGCTCGACGTCGAGCGCGGCCATGCAGCCCATCCCGGCCGAGGTGACCGCCTGGCGATAGACATGATCGGTCAGGTCGCCCGCCGCGAAGACGCCCTCGACCGAGGTGCGGGTCGTGCCCGGTTCGACCCAGACATAGCTGCCCGAATGGGTGCGGAGCTGGTCCTTGACGAGGTCCGACGCCGGCGCGTGGCCGATCGCGACAAAGACGCCGTCGCAGGCGATCTCGCGCGCGGCACCGGTGGCGGTGTCGCGGATGCGCAGCCCGCTGACGCCGAGGGGGGCCTCGGTCCCGAGCACCTCGGCGACCTCGTGGTTCCAGATCACCTCGACCTTGGGGTGGGCGAATAGGCGCTCTTGCATGATCCGCTCGGCGCGCAGCGAATCGCGGCGGTGGATGAGGGTGACCTTCGAGGCGAAGTTCGTCAGAAACAGCGCCTCCTCGACCGCGGTGTTGCCCCCGCCGATCACCGCGACCGCGCGCCCGCGATAGAAGAAGCCGTCGCAGGTCGCGCAGGCCGAGACGCCGAAGCCCATGAATTTGCTTTCGGTTTCAAGGCCGAGCCACTTCGCCTGCGCCCCCGTCGCGAGGATCAGGGCGTCGGCGGTGTAGGTCGTGCCGCTGTCGCCCTCGGCGCGGAAGGGCCGGGCCGAGAGGTCGAGCGCGAGGATCTGGTCGGCGACGACCTCGGCACCCATGGCGCGGGCGTGCGCCTCCATCCGTGCCATGAGGTCGGGGCCGAGGACATGGGTGTCGCCCGGCCAGTTCTCGACCTCGGTCGTGATGGTCAGTTGCCCACCGGGCTGAATCCCTTGAATCAGAACGGGTTTTCGCATCGCGCGCGCGGCGTAGACCGCCGCCGTATAGCCCGCGGGCCCCGAGCCGATGATGAGGACGGGGCTGTGCCGCACCGTTGCCATGACCGCTGCCTTTCCTGTCGTCCGCCGTTGCCCGACGTCTTAGCGAAGCGCTCGGCCGGGGGGAAGGGTCGGGGAAGGGTGGGCCTGCCTGCGACATATGATTGCGCCATGTTGAAAGAATATTGCGCCGCGATGGCCCTGCGGCTAGGGAAAGGTCCCGCAACACCCGAGGATCACATGCCTGGCACCAAGCTCGACCCCATCGACCGGCGCATCCTGGCCGAGCTTCAGGCCGATGGCCGGATGACGAATGTCGAGCTCGCGCGGCGCGTCGGCATCTCGGCCCCGCCCTGCCTGCGCCGCGTCCGCACGCTCGAGGAGGCGGGCTATATCCGCGGCTATCACGCCGACATCAACGCGCGCGAGCTTGGCTTCGAGGTGCAGGTCTTTGCGATGGTGCGGCTCCACAGCCAGGCCGAGGCCGATCTTTCGGCCTTCGAGGCGCGTGCGCGCGCCTGGCCGCTGGTGCGCGAGTGCCACATGCTGAACGGCGAGATCGACTTCATCCTCAAATGCGTCTCGCCCGACCTCTCGACCTTCCAGAGCTTCCTCACCGAAGAGCTGCTCAAGGCCGACAATGTCGCGAGCGTCAAGACCTCGCTCGTGATCCGGGGCGCCAAGGCCGAACCCGGCGTGCCCTTCGAGGTGCTCGAGGATCGCCTCGCGCGGCGCGCCTGAGCGCGCTCAGACGACGCGCAGTGCGGCGGGCTCCACCCGCAGCATGTAGCCGCGCTTGGGCACCGTGCGGATCAGAAGCGCGCCCACGAGCTGGTTGCCGAGCGCGTCGCGCAGCCGCTTGATGCGCATCGCGCCTGCGGCCTCGTCGCAGTCGGCGGCGGCGCGGCCCGAGATCACCGCCTCGATCTCGGCGCCCGTCAGCACCTCGTCATCCATCCGCGCCTCGGCTAGGACCGCGAGCGTCTCGAGCGCGGCCTGCGTCAGCGGCAGCGCCAGATCGTTGAGATAGACGCAGCGCTCATCCCGGCTGATCACGAGCGAGATCACCTCGATCCCGCGCCGCTCGATCGCGCCGAGTCGCGCCCGGAGCGCCACGATCGCAAGCCCGAGCAGCACCACGATGATCAAAAGCCCCGCCGCAGCCACCAGCAGCACGAAGATGACCATCCGGTAGGAGACGAGCACCTCGGCGAAGGCCGTGCCCGACTGGGCGAGGATCTCGAGCAGGCGGATCTCGCCCGGGGCGGTCATCGCAGCACTTTCGACGAAGATGCGCTCGACCCGCTCATTAAAGAGGTTGGCGTCGGGGAGCGCGGCAAAGAGCATCACCGCCGCGACCACGAGGACCGCGACCACCGCGCCGATCCCGATCGCGATCGCGCGGCCGGCCTGCCGGGCGGCGTCAGAAACGAAGGAAATAGGCGCCCGCATCCCCCCTCCGTGCCTCGAGCCCCTCGGGGCCGAAGACCGACACCACCGCGAGGAGTTCCCACCCCGCCTGCGCCATACGCGCCGCCACCGCCTCGGCCGCGGGGACCGCGCCGGCGCAGACCGCGTCCGGCACCTCGATCACGCCGTAATGGAGCCTGAGCGGCGCATCCTGCTTGGCCTTGTAATCGGCATAGCAGGCGGCCGCGGCGGGCTGCGCCAAAGCGGCGAAAAGACTGAGCGCGATCGGCGCGAGGCGCATCGGATCCTCCGGCGGAACAGGACGGCCCGACCCTGCCCCATTCCCCCCTGATAGGCGATTTCGCGCCCCGAGGCGAGCGGCGTTATCGCCTAACGCGGCGCCGCTATTGCCTTGCCGCGCCGGTTGGGCGCATCCCGGGTCCAAGGCCGCGCCGATGCCCGGCCACCAGAACACAGGAGAGCAGCATGACCACCCCCTTTCGCATCCTCGCCGCCGCCGCCATCTCGCTTGCTGCCACCGCAGCGGCCACGGGCGCGGTTGCCGACACCTACACCGTCAGCGCCCGCGTCACCGCGGTCGAGCCCATCCACATCACCTCGCGGGTCGAGGAGCCGGTGCGCCGCTGCCGCGATGTCGAGGAACCCGTCTATGGCACCGTCCGGGGCGGCAGCTCGGGCGATGTACTCGCGGGCGCGCTGATCGGCGGGGCGATCGGCAACCAGTTCGGCAACGGCTCGGGCAAGGATGCGATGACGGTGCTGGGCGCGATCCTCGGGGCCGACACCGCCTCGCGCCAGCCGCGGCAGGTGGTGACGGGCTATCGCACCTCGCGCGTATGCGAGACGGTGTTCGAGGCGCGCGAGCGCCGCGAGGTCGGCGGCTGGCGCGTCTTTTACGACTGGAACGGCCTGCGGGGCGAGACCGAGACCGCCGCGCGCTATCGCGTGGGTGAACGGATCGAGGTGCAGGTGACGCTGCGCTGAGGGTCAGCCCTCGGCGTCATCCGTCCCGCCCGCGAGATCGGCCTCGGCCGCGAGCAGCGTCTGCGGGGCGGCCTCGGCGGCGGGGGCAGCGGGCGGGGCGGGGCGGCGCAGGCTGCCCTCGACCTCGGCGCCCGTCTCGACCGTGAGGCTCGCGCAGGTCAGATCGGCCTGCAGCCTGCTCGAGGCGCGCAGCACGAGGTCGTTGCACACCAGATCGCCGTGCAGCACGCCGTGGACATCCGCGCGCCGGGCGCGCACCTTGCCCGAGATGGTGCCGCCGCGGCCCACGATCAGGGCCTCGGCCGTCACTTCGCCTTCGACCGTGCCGTTGATCTCGAGCGCGCCTTCGGTCGCGATCACGCCGGTGACGACGAGGTCGGCGGCAAGAACCGACGGCTTGCCGGTGCCGTTCTGGGGTTTGTCGTACATCTGCGTCTCCTGCATCGGGGCGGGGAATCGGTTCGCGAATTGGCGCCCATCGCGCCGCCCCGGTCAAGCCCCGGCCTGCGCGGCGCACGCCGGCTTGACTTTGGCCCGGCTGCGGCGACAACGGGATGGGGCAGGGCGGGGGCGCGATGCGCAAGGACCGGATCGACGCTGCGGGGGCGCTCGCGCTCGGGGGGCTCGCGTTTCTCTTCGCGACGAACCAGATCGCGATCAGCATCGCGGTCGAGGGCTTCGCGCCGGCCTTCGCGGCGGCGCTGCGCTCGGTCCTTGCGGCGGGGGTGGTGGCGCTCTGGCTTGGCCTGCGGGGGCGGCCGCTCGGCCTCGGGTGGGGCGATGCCGGCAGGGGCCTTGCCCTCGGGGCGGCGTTCGCGGCCGAATTCCTGTGCCTCTTCCACGCGCTCGACCTCACCACCGTGCCGCGCGCGACGATCATGCTCTATTCGATGCCGGTGTGGCTGGCGATCGGGGCGCACCTCCTGCTGCCCGGTGAGCGGATCACGCCCACCCGCGCGGCGGGGCTGGGGCTGGCATTCGCGGGGATGGCGCTGGCGCTTGCGGGCAATGCGGACAGTGCTGCGGGCGATCTGCGGGGCGATCTGCTGGCGGTGTGCGCCGCGCTGGGCTGGGCGGGCCTTACGCTGATGGCGCGCTTTGCGGGTGCGCGCGGCATGGGGCCCGAGACGCAGCTTTTGTGGATGCTGATCGGCTCGGCGCCGGTGATGGCGGCGGCGGCGGCGTTCGAAGGGGCGGCGCTGCGCGCGCCCGACCTCGGCTCGGTCCTCGCCCTCCTGCATCAGTCGGTGATCGTGGCGGCGGCCGGGTTTCTGATGTGGTTTCGGCTGCTCGCGCGCTATCCGGCCTCGAGCGTCGCGGCCGCGGGGCTGCTGACGCCGGTGCTGGCGATCGCGCTCGGCTGGGCGGTCCTTGGCGATCCGGTCGGGCCGGGGCTGATCCTTGCCGGGGCGCTGGTGATCGGGGGCCTTGTCCTCGTGAACCGGACCGGCGCGCCGGGGACCGCGCGGCGCTAGTGGGCGGGCAGGCAGACCGGGTCGATCAGGCTGCGCCCGCCATCGACCGTCAGGACCTGCCCGGTCACGAACCCCGCCCCGTCCGAGGCGAGGAACTGCACCGCCTCGGCCAGCTCATCGGCGCCCGCGATGCGCCCGAGCGGCGTGTGGCGGATGATCTCGGCGCGCTTGTCGGTGTGGCCCTTCAGGCTGCTCTGCAAAGACGCGCTCATCACGCTGCCGAAGGCGACGGCGTTGACGCGGATCCGTCGGGGCGCGAGTGCGACCGCCATCGAGCGCGTCATCTGGTCGATCGCGGCGCAGGCGATCGAATAGGCCATAAGCTCGGGCTGCGCGCGCCGCGCCGCGATCGAGGAGATGTTGACGATCGAGCCCGCAGGCGGGGCCGCGCCCTCTTCGGGGGCCTCGCGCGCGGCCTGCGCGATCATCCGCCGCGCCACCGCCTGCGAGACGCGCAGGCTCGCCATCAGATTGAGCGCGATCATGTCCTCGACCGCATCGGCCTCGATCCCGAGCGGGTCCGAGGTCGCGACATGGCGCGAGGCGTTCACCAGCACGTCGATGCGATCAAAAGCGTCGATCGTGGCCGAGACGAGGTTCGCGACCGCCAGACGCTCGCGCAGGTCGCCCGCGAAATGGCGCACCTGCCCCTCGGCGCGGGCGGCATCGCCGACCTCATGCTCAAGCTGCGCCTCATCGGCATCGGCGAACATGACCGACGCACCCCGGTCGACGAAGTGGCGCGCGATCGCAAGGCCGATCCCGCGTGCCGCGCCGGTGACGATGACGACCTTGCCTGCGACCGAATAGGACATGGATCACCTCTGCCTGCGGGGGGCGGCGGCCCGGGGGCGGCTTGCCTGCCAGACCCGGAAGGATGGCGTGGCCGCGATCTCGCGGACCTCGGCGAAGGCTGCCGCCAGCGCCCCTTCATAGGGCAGATGGCGGTTTGCGACCAGCCACAAACTGCCCGAGGGCGACAGCATCCGCGCCCCGGCGGCGATGAAGGCCTGCCCGAGCGCCGGATCGGCTGCCCGGCCGGCGTGAAAGGGCGGGTTGCACAGGATGCCGTCATAGGGCGCGGCGGGGCGGTGGCGCCGCGCATCCGCCCAGACGAAAT
>JAUREX010000271.1 GCA_030834485.1 Gemmobacter sp.
TCCTCGGCGCGCGTCATCGCGACGTAGAGAAGGCGCCGGTACTCCGCCGCCTGGCGGGCGCGTTCCTCCGCCATGAGCCGCTCCGCCACGCGCTCGCGCAGGGCGGCGCGCGGCGGCCACAGGAACAGGTCGGGCTCGCCCGCCCCCTCGGCGAGCGCGCCGTCCCACAGGAATCCGCCGGGCGACTGCGGAACCTGCATGGTATCGGCGAGGAACACGATCGGCGCCTGCAACCCCTTCGCGCCGTGCACCGTCATGATGCGCACTTCGTCGCGCAGCCCCTGGTCGAGATCGCGCTTGATCTCGGCCTGTCCCTCCTCGACCCAGCGCAGGAACGACTGCAGCGACGGCGGGTGCGACTGCTCGAAGGCAAGCGCGAGTGCGAGGAACTCGTCGATCGGATCCGCCGCCTCCTCGCGCGCTGCCTGCGCAAGAAGCCGAAGCAGCGGCTGCACTCGATCGCCGACGCGCGGATCGTGATCGACGAGGTGCTCGGGGGGGCGGACGACGTCGGCCCCGAGGCGACCTCGAGCGCGCCGCGGCGTTCGGGAGCGCTCGTCGCCGCGCCGTGGGTGTTGGCCACTTTGCTCGGTGTCGCCTGGCTCGCGACGTT
>JAUREX010000272.1 GCA_030834485.1 Gemmobacter sp.
GGGCTCGCCGTCGAGGCGCGGCACGTCGCCGAGGTGCTCGCCGGCATGGCGGACGGCCCAGCCATCGGCGCGCCGCGAAAGGACGGCGGCTGACATGGCCCATCTCGACAGCCTTGCCTTCTCGGACAATGCCGCGCGCGCCCGCGCCGACGCCAACCTCCAGGCGGCGCTCGCCAAACTGCAGCGCGACACCCGCGCGAGCCGCCCCGGCGTCGTCGGCCGGCTGCCCGAGTTCGAGGCGCTGCGCGCCGCGCAGGCCGCAGCCGTCGGCACGACGGCCGCCGAGGCCGCGGTCGGCGCCGCGCGCGACCGCGCGACCGCGCGATTCGACGCACGCGATGCGACGCACACACGCACACGAACACTACGTACTTGGATCTTGGTCGCCTTGAAGGCGGCGACGCGGGAGACGAAGGAGGACGCGAGAAGGGCAGACATTTTCAAGGAAATGCGCGGTGTGCAAATATGACGCTTTCGACGCGCGCGTCGCGCGCGAGATTCGAGATCGGCGCTCGAGGCTGGAGTGTTGTGCGTCTGTCGCCTGGTCGTGATTCGCCGATCGACGGGTATAGGTCTCTGGATGGGCGTACGCGTGTTTACATTCGTG
>JAUREX010000273.1 GCA_030834485.1 Gemmobacter sp.
ACCTTGACCTTATTTCGCTTGGTCATCGGGGGAGGCGGGTTTGTTGACCGAGTCGCGGACTTTGTCGGCGAGCCACCAGAGGCCGAGGCCGCAGACGCAGATGATGGTCGCCCCTGCCGAGTACTCGAAATAGGGCGAGTCGATGATGAAGGGGACGGAACCGCAGAATGCGCCCGAGAGCAGCAGGGGGATGCCGATACGCGGGCCGAGGAAGGCCGTGGTCAACGCGCCGATGACGGCGAGGCTGACGCCGGCGAGCGTCCAGGCTTGGGCGGAGGTGTCCTTCTTCACCCGCTCGACCTCCTTGGTCAGCTCGACGATCCGTGCGTCCTTCAGGTCAGACACCCGCTTGGCTTCCTTCTGGTCGGCCTCGAGGCGTTCCCAAGCGCGGTTGACGGCGGTGGCGAGTTTGCGTCCGAACTCCATCTGCTTGGCGTAGTCGATGGGGTCGGCCTTGGTAGCCCGGGCCATGGCGAAGGCGACGTCGGCCTCGGGCGGGGCGGGGAGATAGGACTGGGCGAGGCGAGACTCGGCGACCACGACCTTCGGCTTGTCGGCGTTGCGCTCGATGGCCACGAGGGCCGAGGCGACGCGGTGGTCGGTCT
>JAUREX010000274.1 GCA_030834485.1 Gemmobacter sp.
TAGTCGAAGACGTGTGGTCTATCACACTTGGCAGAGATAATAACATAGCGATTTCTGTTTTAGAATACGAGCATTTTGAGTTTATAGAATAAGAACATAAACAAGGGTTTCTTCTGAGAAACCCTTGTTTATGAATAAGACTTGGCACGGAAGGTGCTACCCCCCCCCCCCCCCCCCCCCCGGGGGGGGGGGGGGGGGGGGGGGGGGGGGCGTTAACGTTATTTGCTTATTTATTGATTACCTATTTAGCTATTACTATTTAGTATTTAGTCGTCCAGGTTCAACTATTAACAAAAAACCCCGCACATGGCGGGGTCGTTGTATTTATAGATCTTTTATTTCTTCTTTAGTTAATTCATTCTCGAAAGGAATCATGTCTTTATCTATTTCAAAACTTCCTTCAAGAAAATCACAATCTTCTGGTAGATTGCTGTCTTCTGCTATCTGCAATGCTTGTTGTAGATTATCTGCTTCAATATGATATTTACCAGTAACTTGCCAAGAACAAGGAATGATATATGTTTTTTTCATATTACTTTTTAGTTTGTTTTCTACTACCAGTTATTTCGTAACAACCCCAGTCAATCTTATTCACACCG
>JAUREX010000275.1 GCA_030834485.1 Gemmobacter sp.
TCACCTCGCGCAGGGGGGGGAGGCCGTCAATCGTGCTCATCGCGCGGCCATTTCGGCGGCGGTTTTCAGGGCGGCAATCAGGCTTGACGGATTGGCAAGGCCACGTCCGGCGATATCCAGTGCGGTGCCGTGATCGGGCGAAGTGCGGATAAAGGGCAGGCCCAAAGTGATATTCACGCCGCCATGAAAATCCAGCGTTTTCAGCGGGATCAAAGCCTGATCGTGATACATGCAGACAGCCACATCATAGGTGGCGCGGGCTTCGGCGTGAAACATGGTGTCGGCGGGCAGGGGGCCGGCGATGGTCAGGCCCTCGCGCCGCAACTGGTCCAGCACCGGTGTCATCAGGTCCAGTTCGGCCCGCCCCATCGTGCCGCCTTCGCCCGCATGGGGGTTCAACCCGGCCACGCTGATGCGGGGCCGGGCAATGCCAAACCGGGTTCTGAGGTCAGTGGCCGTGATGCGGATGGTTTCGGTCAGCAAGGTGGCGGTCAGGGCGGACGGAACCTGTTCCAACGCCACATGGATCGTGACCGGCACCACCCGCAATCCGGGCGCGGCCAGCATCATCACCGGGCGCGCGACCCCGCCCAAAGCCGCC
>JAUREX010000276.1 GCA_030834485.1 Gemmobacter sp.
CGCGTCTCGACATCGCACCGAACAGTGCGACGATCAGGGCAGCGACGAGCACGATGAAGAGGAACTTGCTGATGGCGATGCCGCCCGCGATGGCGAGCACGACGAGCAGCAGCACATGCAGCGGGCGGATCGCGGAGGGCTCGCGCTCGCGTCGACGCGTGCCCGACCGCGAGCGCGGGCTGTCGCGCACGGGGGCGTCGTAGACGCGCGGGGCGGGCCGGGACCGGGGCGCGGGGCGGTCCGAGCGGGCACGGCTCGGCCGGGGTGGGCGCTCGTCATCCACGGGTGCACATGCTACCGGCGGAGGTGGCGCCGCAGCCCGGTTGCGGGTGATCCGGCTGACCGTCGGCCTGCACGGCCCAGCCGGGTACGCTGCGCGCGACCACGAGGCCGGGGGCGGGCATGGCGCGCGACATCGACGGGGCGATCGGCGAGGGCTGGGGTGGCGAGGGCCCGCCGGACGGCGTGCACGTCAACGTGGTGCTCGCGCGCCGGGGCGGCGCCACGGCGGCGGCGCTGATGACGGCGTTCACGACGCCGCGCCCGGGACACACGCCCGTCCTGGCCTGCGTCGGCGACCATCCGACCCGCTACGAGCCG
>JAUREX010000277.1 GCA_030834485.1 Gemmobacter sp.
ATTCGATTTCGTGTTTCGCGTAGGCGAGAACGCAATTCTAGCAAACACCGCGCACAGCGACGTTTGACGACACTCAGGTCCGCAAACATCGGCCAGCACGATACGAAACGAGGGTCGAAAACACGATAGGCCGCAAAGACCGCCCACAGCGAGGTTCTGACGAGTTTTGGGCAGAAATCGCTGCAAAGACCGCGCAGAGCGACGTTTCAGCGATCGGAAACAGCCATCGCGCCACGCACGGAGCGCCGCAAAGCCCGCGCACAGCGACGTTTGCATGCCCATCGATCTCGGGCGGCCACGGCCACGGGCCACGGACACGGCACAGCACGCCAGACACGGCAGACGACGGCACGCGGACTATAGGATTTCCTTACCTCTTCCCTCGCACGCCTTGAAAATTTCCCGTTTGTACGGGGGGTGCGCTTAGCTGAGCTATCTTGTCGCTTACAACCCCCAAACTTCGATATATACGCCGCTGGAGGAGGTGTTCGACCACCGGCACGACGAAGGAGTTACCCAGCATCTTCTGCCTGGCCCGGTCGCTCAGGAACTCGACCTCGGACAAATCGATATATATATATATATATGTATAGAGAGA
>JAUREX010000028.1 GCA_030834485.1 Gemmobacter sp.
GCGCCCGCGACCAGAAGTGCTGTGATGATCGGCAGCCAGAGGGCGGGGTCGATCACGATCCGCGCCGCGCGCCGGCCCCCTCGGCGATCATCCGCGCGAGGCTCGCGCCATCATAGAGCCCGAGCCCGCCCGCCATCGCCGCCTCATAGGCCGCGCGCGCCGCATCGCCGAGCGCGAGCGCGCCGCCCTCCTGCGCCGCAACCCGCCGCGTGAGGTCGAGATCCTTGAGCAGCCCCGCAATGTCGAAGGTGCCGGGCTGGTCGGTGCCGTTCAGCGTGTCGGTCACCACCTGCGCGCGGTTGCGCACGACGTTCGGGCCCCCCGAACTCTCGCCGATCAGGCTCACGATCGTGTCGGCCGCGATCCCGTGCCCCGAGACGAGCCGCAGCGCATCCCCGAGTGCGACCCAATAGAGCGCGAGCGGCAGGTTGACGGCAAGCTTCATCCGCGCCCCGTTGCCGAGCGGCCCCAGATGCTCAACCCGCCGGCAGAGGCCCTCGAGGATCGGGCGCGCGCGCGCGACATCCGCGGCCTCTCCGCCCGCAAAGCCCAGAAGCTGGCCCTTGAGCGCCGGCGCAACCGTGCCGCCGACCGGACATTCGACATAATGCCCACCGGCGGCCGCGACCTGCGCCCCGTTCGCCACCACCTCATCGGGCGCAAGCGTCGAGAGGTCGATCACCAGCCGCCCGCCGATCCCCGCCCGCGCCAGATCGCCCAGCACCGCCGCAACCGCCGCCCCGTCCGAGAGCGACAGCAGGATCGTCCCGCAGCCCGCCAGCGCGCCCGCTTCCGCCACCGCGACGGCACCCGCCGCGCAGGCCGGCCCCGTGCGCTCGGGCGTGCGGTTCCAGACCGCGACCTCGTGGCCCAACTCGCGCAGGCGGCGCGCAAAGGCCGTGCCCATCCGCCCCGTTCCCGCGATGCCGATCGCCGCTGCCGTCATGCCATGCCCTCCGATCCCGCGCCCGGTTTCTCCCGCTTTCCGCCATCCGGCCGGCCGGGGCAAGGGCTGATCGCCCCCGCCCCGCCACCTCTCAGGCCGCGCGCGCGCCGATCCGCACCTGCAAGGGCTCGAGCCCGTCGACATGGCAATCGAGCACATCGCCCGTCACCACCGCGCCGACGCCCGCGGGCGTCCCGGTCATGATGATGTCGCCCGCCTCGAGGCGGTGCTGCTCCGAGATCTTGGCGATGATCTCGTCGATGCCCCAGATCATCCAGGCGATGTCGGCATCCTGCCGCACCTCGCCGTTGACCGACAGCCGGATCCGCGCGTCCTTGAGGATCCCGGTCCGCGCCACCGGCGTGATCGGGCCGACCGGCGCGGAATGATCGAAGGCCTTGGTGATCTCCCACGGCAGGCCCTTGGCAAGTGCTGCCGCCTGATGGTCGCGCCGCGTCATGTCGAGGCCGACCGCATAGCCGAAGATGTGCGAGGCGGCATCCTCGGGCGCGATGTTGTAGCCCCCCGACTTCAGCGCGACGATCAGCTCGCACTCGTAATGAAAGTTCGAGGTGAGGACGGGATAGGGGATCTCGCCGCCGTTGCGCACGATCGCATCGCCCGGCTTCTGAAAGATCACCGGCGGGTCGCGCTCGTCGGCATTCATCTCGCGGATGTGGGCGAGGTAGTTCTTGCCGATGCAATAGATGCGCCGCACCGGAAAGCGCGCTGCACTCCCCACGACATCGAGGCTGGGTTGGGGCGGGGGCGGCAGGACGAAATCGGCCATGGCTGATCCTCTGGTTCGGGCCGGGCGCGGCGGGGCCGCGGCGGCGTGCATCGACGCTCTGTCCCATGCGGGGCGCGGCGTTTCAAGATATTATGGTCCTCTGCGTCGCGCTTTCTATATTTTTTTGCATTGGGAAAAGAATCATATACAGTGCCCACACGAGCGTGGGTCACGTCGGCCCCGCGCGCATCCGGTGACGCGCTGAAGCGCCCGCAAAATTGGGAGGATTTCTGGCAATGACGACTGCATTCAAGATGTCGCGCCGCAGCTTCGGCGCGCTCGCCTCGGCCTCGGCGCTCAGCCTCGGCATGCCCGCCATCGTGCGCGCGCAGACCGCCGTCACCCTCGCGGTGCCGAACCCCTCGGCGCTGACCTGGCTCCCGATCTGGTGTGCGATCGGCGAGGGCTATTTCGGCGACGAAGGCCTCGCGCTCGGGGTCGAGGCGGTGGACGGCTCGTCCTCGGTCCTGCAGGCGATGGCCGCCGGCCAGGCCCAGATCGGCGCCCCCGGCCCCGGCCCGGTCCTCGGCGCGCGCGCCCGCGGCGTCGATGTCAAGTTCCTCTACAACCTCTATCCCAAGTCGGTGTTCGGCCTGCTCGTGCCCGCCGACAGCACCGCCCAGGCGCCCGCCGACCTCAAGGGCACGGTGATCGGCGTCGGCACTGCGGACGGCGCCGAAGTGTCGTTCACGCGCGCGATCCTCACCGATCTCGGGATGGTCGAGGGCACCGACTACACCTTCCTGCCGGTCGGCGACGGCGGCACGGCGGCGGTCGCGTTCCTGCGCAACGAGGTCAGCAGCTATGCCGGCGCGGTCAGCGACGCCGCGATCCTCGCCGCGCGCGGCCTCAACCTGCGCGAGATCACGCCCGAGGCCTATCTCGGCTTCTTCGGCAACGGCATCGCCATGCTCGAGAGCCAGCTCGCCGCCACCCCCGACCTCGCGCCCAAGTTCGGCCGCGCCGTCGTGCGCGGCATGCGCTTCGCGATCGACCCGGCGAACGAGGACAAGGCCCTCGCCCATTGCGCCGCCGGCAACCCGCAGGAAGGCGAGGACAAGGGCTTTGCCGCCTCGCTCCTCAAGGGCGTGATCAACCGCATGACGCCCACCGACGCCTTCGCCGGTCAGGGCTGGGGCTATCAGCCGCCCGAGCACTGGGAAGCATGGCACGCCTCGGTCGTCGCCTCGGGCGCGCTCGCAGCCCCGCTCGAGAACCTCTCGGCAGCCTACACGAACGAATTCGTGGCCGGCTGGAACGCCTGAGGCGCCATCGCGCCCTGCCGCCACGCGCGGCAGGGCGGAACGCGCCGGATCACGCGGGCGTTTCTTGATGCTGGCCCGCGTCCCGGTCCATCATGGTCATGAAACAGGGTGGCGCGCGGTAACGCCCGCCACCCCGCGCTTCTGTGGGAAAGGGCAGCGATGGCGGGGGCCGATCACGTCGCAGGCGACCATCGCAACCTGTCCGAGATCGGGCACGAACGGTTGCGCCGCGACCTCTTGAACGGCAGCTTCTTTCCGGGCGACAAGCTCGCGCTCGATGCGCTGGCCGAACGCTATGGCATCGGCGCGGTGCCGCTGCGCGAGGCGCTCAACCGCCTGACCTCCGAAGGTCTGGTCGAGCGGATCGGCCAGCGCGGCTTCTTCGTCGCCCCGATCTCGATCGACGGGCTCGAGGATCTGGTCCAGACCCGCATCTGGCTCGAAACCCGCGCGCTGGCCGAATCGATCCGCAACGCCACGCCGGAATGGGAAGAGGGGCTTGTGCTTGCGCTCCACCGCCTCGTGCGGACCCAGCGCGCGCTTGCAAGCCTCGGGGGCGAGGGCACCACCGAAGAGTGGGAGGAACGCCACCGCGCCTTTCACATGATGCTGCTCGAACGCTGCGGTTCAAGCTGGCTCATGGGGTTCTGCGCGCAGATGATGGATCAGTCGATCCGCTATCGCAACCTCTCGATGGTGCGCGCCGACAACGCCACCCGCCGCGAGGGTGCCGCCGAAGAGCATCAGGTCATCCTCGATGCGGTGCTCGACCACGACGCCCCGCGCGCCTGCGCGCTCCTCGAGGAGCATTATCGCACGACGCTCGGCGTCCTGCGCCGGGTGTTCGAGGTCTGAGGGCGCCCCCCTTCAGCCCCCGCAAAGCGCCCGCGTCGCCGGGTGGCGGGGCGCCCCGAGGACCGCGGCCGCCGCCCCCTCCTCGACGATCCGCCCCCCCTCGAGGATCGCGACCCGCCCGCACATGAGCCGCATCAGCCCCATGTCGTGCCCGATCACGATCAGCGCCGCACCCGTCTCGTCCCGCCACCGCAGGAGCGCGACCACCACCTCGGCCCGGGCCGAGGCATCGAGGGCGGCGAAACATTCATCGAGGATGAGGACACGGGGGCACGCGATCAGCGCGCGCGCCAGCGCCGCCCGCACCGCCTGCCCCTGCGACAGCGCCCCGGGCCGCCGCCCTGCCAGCGCCGGATCGAACCCCGCCACCGCCATCGCATCCGCCGCCGTCCCCGCCGAGCAAAGCCGCGCCCGCGTCTCCTTGAGCGTCCGGGCGATGCTCTGGCCGGGCGGCAGGCTCGGCCCCGCATCCGCAAGCACCATCTGCACCGCCGGCCGCAGCGGATGGCGCGCGAAATCGGCCGGCGCGATCTGGCCGATCTCGCTCCCCGACAGCGCGATCCGCCCCGCGCCCAGCGGATCGAGCCGCGCGATCAGCCGGCCAAGCGTCGTCTTGCCCGCCCCGTTGCGCCCCGCAAGCCCCATGACCTCGCCCGGTCCAAGCACAAGGTCGACCCCCGCGAGCCGCCCCGGATCGCGCGCCGCCACCCCGTCGAGGCGCAAAAGCGCCGTCATCGCCCCGCCTCGGGGTCGTGGCAGGCAACCATCGCCCCGGGCGCCAGCGCGCGCAGGGCAGGGCGGGTGGTCACGCACACCGCCCCCGCCCGCGGACAGCGCGGCGCAAAGCGGCAGGCCGGCAGCCCCGCATCCCCCGGCACCGGCATCCGCCCCGCCACCGGCCGAAGCGCCCCGAGGTCGGGCGCCAGCGCCGGCATCGCGGCCATCAGCGCGGCCGCATAGGGATGGCGCGGCCGCCAGCCCGCGGCCGGCGCCGTCTCGACGATCTGGCCCGCATGGATGACCGCGACCCGGTCCGCCGCGCCCAGCCCCAGCGCCAGATCATGCGTGATGAGGATGACCCCCGCCCCCGCCGCCGCCCTCGCCCGCAGCCGCGCCAGCACCGCGCCCGCCGCCGGCGGATCAAGATGCGCGGTCGGCTCATCCGCCAGGATCAGGCGCGCCGGGGTCGCGAGCGCGAGCGCCAGCGCAGCGATCTGGCACCCCCCGGCCGAGAGGGCGCTCTGGGCCGCTCGCCAGCGCGATCGCGGCCTCGGGCATCTCGGCCCGCGTGCCGTGGCGCGCTGCGACCTGCGCGATCTGCCGCCCGACCGTCAGCGCCGGGTGCAGATGCCGCCGCGCGTCCTGAAAGAGATGCGCGACCGCCCGCCCGCGCAGCGCGCCCCAGCCCCCCGCCGGCCCCGCCGCCCCGACCGGCACGCCGCAGACCCGCAGCGCCCCGCCGATCCGCGCGCCCTCGGGCAGAAACCCGCTCGCGGCGCGCGCGATCAGGCTCTTGCCCGACCCGCTCTCGCCGATCAGCGCGAGGATCTCGCCCGCCCCGACCCCCAGGCTCACCCCCTCGAGGACCGGACCCGGCCGCCCCGGCAGGTGCAGATCGACCGCCTCGGCCTCGAGCAGCATCATGCGCGCACCCGGATCGCCTCGGCGGTCGCATGGCAGGCCCAGGCCGTCGCCACCAGCGCGCCCAGCGGCGCCGCCGCCACCCACCACGCGCCTGCTGCCGCGTGGCGCGCACCCTCGGACAGCATGATGCCCCATTCCGCCGCGGGCGGCGCAACCCCGATCCCGATGAACGACAGCCCCGCGGCATTCAGCATCGCCCACCCCGTCGTCACCGCCCCTTGCGTCAGCACGAGCGGCCAGAGGTCGGGCCAGAGGATGCCCCGAATAATCGCGCCCCGCCCCATCCCCGCCATCCGCGCGGCATCGACGCGCGGCCCCGCGCGCCCCGCCGCCGCCACCGCCGCCGCGAGGCGCAGGAAATAGGGCAGGTTCACGACCGCGGTCGCGACGATCACCGCGCCGACGCCATTGCCCATCGCCAGCACGATCACGAGCGCCAGCAGATAGACCGGAAACACCATGATGAGGTCCGCGCCCCGCGCCGCGATCCGCGCCGCCCCCCCGCCCGCGAGGCCCGCCAGCGCCCCCGCCAGCGTCCCGCCCAGCGCCGCCGCGCCGCTCGCCGCCACCGCGATCCCCAGATCAACCCGCGCCGCGGCGATGACGCGCGCCAGCACGTCGCGCCCCAGATGATCCGTCCCGAGCGGATGGGCGGCCGATGGCGGCGCGAGCGCCCGGCCGACATCGGTCGCGAACGGATCGAGCCCCAAGAGGGGCCCCCCCGCCGCCAGCGCCGCCACCAGCGCCAGCACGACCGGCCCCGCCCGCCGCCCCTCAGCCATCGCCGAGCCTCGGGTCGAGGTGCTGCGCGACCCACGCCGCCGCGCCCCCGATCACCGCGATGCACCCCGCAAGGACCAGCACCACCCCCTGCACCGGCGCATGATCGGCCGCGAGTGCCGCGTCGAGGGCATAGCTCCCGACGCCGGGCCAGGCGAAGACGCGCTCGACCACCACCCCCGCCCCGATCAGATACGCGAGCGTCGGCCCCGCCACCGCGACCACCGGCCCGGCCACGAGGCGCAGCGCATTCCCCAGCGTCTGCGCCCCCGACAGCCCGAGCGCGCGCGCCCCCTCGATCGCGCCCCCCCCGATCGCACCCGCCATCGCCCCAAGCGTGATGCGCAGGATCGGCCCGAAGGCAAAGAGCGCCATGCACAGCGCCGGCAGCACGATCTGCCCCGCCCCCGCCCCGAAGGGCGCCGGCGCGATCCCGAGCCGGTCATAAAAGATGTGGATGAGGAAAAGCCCGCTCGCGAACGTCGGCACCGCCCCGAGGACCGCGGCCGCCGTCCCGGCCGCCGCCGCGACCCGCCCGCCCGCCATCGCCGCCGCCGCGCCCCCGCCGACCCCGAGCACCAGCGCCAGCCCGAAGGCCGTCCCCGCCAGCGCCAGCGTCGCCGGCAACCGCGCCGCGATCTCGGCCGAAACCGGCCGCCCGGTCACGAGCGAGCGCCCCAGATCGCCCCGCGCCATCGCCCCGAGATAGGCGCCAAGCTGCACCGCCACCGGCCGGTCGAGGCCAAGCTCCGCCCGGATCGCCGCCAGCTCCGCCGCGCCCACCCCGGGCTGCACCACCAGCCGCGCCACCGGATCGCCCGGCAGCACCCGCACGAGCACGAACACCACGAGGAACGCCGCCGCGATCAGCCCGGCCACCCCGGCCGCACGCCGCAAGAGCAGCGCCATCGCGCCCGCGCCTCAGCCCGCCTCGCCCAGAAGATGGTCCATCGTCGTGGCCGGCTGGTCGCACCCCGCCTCGCCCACGACCCGCGCCGGCACCCCCGCCACCGTCTTGAACGCGGGCACGTCGCTCAGCACGACCGACCCGGCCGCGATGCGCGCGCAATTGCCGACGCGGATGTTGCCGAGCACCTTCGCCCCCGCCCCGATCAGCACGCCGTTCCCGATCTTGGGGTGGCGGTCGCCGTCGTTCTTGCCCGTCCCCCCGAGCGTCACCGAATGGAGCATCGAGACATTGTCGCCCACGACCGCCGTCTCGCCGATCACGATCGCATGGGCATGATCGATCATCAGCCCCTGCCCGATCCGCGCCGCCGGGTGGATATCGACCGAAAACACCTCCGACATCCGCATCTGGATGAAAAAGGCCATGTCGCGCCGCCCCGACCGCCACAGCCAATGCGCGATCCGATGCGCCTGCACCGCCTGATAGCCCTTGAAGAACAGGATCGGCTCGATCATCCGCGTGCAGGCCGGATCTCGGTCGAAGACCGCCACCAGATCCGCCCGCGTCGCCCGCCCGATGCCCGGATCGGCCCGGAACGCCGCATCCGCGATCTCGCGCAGGATCTGCTCGCTCATCTCGCCCGAGGCGAGCTTCAGCGCGAAGCGATAGCCGATCGCCCCCTCCATCGTCGCATGATGCAGAAGGCTGCCGTGGATCAGCCCGCCCAGGAGCGGCTCGGCCACCACCGCCGCCTCCGCCTCGGCCCGGATCTGCATCCAGACCGGATCGACACTCGACAGCCTCGTGCGCGCACCCGACATCGCCGACCCTCCGCCATTCAACGTCGGGCCGACCCTATCAGCTTTCCGGGCACCTGCAAACGCCCCCCTCAGACCGCGACCGCCGCCGCCTCCGCCCAGGCCGCGCGCAGCGCCTCCTCGCCCAGCGCCTCGGCCTCCGCCGCATCGGCAAAGGGGCGCAGCCGCTCGATGATGCGCGCCGTCGCCTCGAAGCCGAAGCGCTCCTGCGCGCGATGCGCCTCGATCAGCGCATAGGCCCCCCGGTCCGTCGTCCGCAGCACCCCGAGCGCGCGCCCGCGGATCCCCTCGAGGCCGGTATAGGCCATGAACCACGCCATCTGCGCCCGCCCCAGCTCGGGCATCGGCGCCACGAAATCGCGGATGATCGCCTCGACCGCCTCGGGGTCGTCGGCATGCCACTCGCCGCCGAAATTGGCGACCATGTGCCCCGCGGCGAACACCGCCTCGAGGAGGCCCTCGCGGTCGGGAAAGGATCGGATCTTCTTCATGGCTCACCTCACAATGCAAAGACGAAGACGGGCGCGAGGGTCGCGCCGCTGTGGTCGGTCTGGCCGAGGTCTTCGGGCGGGGCGCCGGCCGGGGCGGTGAAGACGGGGGCGGCGGGTGCGAACTCGAGATTGACGAGGGCGGGGCGCGCGACGGTGGCGCCGGTCTCGCGGGCGAAGGCGTACCAGAGGTTCGCCGAGACGGCCGCGACGCCGACCCACCAGACGCCTTGGCCGAGAGTGACCGTATTCGCATGGAAATAATGCCCCGCGGCCGAGACCGCGAGTGCGGCATCCCCCTGCCAGACGCGCGCGCCCGGCCGGCCGTCGGCGTCGGCATAGATCGCCGCGCGCGCCGTCCCGCTCGGATAGGTCGCAACGAACCCCGGCCGCCCCGTCACGGGCCGCGCCAGATGCACCGGCCAGAGCACCATCTGCCCCGCTCAGCACCCGCTCCCACCAGCGGGTCGATCTGGCGGATCACGCTCGCCACCAGATCGCCGCCCTGGTTGACCTCGGCCACCCAGGCCGCATCGAACTGCGGCCCGCGCAGGCTGTCGGGGTCATGCGCCGAAAAGGTCTGCGCCACCGCCCCGTTCGGCCACACGAGCCGCCGCCGCCCCGCCTCCCACTCGGGCCGGCGGTCCGGCGGCGAGCAGGCGAGGATCCCGCTCTCGCCAAAGATCATCACCTCGCGCACCTGATCGAGCGTCTCGCCCACCAGCGCCACGCGCCGCGACCGGCCCGGATCCTTCGGGCCCGCGCCCTCGACTTCGGCGCGCACCCATTCGGCACCGGCGCGGGTCTTGCCCGCGCCGCGCCCGCCCATGATGATCCAGGTCTTCCACGCCCCCTCGGGCGGCAGCTGGTGCGGCAGGGCCCAGAACTCGAACAGCCACGGCAGCGCCAGCAGCGCCCCGTCGCTCAGGCCCCGCAGGAAGTCATCCACCACCTCCGGCGGCGCGGAGGCAAGCCAGCCTGCGCCCGATTTCAGCGCGCGCCGCGCCGAAATCGAGCTCTCTGGCCCCGCCGCCGGGGCCGCTGTCGCCGGCGCTTCGTCCGGCAATCTCTCGGCGTAGTCTGTCAATGGCCGCCCTCTCATTGAGAACCGATTGCAAGCTCTGCCTGTATTCCTTCGTCAGCCCCGCAAGGTCCTTTGCCAGATCGGGGCGGTGTTTCCCCGCCCTCAGATCCCGTAGCCCGTCGGCAAAGATCTCGGCCGCGAGCGTATAGAGTTCCATCGCCTCCGCGAGGACATCCCGCGAAGGCCCGTTGCTGTCGACGGGTGTGTTGAGTGTCATGGATCGCTGACCTGCCTCTCATGCACTCCGCACGAGCGAAATGAAAAAGCGGCGCCGGGTTGCCCCGTGCCGCTCTCCCACCTCTTCTAGCTTGCCCTGATCTCTACCTCAAAGAGAACGCAAAGTCAAGCACTATCCTCAGGGTTGTGTCTGCCCGCTCTTGGCGCGCTCGGCCTCGATCTTGCGCCAGGCCGCGACGTTGCGGTTGTGCTCCTCCAGCGTCGCCGCAAAGAGGTGCCCGCCCGTGCCGTCGGCGACGAAGAAGATCGCGTCCGTCATCGCCGGCGCCAGCGCCGCCTCAAGGCTCGCACGCCCCGGATTGGCGATCGGCCCGGGCGGCAAGCCATTGATGACATAAGTATTATATTCCACCTTGCCGTGCAGCCGCGCCTCCGTCCGACCTTCCTTGTCGGATTGGCGGATCTCGCGGCGCTGGCTCATGTCGCCGCGCGTGATGCCATAGATGATCGTGGGGTCGGTCTGCAGCGGCATCCCCGCCCGCAGCCGGTTCACGAACACCCCCGCCACCATCGGCCGCTCGGCCGCAAGCCCCGTCTCCTTCTCGACGATGGACGCCATGATGAGGGCCTCCTCCGGCGTCGCATAGGGCAGCCCCTCGGCCCGATTCGCCCACAGCTCGGCGATGATTCGCGCCTGCCGGTCGGCCATCATCTGCAGCACCGCCGCCCGCTCGGTCCCCTCGGGCACCTCGTAGCTGTCGGGCGCGAGGGTCCCCTCGGGCGGCACCGCTGCGATCTCGCCCGCCAGGAAATCCGCCGCCCGCAGCCCCTCGACCACCTGCCAGCTCGTCACCCCTTCGGCCAGCGTCACCCGCAGCCGCACCCCGTCCTCGGCCCGGATCGCGCCATAGCCCTCGGGTGCGGCCCCGGCCGCAAAGCGCATCGCCTCGACATAGGCGCCCGCCACCGGGTCGAGGGTGCGCACCACCGTCTCGGCCGACACCACCCCGATGCGGAGGTTGATCTCCGAGCCGCAGGTCGATTGCCCGCCCCGCGTGATGATCCCGAGGATCGCCTCCATCGAACTGCCGGGCGGCACGAGGTAGCTGCCAAAACGCAGCTCGCCCGACTTGCCCGTGTAATCGGCGCCGATGCGGAAAAGCCACGGATGGCTGATCGCGCCCGCCTCCTCGAGGCGCGCGCTCACCTCGCCGATGCGGTCGCCCCGATCGACCCGCAGGCAGATCGCCTGCCCGAGCGGCCCGGGCGCCTCGAAGGCGATCCGCGCCCAGCCGAGCCCGACCGCCAGCCCCGCCAGCACGACGATGAAAAGCGTGAGCGCGTTCGAGGCGATCGCGCGCCACATCCCCTAGACCCGCCCGAGCACGAGGCTCGCGTTCGTCCCCCCGAACCCGAAGGAGTTCGACAGCGCCACGTCGATCTGCCGCCGCACCGCCCGGTTCGCCGCCAGATCGAGGCGCGATTCCACCGCCGGATTGTCGAGGTTGATCGTCGGCGGCGCCACCTGATCGCGGATCGCGAGCACGCAAAAGATCGCCTCGACCGCCCCCGCCGCACCCAGAAGATGCCCGATCGAGGATTTCGTGGAACTCATCGTCGCGCGCTCGGCCGCCGCACCCAGCAGCCGCTCGACCGCTGCAAGCTCGATCACGTCGGCCATCGTCGAGGTGCCATGCGCGTTGATGTAATCGACCCGCTCGGGCCCGATCCCTGCGCGCCGCAGCGCCGCCTGCATCGACCGATAGCCCCCCTCGCCATCCTCGGACGGCGCGGTGATGTGATAGGCATCCCCCGAGAGGCCATAGCCCAGCACCTCGGCATAGATCTTCGCCCCGCGCGCCTTCGCGTGCTCGTAGTCCTCGAGGACGACGACACCCGCCCCCTCGCCCATCACGAAGCCGTCGCGGTCGGCGTCATAGGGGCGCGAGGCCGCCTGCGGCTGGTCCGCCCGCTTGGTCGAAAGCGCCTTGCACGCGTTGAAGCCCGCGATCCCGATCTCGCAGATCGCGGCCTCGGCCCCGCCCGCGACCATCACATCCGCATCCCCGATCTGGATCAGCCGCGCCGCATCCCCGATCGCATGCGCGCCCGTCGAGCACGCCGTCACCACCGCGTGGTTGGGCCCCTTGAAGCCAAAGCGGATCGACACCTGCCCCGAGATGAGGTTGATGAGAGAGCCCGGAATGAAGAAGGGGCTCACCCGCCGCGGGCCCTTTTCGGCGATCAGCAGCGCCGTCTCGGCGATGGTCGCGATCCCGCCGATGCCCGAGCCGATCATCACGCCCGTGCGCTCGGCCTCCTCGGTCGTGCGCGGCTCCCAGCCCGAATCCCGCACCGCCTGCACCGCGGCGGCGATGCCATAGAGGATGAAGTCGTCGACCTTGCGCCGGTCCTTGGGGTCCATCCAGTCGTCGGCGTTGAAGGTCCCGCCCGTGCCGTCGCCAAGCGGGATCTCGCAGGCATAGGTGGTCGCGCAGCGCGACGGATCAAAGCGCGTGATCGGCCCCGCCCCCGACTGCCCGGCGATCAGCCGCTCCCACGTCGCCTCGACGCCCGAGGCAAGCGGCGTCACCAGCCCGAGCCCCGTCACCACCACCCGACGCATCGCCGCCTCCACCTGCCGTGTGCTCCCTCAGCCTTGCAGATACACGCCCCGCGCCGGCCCCGCAACATCGCGCCCCCCGGCCCCGGAATGCAAAAGGCACCCGCAGGGGGTGCCTTTGCCTCGATCCGCCGCGATGGACGGGCCTTCAGGCCTGCGCCTCGGTGATGAACTTGACCGCATCGCCAAAGGTCTGGATCGTCTCGGCGGCGTCGTCGGGGATCTCGATCCCGAACTCTTCCTCGAAGGCCATCACCAGCTCGACCGTGTCGAGGCTGTCGGCGCCCAGATCGTCGATGAACGACGCGGTCTCCGTCACCTTCTCGGCATCGACGCCCAGATGTTCGACGACGATCTTCTTCACCCGATCCGCGATGTCGCTCATGCTTTTTCCCTTCGCTGGAAGCGGGTGAACCCCGCGCTGAAATCCGGTTCCTCCCCGGCCTTTCCCGGGTCGTCGCGGCCTATATCACAGTCATCGTCCGTCGCAAACGCTTTCGCCGCGCCGCCCTCAGAGCATCGCCATGCCGCCGTTCACATGCAAGGTCGCCCCGGTCACATAGGCCGCCTCGGGGCTCGCGAGGTAATGGACCGCGCCCGCGACCTCGTCCGCCGCACCCATCCGCCCCATCGGGATGCGCCCGATCAGCGCGCCGCGCTGCGCCTCGTTCAAGGCACCCGTCATCGCCGTGTCGATGAAGCCCGGCGCCACGCAGTTGACCGTGATGCCCCGGCTTGCGACCTCGGCCGCAAGCGATTTCGACATGCCGACCAGCCCCGCCTTGGCGGCGGCGTAATTCGCCTGTCCGGGGTTGCCGATCGACCCCACGACCGAGGTGATCGTGACGATTCGACCCCAGCGCGCCTTCATCATCCCCCGCAGCGCCCCGCGGCAGAGCCGGAAGGTCGCGCCGAGGTTCACATCGATCACCGCCTGCCAATCCGCATCCGACATCCGCATCGCGAGCCCGTCGCGCGTGATGCCCGCGTTGTTCACGAGGATGTCGAGCGCACCCGCCGCCTCGGCCGCGCGGCCGGGCAGCGCATCGACCGCGGCGGGATCGGACAGATCGCAGGTCAGCACCTGCGCCCGCTCACCCAACTCGGCCGCGAGCGCCGCCAGCGGCCCCTCGCGCGTGCCCGACAGCATGACGCGCGCGCCCGCGGCATGAAGCCTGCGCGCGACCGCGGCCCCGATGCCGCCCGAGGCGCCGGTGACCAGCGCCGCCCTGCCTGTCAGATCGAACATCCCGCCCCCCCGCGGTCCGCTCCGCGCGTCGCGCGGGATCGGGACGGCCCCCGCGGGGCCGCCCCGTCGGGCCTCAGCCCTCGTCGGTGGCCGCGCCGCCGATATCGCCCAGAAGTTCGGCCATCTCGGATTCCGCCGCCGCCTCGGCCTCAGCCGCAAGCTCCTGGATCGACTTGCCCTTGGCCTGAAGCTCGGCCTCCTGCGGCGAGCGCGCGACGTTGATCGTGACCTTCGCGTTCACCTCCGGGTGCAGCACGACGGTGACGCCATGCAGCCCGAGGTCCTTGATCGGCCGGTCGAGCGCGACCTGCGCGCGCGCCACCGCAAAGCCCGCCGCCTGCGCGGCGTCGGCCGCATCGCGCGCCGTGACCGACCCGTAGAGCGCGCCCGATTCCGACGCCTGACGGATCAGCACGAAGATCTGCCCGTCGAGTGCGGCCGCCTCGGCCTGCGCCGCGGCCCGCGATTCGCTGTTCCTCGCCTCGAGGTCGGCCTTGCGGGTCGCGAAGTTCGCGATGTTGGTTTCGGTCGCGCGCAGCGCCTTGCCCTGCGGCAGCAGGAAGTTGCGCGCATAGCCGTCGCGCACCTTCACCACCTCGCCCATGTGGCCGAGCTTGGCCACGCGCTGAAGAAGAATGACCTGCATCTCGCCCCCCTCACTTCACCGCATAGGGCAGCAGCGCAAGGAACCGCGCCCGCTTGATCGCCCGCGCGAGTTCGCGCTGTTTCTTGGCCGACACGGCCGTGATGCGCGCCGGCACGATCTTGCCGCGCTCCGAGATGTAGCGCTGCAAGAGGCGCACGTCCTTGTAGTCGATTTCCGGCGCGTTCGCGCCCGAGAAGGGGCACACCTTGCGGCGGCGGAAGAACGGTTTGGTTGCCATGATCTCTGCCCCCCTCAATCCCGGCTGCGGTCGCGGTCGCCGCGATCGCCGCGCTCACCCCGGTCGCGATCACCCCGGTCGCCCCGGTCGCGATCACCCCGATCCCCGCGGTCACGGTCGCCCCGCTCGCGGTCGTCGCGCTTTTGCATCTGCACGCTCGGACCCTCGCCATGGGCATCGACCCGGATTGAGAGGACGCGCATCACGTCGTCATGCAGGCGCGCCAGACGCTCCATCTCCTGCACGGCGCCGGCGGGGGCGTCGGTGCGGATGAAGGCGTAATGGCCCTTGCGGTTCTTGTTGATCTTGTAGGCCATGGTCTTGAGGCCCCAGTATTCCTGGCCCGCGACCTTGCCGCCGTTGTCGGTGATGACGGTGGAAAAATGTTCGATCAGCCCTTCGGCCTGCGCATTCGTCAGGTCCTGGCGGGCGATCAGAACATGCTCATAGAGAGGCATGCGATCTCCGATCTGCAAGGCGCATTTCACCGGACGGGCTTCCTTCCGCCCCCGTCCACGAGGGATGCGCCGGTCAAGGAACCTGCGGAAGGACGCCGCCTTATACACGGCCCCCCGCCCGTTGCAAGCCGCGCTTCAGCCCGCCCTTGCCCGCAGCCGCGCCACCACCTCGGCGGCGTTGGCGTCGGGCGGGAAGATCGGATAGATCGCCTCCTCGATTACCCCATCGCGGCAGATGAGGGTGAGGCGCTTCAGGAGCGTCTCGCCCGCGACGGACATCCGCGGCAGGTTCAGCGCATCGGCAAGCCGCAGCCCGGCGTCCGAGAGGATCGCGAAGGGCAGATGCGTGCGCGCGGCCATCTCGGCCTGCCACTCGGTCGTCTGGGTCGAGAGGCCGAAGAGGTGATCGACCCCAAGCCCGCGCAGTTCCGCGAAATGGTCGCGAAAGGCGCAGGATTGCGGCGTGCAGCCGCGCGCGCCGGGGATCGCGTCCCAGCCGTCGGGCAGCGCCTCGCCGGGGCGGCCGGTCTTGGGGTAGGCATAGACGACGACAAGGCCACGAAGCGCCGAGAGGTCGACCACCCGCCCGTCGGTCGCGGGCAGCGCCACCTCGGGCAGCCGCAGGCCCGGCAGATGCGCCGCCGCCCCGTCATCGACCGGGGCGGGCAGCGTCGACCAGTCGACACTCGCGAGACTTGCGGTATTCATCACCGGGCCCGTCATCAGAGCCCCGCGTAGATCGCGCCGATGCGCGCGACCGCCTCCTCGGGCGTCATCTCCTCGGCCGCACCCGTCCGGCGCGAGGTGAGTTCGACCTTGCCCGCCGCCAGCCCCCGCGGCCCGACGGTGATCCGCCACGGCAGCCCGATCAGGTCCATCGTCGCGAATTTCGCGCCTGCCCGTTCGTCGCGGTCGTCATAGAGCACCTCGAGGCCCTTGGCCGCCAGCGCGCCCTCGATCGCGGCGCAGGCGGCGTCCGTCGCCCCGTCGCCCTGCTTGAGGTTGACGAGCCCGACCGGAAAGGGCGTCACCCCCTCGGGCCAGATGATCCCGCGCTCGTCATGGCTCGCCTCGATGATGGCGCCGACAAGCCGGCTCACCCCGATCCCGTGGCTGCCCATGTGGACGGGCACGCGCTCGCCCTTGTCGTTGACGACGACGGCACCCATCGGCTCGGAATATTTGGTCGAGAAATAGAAGATCTGCCCGACCTCGATCCCCCGCCCGACCTTGCGATGCGCCTCGGGCACCGTCTCGAACAGGCCCGCGTCATGGGTCTCGCCGGTGCGGGCGTAGAGGGTCGTGAACTCCTCGCACACGCCCGCGACGGCCGCGCGGTCGTCGTAATCGATCGCGCGGCTGCCAAGGCGCAGATCCTGCACGCGGTCGTCGTAATAGACCTCGGATTCCCCCGTCGCGGCCAGCACGAGGAATTCATGCGTGTTGTCGCCCCCGATCGGGCCCGAGGCCGCGCGCATCGGAATGGCCGTCAGCCCCATCCGCTCATAGGTGCGCAGATAGCTCACCATATGGCGGTTGTAGGCGTGCAGCGACGCTTCCTTGTCGATGTCGAAGTTGTAGCCGTCCTTCATCAGGAACTCGCGCCCGCGCATGACGCCAAAGCGCGGCCGGATCTCGTCGCGGAACTTCCACTGGATGTGATAGAGCGTCAGCGGCAGGTCGCGATAGCTGCCGACATGGGCGCGGAAGATGTCGGTGATCATCTCCTCATTCGTCGGACCATAGAGCAGGTCACGCTTCTGGCGGTCGCGGATGCGCAGCATCTCCTCGCCGTAATCGTCATAGCGGCCGGATTCGCGCCACAGATCAGCCGGTTGCAGCGTCGGCATCAGCATGGGGATATGCCCGGCGCGGACCTGCTCCTGATGGACGATCTCCTCGATCCGCCGCAGCACGCGATAGCCCAAGGGCAGCCAGGAATAGATGCCCGCCGCCTGCTGGCGGATCATGCCCGCGCGCAGCATCAGCCGGTGGCTCACGATCTGCGCCTCGGAGGGGTTCTCGCGCAGGACGGGCAGGAAATAGCGGGACAGACGCATGGCACCTCACCGGGCGGCTTTCGGGGTTGCCGGATCGTTACGCCATCGCCATCCTGCCGGCAAGCGGGCGCGCCCCCCGGTCAGTCGGGCGCGCATTTCGAACAGGTGATTTCATGCCCGACCCCAGCCCCAAGGCGCCGCGCAATCTGGCCGAATGGATGGGCTTTCGCGACCCGCCCGACTGGGCGGCGGCGCCGCGGTTCGGGGTCGCGGTCGGGTGGTTCGTCACGCTGCAGATCGTCGTTTTCTACGGCCTCGCGCTCGGGGCGGCGGTCAGTGCGCTCTGGAAGATGATGGTGGCTGGCGGCTCGGGTGCGTCGGAGGGGGCAGGCCTCGGGACGGGCGCAATCGTCGTTGCGTTCCTCGGCGCGCCCTTCCTGATCTGGCGGACGGTGATCGCGCAAGGCAACCTCGATGCCGCGCGCAAGGGGCAGATCACCGACCGCATCGCGAAGGCGGTCGAGCAGCTCGGCGCCGAGCGGACGGTGAAGCGCGACGGCAAGGAGGAAACCGAGCCCAACGTCGCGGTGCGCATCGGCGGGATCCTCGCGCTCGAACGCATCGCGCAGGATTCGGTGCGCTTCCATGAGGGGCGCGACCATGTGCGGATCATGGAACTCCTCTGCGCCTACATCCGCACCAACGCCCCGGCCGAGGGGGCGCAGGATCACGGGCTCGACCCGTTCGAGTTGCCGGCGCTCGGGGCGGGGGATGCGCTGGAGACGATCAAAACCCGACGAAGCAGGTTACGAGAGTGGGTGCAGTCGCTCCCCCCGCCACGGGTCGACATCGTCGCGGCGCTCAATGTCATCGGCCGGCGCGGCAAGGCGCAGATTGCGCTTGAAGCCGCCTGGCCCGAGCAACCCGACGCCACGACTCGCTGGCCCTTCGACGTCGACCCCCCGGCCCCGCCCGGCGCGGATGCAACCGAGGCCGAGCGCGCGCGGCATCTGGACGAGGTGGAGACGTGGAAGGCGGCGATGATGGGCTACAAGGGCTATCGCCTCGACCTGCGCGGAACCAACCTTCAAGGCAGCGACCTGTCGGGCAAGCAACTCGGTGGGGCATTGCTCGATCGCGCGCGGCTGGATGGTGCAGGTGGGCGTGAGGTGAAGTTGCAGGGTGCATGGTTGGTTTCAGCGGAAGTGGTAGGGTGCAGGTTCTTCTCTTCATCTCTGCAGTTTACTTCGTTTTACATGTCGAACATTGAGGCGATGTTCCTTTGGGAATCAGATGCGCGACATCTCGTTTACGATCAAGGAAGAAACAAAAACGCTTCAGGCGCTGGCTTCTTTCATGTCAATGTCTCGGGCGCCAAATTCGCTTTTGCGCGCCTCGACGGGTGGACACTCGACCGTTGCACCTTCGACATTCACACCGTCCTCGCGGGCGCTAAGCTTTACGGGGCGACACTTCGCACTTCTACCATACCCCCGGAGATCCTCGCTTCTGCCGACGGCGATGACACTACCACGCTGCCAAAGGGTATGAACCGCCCCGCCGCGTGGAAGGCGCCACCCCAGACCGACCCACCCCCCGCCACCCCTTGAACGGCGGGGGCTCTCCTGCCATGTCGGGGGAAAGGCGGGGGGTGGGGCATGGCTTTGCCGGTGCGCGAGCAGGTGGTCTGGTGGAGCGTTGCCGCGGCGGTGTTCGCGGGGGCGCTCTGGGGCCTCGGGCAGGTGATCCTGCCCTTCGTCGTGGGGGGCGCCATCGCCTATTTCCTCGACCCCATCGCCGACCGGCTGGAGCGGGCGGGGCTGAGCCGGGTGGCGGCGACCTCGGCCATCATCTTCGGGGCGGGGACGGCGGTGGTGGTGGCGGGGCTTGTCCTCGTGCCGCTGGTGATCGGGCAGGCGGCGGCGCTGGCCGAGGCGATGCCGCAGATCCTCGCGCGCCTTGCCGCCTTCGTGCAGGAGCGCGTTCCCGAGATCGCGGA
>JAUREX010000278.1 GCA_030834485.1 Gemmobacter sp.
GATCTGGCGGAGGGGCGCCTCGTGGCCGTGGAGGTGGAGGGCGCGGTGCTGGCTCGCGACTTCTCGCTGGTCCGCCACGCAGGCCGCACTCCGAGCAGGGTGAGCGAGGGGTTCGTGGCGTATGCGGCCGAGCACCTCGGCGACCTCGTGCCGCCCGCCGGCGGACCGGCCGCGCCTGCGGAGCCCGGGGATTCGTGACGACCGCGGACGGGCGTTGCGACGTTCTGGTCGTGGGCTCCGGCGGAGCGGGCATGAGCGCCGCGATCGCCGCCCGCGAGGCCGGCGCATCGGTGATCGTCATCACGAAGTCGGCGCTCGGGGCATCGAATACCGGTCGCGCCCAGGGGGGCATCCAGGCCGCGATCGGCGCGGGCGACACCACCGAGGATCACTTCGAGGACACCCTGTCGGCGGGCCACGACGACGGCGATCCCGCGCTCGTGCGCACCCTCGTGGAGGGCGGCCCCGACGCCATCGCCTGGTTGGCGTCGATCGGCGTGCCGTTCACGCATGATGACGGCGACCTCCGGGTGATCCGCTGCGGCGGCGCCCGCCGCCCTCGGCTGCTCCAGGCCGGCGAGCGCACCGGGGCCGAGAT
>JAUREX010000279.1 GCA_030834485.1 Gemmobacter sp.
GGTTGTGCTCGGCCCAGGATTCAGCGGCCGCGAGCAGCTTCTGCTCCTTGGCCGAGAGACCCCGCTTCGCGGCCTTCACCTTCAACTCTTCCACCGAGGGCAGGAACTCGTGCAACGGCGGATCGAGGAGGCGCACCGTCACCGGCAGCCCGTCCATCGCCTCGAGGATCTCCTCGAAGTCAGCCTGCTGGGCAACGCGCAACTGCTCGAGGGCCTTGGCCTCCTTGCGCGGGGTGTCGGCGAGGATCATCGCGCGCACGATCGGAAGACGATCAGGCGCGAGGAACATGTGCTCGGTCCGGCAGAGGCCGATCCCCTCGGCCCCCTTCTCACGCGCGACGGCGGCATCGGGTCCGGTGTCGGCGTTCGCGCGAACGGCGAGACGACCCTTGCGGATGGCGTCCGCCCACGAGAGGACGACGTCGTATTCCTTCGGCGGCTTCGCGTTCGCCATCTCGAGCGCCCCGAGCATGATCTCCCCGGTGTGCCCGTCGATCGAGATCACGTCACCCTGCTTCACGACGGTGCTGCCAACGCTGAACTGCCGTCCCTCGATTCGCACCTGCTCCGCACCGACGACGGCCGGGGTTCCCCAGC
>JAUREX010000280.1 GCA_030834485.1 Gemmobacter sp.
GAGGAACACGAGGTCGGCGTTCTCCAGCACGAAGGAACGTGCGGCGGCGGCGGACTGGTCGTGCGAGTCCGGGATCAGCCCCTTCGCCATCGGCATCGCAAGGTAGGGGATGCCCGTCTTCTCGACGAAGGCGCGGATCTCCTGCTCGGCGCGGCGCTCGCGCGCAGCCTCGTGGGCCTTCTCGGCCTTCTTCTTGCCGACGCCCGGGACCGCCGCGACCCGCTCGGGCGCGTCGAGGAGCACGTCGATCGCCCGCTCGCCGAGCCGCTCGACGATCCGGCGCGCCAGCACGTCCCCGAGGTGCGACTCCAGGTGCGCGCACCGTCGTTTGTTCGCCCTCGCCTCGGCGCCCGGCCGCGGCGCGGGCTCCGCGCCCGCGCGCACGCGCGCCCAGTACTCGAGCACGGCGTCGTCGGCGTCGCGCGCGGGACGACGCGACGATCGCGGCGCGCCGCGCGCGAGGGCGTGCACCGCTCGACGGCGTATCGCCGCGCGACACGGTTGGGGCAGGCGTCGAAATAGCCTTGCGCCGGCCCCGGCGACGATTACAGTCGTCGTGTGGCATCAACGGTCTCAAGCCGAACAATCATCGTCGAC
>JAUREX010000281.1 GCA_030834485.1 Gemmobacter sp.
AGCGGAGCGGGAAGGGGGGCGTGGGGCAGGGGTGGCGGTGGTGGTGGTGGTGGTGGTGGTGGTGGTGGCGATGGGCGGCAGGGCGGCCTTGGCGGCGGCCAGCTGCGCCTCGAGCTCGGCGAAATGGCGGGCGACATCGGGGCTGCCGATCGGCGCCGGGGCTGCGGCCGGGGGCGGCGCGTCGGCGGGGTCCGACGCGGCGCAGCCCGCAAGGAGCGCGATCAGCCCGAGCGCGCGCGCAGCCCTGTGAGCACGCTCTCGGGTGGCGAGCGCAACCGGCTGCTGCTCGCGCGGCTCTTCGCCAAACCCGCCAACCTCCTGGTGCTGGACGAGCCCACCAACCACCTCGACATCGACGCCAAGACGTGGTTGCTGCAGTTCTTGCGCCAGTACCGCGGGGCCCTCCTCGTGATCAGCCACGACCTCGATCTGCTCGACGAGGCGATCACTCGCGTGCTGCATCTCGACCGGCCAGCCGAGGACGCAACCGGGCAAGTTGTCGAATACCGCGGCACTTATAGCCAGTACCGCAAGGCGCGCGCCGAGGACGAGATTCGTCTCGCGAAGAAAGCGGCTCAGCAGGCGAAAGAGATCGC
>JAUREX010000282.1 GCA_030834485.1 Gemmobacter sp.
ATCTTTCCGGCGCGATACGCACCGACCGCCTCAAAGACGCTCTGCACGGTGACGTCCTTCCCATTGAAGGAACCTGGAAGGATTGTGCCGTTATAGAGGATGAGTCCAGGAATGTTGAGTCGGCCGAGCGCCATTGCGGCGCCTGGGCTCGTCTTGTCGCAACCGGTGAGGCAGACGATCCCGTCAAAGCTGTGTCCCGCGGCAACAAGTTCAATGGAGTCGGCGATGATCTCGCGCGAGGCCAGCGAAAACTTCATGCCCGGGTGCCCCATCGACATCGAATCGGCCACCGAGATCGAAGCAAAATCGAACGGCACCCCGCCCCACTCGCGCACCGCGACGCAGGCCTCGCGCGCGAGTTCGCCGAGAAGGCCGACCGGGCGAACACCGACATCGACGGGCTGATCAAGGCCAAGCGCGAGCTCGAGGCCAAGCTGAAGCTCCAGCAGGAGCGGATCGAGATCCTCGAGGCCGTCTCCACCCGCCCCGGCAACACCGTCCAGGCGAAGGCCAACGACGAGGAGAAGGCGGCGTTCGCCGCGGCGTTCCGCAAGGGCTTCCAGGATATGGAGGCCAACCACGCCTACAAGCAGGC
>JAUREX010000283.1 GCA_030834485.1 Gemmobacter sp.
GTTGAGAACCTCCTTCATGCGCGCCTTGACTGACGCATCAATGATGCGGGGCCCGGAGACATAGTCGCCGTACTCCGCAGTGTCCGAGATCGAGAAGCGCATGAAGTCGAGACCGCCGCGGTACATCAGGTCCACGATCAGCTTCAGCTCGTGCATCGTCTCGAAGTAGGCGAGCTGCGGATCGTAGCCAGCTTCAACCAGCGTCTCCCACGCGCTCTTCACGAGCTGCGCCGTACCGCCGCAGAGCACCGCCTGCTCACCGAAGAGGTCGCTCTCTGTTTCGTCCTTGAAGGTGGTCTCCATGATTCCTGCGCGCGCGCAGCCGAGACCGTTGGCGTACGCCATGACGCGTGCGCGCGCGGTACCGCTCGCATCCTGATGCACCGCAAAGAGTGCAGGGACGCCGCCGCCAGAAACATAGACAGAACGGACCAGGTGGCCTGGACCCTTCGGTGCAGCCATGCCAACGTCAATGCCTGCCGGCGGCGTGATGCGGTTGAAGTGAATGTTGAACCCGTGCGCGAAGAGGAGGAGTGCACCTGGCTTGATGTTCGGCGCAATCTCGGCCTCATACATCTTCTTCCGCGCCGTGTC
>JAUREX010000284.1 GCA_030834485.1 Gemmobacter sp.
TATGATGCTGACAATGATGTATTCGTTGCGCCTGTTAGTGAGGTAGTGGAATGACCCGTTCGTATTTGGGTTATGTGTCATCGCAGACAACGGACAGCGTTCCGTTGATGTCGTATGGTGTTGCGACAGGTGGTTCGTCGTCGAGCATCACGGTGAGCGGTCAGGCGTACACGCTTCTAACATTTACTAGCACGGGTACTTTGACGGTTTCTCAGGCTGGTTTGTTTGATGTTCTTTGTATCGGCGGTGGCGGCGGTGCGGGTCACAGCATCGTGAACGGCGAAGTAAGCGGTGGTGGTGGTGCTGGCGCATTGGTAGGCAACTCAGTCACTACGCTTTATCTATCCGCCAATCAAACTTTGACCGTTGGCGGTGGTGGTGCTGGCGCAACATCAGGTTCGCTTCGTGGTGCTGTTGGACAGGAAAGTTCAGTCGGCTCGCTGATGTCTGCGGCTGGCGGTGGCGGTGGCGGCTATGCGTCGGCTGGCGGTTCAACTGGTGGTAGCACAGGTGGCTCAGGCGGTGACGGTATTGACATTTCTTCGTGGACTGGCGCAGGTTCAGCAGACAACATTGCCGCAGGTGGTGTTGG
>JAUREX010000285.1 GCA_030834485.1 Gemmobacter sp.
CGACGGCGGCTGGCGCACCTCGCTGGCCGTGCCGGTGCTCATCGTGGTCATCGCCGCCGGGCTCATCGGCGCGATCGTGCTGGTCTCGCGCGAGGAGCAGGACGCGGGCCAGGAGGCGCTCGCGGCCACCACGCTGGAGGAGTCCGCCCTGCCGGTGACCGTGCCCTACCGCGACATGGGAGGCTTCTTCGTCATCGATGTCACCCTCGGCGACGGCAGCCGCACCCTGAACGGCCCCGACCTTCTGCCTGGCACCGCCGACGACATCGTCCTCCGGTTCTTCGCGTCGGATTACCAGTTCGTCAACCCGACCGCTCGGGCCGCCATCACGCCCAAGCAGATCTCGGCTTCTTTCTCCCTGGGCGCCAAGACTTATGACGGCACCACTCAGGCCGTCGTCGCCTCCAGCCAGCTGAGCGGCCTCGTCGGTTCCGAGACGCTGGACGTGCGCGGCGCCTCGGCGGCCTTCGCCGTCGCCGATGCCGGCGCCGGACGGGCGTTCACCGTGGGCGGCTATGTCCTGGCCGACGCGACCGGCAAAGCCTCGAATTATGTCCTGGCCAATTCCTCCTTCAATGGCACGGCCGACGTC
>JAUREX010000286.1 GCA_030834485.1 Gemmobacter sp.
ATCCGTCGTGAGCCCCGCCCGGATGCCGTCGAGGCCGAGGCCCTCGGTCACCTGCCGCGCGACCTCGGCCCGGTCGCCGGTCGCGAGCAGGATGCGCCCGACGCCCTGTCGGCGCAGGTCGGCCAGCATCTCGGCCGCGCCCTCGCGCAGGGGGTCGGACATCAGCAGATGGCCCGCCATGCGGCCATCGACCGCGACCGCCACCATGACCGAACCGGCCGCGCGTTCGGGGTGATCGCCCGCAGCCCGGCCGACGCGGGCGGCGACGAAGCCGTCGCCCCCCACGATCACCTGGCGGCCGTCGATATAGCCGATGACGCCCTCGCCCGCGATCTCTACCCCCGTCGCGCGGCCGCCCTCGACCACGATGCGCAGCACTTGGGCATGCGTCCGCACGCTCAGGTTCGCGCGCCCCCGCGCCGGGCGCAGATAGGCGACCGAGGTCGAGGACCGCCGCGCCCGCCGCCACGTCGTCGAACACGAGCCGGCCCCGCGGATGGTGGCGATGGACCACTTCGAGGAAGACCGGGTCGGCGAACGGCCCGACACCGTGGGCGGTCGGGATCACAGTCGGACCATCGGCCGGACGGTG
>JAUREX010000029.1 GCA_030834485.1 Gemmobacter sp.
TACGGCCTGACCGAGACCTTCGGCCACGTCACCGAATGCCTCTGGCGGGCCGAGAAATGGGACGACCTCGACCCCGAGGCGCGCGCCGCGATCAAGGCGCGCACGGGCGTCGCACTCCCGATCATGGAGGAGGTCACGGTCGTCGATCCCGCGGGCGCCCCGGTGCCGCGCGACGGTGCCGCGCTCGGCGAGATCGTGCACCGCGGCAATGCGGTGATGAAGGGCTATTACCGCGACCCCGCCGCGACCGAGGCCGCCTTTGCCGGCGGCTGGTTCCATTCGGGCGACATCGCCTTTCGCCACCCCGACGGCTACATCAAGATCGCCGACCGCGCCAAGGACATCATCATCTCGGGCGGCGAGAACATCAGCTCGGTCGAGGTCGAGGGGGTGCTCGCGCATCATCCCGCTGTGGCGCTCGTCGCGGTCGTGGCGATGGCGGACGAGAAATGGGGCGAGGTGCCCTGCGCCTTCGTTGAACTCAAGCCCGGCGCAAGCGCCACCGAGGCCGACCTCATCGCATTCGCGCGCACGCGCATCGCGGGCTTCAAGACGCCCAAGCGCGTGGTGTTCGGCGAATTGCCCAAGACCTCGACCGGCAAGGTCCAGAAGTTCGAGCTACGCGCCCGCACCCGCGCGCTCGGCGCCGGTCCGGGCTAGGGCGGGCGGGCGGGGGGCGGCATGCAGATCATCCTGCACATCGGCGCCCACGCCACCAACGAAGACGCCCTCCTGCGCGCGCTGCTGGCCAACCACGACCGGCTGCACGGCATGGGCATCGCGGTGCCCGGCCCCGCGCGCTATCGCGAATTGCTGCGCGACGTGATCGCCCGGCTCGAGGGGGCCGAGGCGGCAGAGGGCAGCGGCGATCTGATCCTTGATGAGATCGGGATCGCGCCCGAAACACGGCGCGTGATCCTCTCCTATCCGCATGCGATGGGCTTCATCGTCGGCGCGGTCGGGCGCGAGATGCTCTATCCCGCCGCCACGCGCCGGATCGGGGCGCTGCTGCGGCTCTTTGCCGGGCATGAGGTGACGCTTGCGCTCGGGCTGCGCAACCCCGCGACCTGGCTGCCCGAACTCCTCGCGCGCCAGACCGCCAAGACCGAGGCCGAGTTCATCGGGCGGGTCGATCTGCACGCGCTGCGCTGGTCGCATCTGGTCACGCGGCTGTCGGACATGCGCCCGACGGGCGGGATGATCGTCTGGTCGGATGAGGGCGCGCCGCTCGGCTGGCCCGCGATCCTGCGCGCGCTTGCCGGCGTCGGCTGGGAGGTGCGGCTGGCCGAGGCCGATGCGATCGCGCGCAGCCTCCTGCCCGAGGCGGCGGGGCGGGCGCTCGGGCTGCGCCTCGCGCAGTTCGATCCGCCCGATGCGCAAAGCTGGGCCGCCCTCGTGGCCGACCACCTGCGCGACCACGCCGACCCCGCCCTCGCCGAGGTCGAGATCGCGCTTTCGGGCTGGACGCAGCCCCTCGTCGACGACCTCGGCGCCCGCTACGAGGCCGACCTCGGGCGCATCGCGGTGTTGCCCGCCCTCACATGGCTGGGCTGAGGGCGGGGAATTGGGGCTTGCGAGGCGCAGCGGCCTTGGCTACACACCGCGCCGTTGGGGCGTCGCCAAGCGGTAAGGCAGCGGTTTTTGGTACCGCCATTCCCAGGTTCGAATCCTGGCGCCCCAGCCATTCGCCCTTCGCGCCGCAGCCGCCAAAGTCTGGCACACTCTCGCTGTTCACCGCCGCGGGGCGAGGGGCGGGCGTCGATCCGCTCTCGACTGCAACGGCCAAGACGGGCACGATGGTGAAGGGCGCGCGCGCGTGCTTCGCGCGATCGGACCGCGAAACGGGCGATTGCGGCCGGGACGGGGCAAGAGGAGGACGTCGATGCACTGGCTGGCGCCACGCGGCATGCTCGGGCTCGGTCTGGCGCTTGCCTTCGGCGTCGCTGCGGCCGCGTCCGAGCGGGGCGGCGCGGTGCCGCCGCCGCCGCGTCCGGCGCCTGCCGACCTCGTGCGGCTCCACCCCGATCTGCCCGCTGATTTCCGCGACTGGCTGCGCGCCTTCCACCCCCGGGCGGTTGCGGCCGGGATCGCCGAGGCGACGCTTGCGCGCGCGCTGCCGACGATCCGGCACCGAAGCGACGTGATCGGGCTCGATCGCAACCAGGCAGAATTCACGCGCCAGATCTGGGATTACCTCGACACCGCCGTGTCCGAGGCGCGCGTCGCCGAGGGGCGCGCCCAGCGTACCCGCCACCTCGGGACGCTGCGAGCGATCGAGGCGCGCTATGGCGTGCCGCCGGCGATCGTGCTGGCGATCTGGGGGATGGAGACGAATTTCGGCGGCTACCGCGGGCGCACGCACATCCTCTCGGCGCTCGCGACGCTCGCGCATGAGGGGCGGCGCGGCGCCTTCTTCGAGGCCGAGCTGATCGCGGCGCTGCGCATCATCGAGGCGGGCGACGCGAACCCCGCCACGATGCGCGGAAGCTGGGCTGGCGCGATGGGGCACACGCAGTTCATGCCGACCTCCTATCTGGCCTATGCAGTCGATTTCGGGGGCGACGGGCGGCGCGACGTCTGGTCCGAGGACCCGACCGATGCGCTTGCCTCGACCGCAGCCTTCCTCGCGGCCGAGGGATGGACGGCGGGCGAGCCCTGGGGCTTCGAGGTCGTGCTGCCCGAGGGCTTCGACTTCGAGGGGACGGGCCGCGGCCGGCGCGCCGGGGTCGAGCTGTGGATGGCGCGCGGCGTGCGGATGCCCTCGGGCGGGCCGCTGCCCGATCATGGCCCGGCCGCGATCATCACGCCCGCGGGCGCGCGCGGGCCCGCCTTCATCGCCTATCGCAACTTCGACGTCATCGCGCGCTACAACCGCGCGCTGTCCTATATGGTGGCGGTCGGGCATCTGGCGGACCGGATCGAGGGGCGCGGGCCGCTCGGGCGCGGCTGGCCGCGCGGCGAGCCCGCGCTGACTGCGGCCGACCGCCGCGCGTTGCAGGAGGAGTTGAAGCGCACGGGCTTCGATCCGGGCGACATCGACGGGCGGATCGGACCGGCCACGACCGATGCGCTGCGCGACTGGCAGCGCGCGCAGGGCCTGATCGCCGACGGATTTCCCACCCGCGCGATCCTCGAGAGCCTGCGCAAGGCCCCGCCGTGCCAGTGCTGATCCTGATCGGGGCGCCCGGGCGCGGCCTGTCGCCGGCGCTGGCGCGTGATCTGGCGCGCCGGGCGGGTGCGGGCGATCTGCGCTGGCTGGCCGAGGGCGAGGCGGCCGAGGCGGCGCTGCGCGCGCCGCCCGCAGGGATGGCCGCGCTGCGCGCCGAGGCGAATGCCGCGGGCATCGATCTCGCGGTCCTGCCCGAGGGGAACCGGCGCAAGCGCGTGCTTCTGGCCGACATGGACAGCACCATGATCGGGCAGGAATGCATCGACGAGCTTGCCGCACTGGCGGGCGTGGGCGTGCGGGTTGCGGATGTCACCGCCCGCGCGATGCGAGGCGAGATCGGTTTCGAGGCCTCGCTGACCGAACGGGTCGCGCTGCTCGCGGGCCTGCCCGAGGGGGCGATCGCCGAGGTGCTGGCCACGCGGATCACCCATGTGCCGGGGGGGCGGGCGCTGGTCGCGACGATGCGCGCGGCAGGGGCGCATTGCGCGCTGATCTCGGGCGGGTTCACGGCCTTTACCGGGCCCGTGGCGGCCGCGCTCGGCTTTGACGAACATCGCGCCAATGTGCTCGAGGTCGCGGGCGGGCGGCTGACGGGCCGGGTCCGGGCGCCGATCCTCGGGCGCGAGGCCAAGGCGGCGGCGCTGTCCGAGATCTGCGCGTCGCGGGGGTGCGTGGCGGCCGAGGTGCTGGCGGTCGGGGACGGGGCCAATGATCTTGCGATGCTCGCGGCGGCGGGGCTTGGCGTCGCGCTCCATGCCAAGCCCGCGGTGGCGGCGGCGGCGCGCGTGCAGATCAACCACGGCGATCTGACGGCGCTCCTCTACCTCCAGGGCTATGCGCGGGCCGAATTCGCGGCCTGAGGGGGCGCGGTCGCCTTCGCCGCCGCCGCAAGGTCGCGCGCGAGCGCGAAGGCGCCCTTGATCCGCTCGGGCGCCGACCCCCAGTCGCGCGCGACCACGAGGCGGTTGTCGCGCACCTTGGCGCGCCCGGCCTCGGTGCGGATGAAATTGGCAAGCCCCGCGGGGTTGGCGAAACGGTCGGCGTGGAACTGCACCGTGGCGCCCTTGGGCCCGGCATCGAGCCGCGCGATCCCGGCGCGCTTGCACATCGCCTTGATCCGCATGACGGCAAGGAGGGTGTTCACCTCGCGCGGGAGGGGGCCGAATCGGTCGATCATCTCGGCCGCAAACCCCTCGAGCGCGACCTTGTCGGCAAGCCCCGCGAGGCGGCGATAGAGCCCGAGCCGCACCTCGAGGTCGGGGATGTAGCTTTCGGGGATCATCACCGGCACGTCGAGGTTGAGCTGCGGCGACCAGTCCGTGTCGTCCTCGGGCAGCGGCACCTCGCCCGCGCGCAGCCGCGCGATCGCCTCGTCGAGCATGTGCTGGTAAAGCTCGAAGCCGACCTCGCGGATATGGCCCGACTGCTCCTCGCCCAGAAGGTTCCCGGCCCCGCGCTGGTCGAGGTCGTGGCTGGCAAGCGTGAAGCCCGCGCCGAGGCTGTCGAGCGAGGCCAGAAGCTTGAGCCGCGCCTGCGCCTGCGGCGTCAGCGGCGCGCGCGGCCGGGTGGTGAGGTAGCAATAGGCCCGCACCTTGGCCCGCCCGATCCGGCCGCGCAGCTGATAGAGCTGCGCGAGCCCGAACATGTCGGCGCGATGCACGATCATCGTGTTCGCGGTGGGGATGTCGAGGCCCGATTCGATGATCGTCGTCGCAAGCAGCACGTCGTGCTTGCCGTCGTAGAATTCGTTCATCCGCTCATCAAGGTCGCCCGCCGCAAGCTGGCCATGGGCGACGACGACGCGCAATTCGGGCACGGCGGCCGCGAGCGTCTCGGCCATCTCGGCGATGTCGGCGACGCGGGGGATGACGACGAAGGATTGCCCGCCCCGGAAATGCTCGCGCATCAGCGCCTCGCGCAGCGTCACGCTGTCGAACTCGCTCAGATAGGTGCGGATCGCGAGACGGTCGACCGGCGGCGTCGCGATGACCGACAGATCGCGCACCCCCGCGAGCGAGAGTTGCAGCGTGCGCGGGATCGGTGTTGCGGTCAGCGTCAGCACATGCACATCCGAGCGCATCTCCTTCAGCCGCTCCTTGTGGGCGACGCCGAAATGCTGCTCTTCATCGATCACGAGGAGCCCGAGCCGCGCAAAGCGCACGCCCTTGGCAAGGAGCGCGTGGGTCCCGACCGCGATGTCGATCGTGCCGTCCGCGAGCCCGTCGCGGGTGGCCTGCGCCTCGCGCGCCGAGACGAAGCGCGACAGCGGCCGGATCTCGACCGGAAAGCCCCGGAAACGCTCGACAAAGCTGCGATAGTGCTGCCGCGCGAGCAGCGTCGTGGGGGCGATGACCGCGACCTGACGGCCCGACATCACCGCGACGAAGGCTGCGCGCATCGCGACCTCGGTCTTGCCGAAGCCCACATCGCCCACGACGAGGCGATCCATCGGGCTGCCGCGGCCCATGTCGTCGATGACGGCCTCGATCGCGCCCAGCTGGTCGTCGGTCTCGACATAGGGAAAGCGGGCGCAGAAGGCATCCCAAACGCCTTCGGCCGGGGTCAGCACCGGGGCGGTGCGGACGTGCCGCTCGGCCGCGACACGTATGAGGCGGTCGGCCATGTCGAGGATGCGCGCCCGAAGCCGCGCCTTGCGCGCCTGCCACGCCCCGCCGCCCAGCCGGTCGAGCGTGCCCTCTTCGCTGCCATAGCGCGACAGAAGCTCGATGTTCTCGACCGGCAGGAACAGCCTGTCGCCGCCCGCGTATTCGAGCGCGAGGCAATCATGCGGCGCGCCGAGCGCCGTGATCGTCTCGAGCCCGCGGAACCGGCCGAGCCCGTGTTCGACATGCACCACGAGGTCGCCGGGCGAAAGCGCCTGCGCCTCGGTCAGCATGTCGGCGGCGCGTGCCTTGCGCCGCGGCCGCGACAGCGCGCGCTCACCCAGGATGTCGGCCTCGGTGATGACCGTCAGGCCCGGCGCCTCGAACCCCTGATCGAGCGGCCAGACCGCGAGGAAGAGGCACCCCTTGCCCTCGGGGATGGCGCGCGCGTCGGCGACGGGCTGGGCGCCGGTGACGCCCTGATCCTCGAGCAAGCCCGCCATGCGTTCGCGCGCGCCCTCGCCGAAGGTGGTGACGACGACCTGGCCTTGCATCCTGCGCACCGCCACATGGGCCGCGAGCGCCTCGAACAGGCCCGCGTTGGCCTGCGTGCGCTCGGGCGCGAAGCTGCGCCCGGGCCGGCCGCCCGCGTCGATGACGCCGGGCCCCGGCGGCAGGCGTGCCGGCGCAAGCTGCACGATGCGGCGGGGCGCGAGCGCGGCCGTCCAGCCCGCATCGTCGAGATAGAGAAGCCCGGGCGGGGCGGGCTTGTAGGCGCTCTCGCCCCGGCGCGGATGGCCGAGCGCCTCGACGCGCGCCTCATGCTGGTCGGCGATGGCGGCGGCGCGCGCGGCGCGCGCGGCTTCGGCCTGATCGTCGAGGATGACGGGCCCGCCCGGCAGGTAATCGAAGAGCGGCGCGAGGCGGTCGTGAAAGAAGCCCAGCCAATGCTCCATCCCCGCATGGCGCCGCCCGGCGCTGACGGCCTCATAGAGCGGATCGTCCGAGCCCGCGGCGCCGAAGGCCGCGCGATAGGCCTGGCGAAAGCGGGTGATGGCGGGGTCATCGAGGATCACCTCGGACATCGGCACGAGGTCGACCCCCTCGAGCCGGTCGGTCGAGCGTTGCGTGACCGGATCGAAGCGGCGGATCGCGTCGATCTGGTCGCCGAAGAAGTCGAGCCGCACCGGCCCCGCGCCGCCGGGCGGAAAGATGTCGACGATGCCGCCGCGAAAGGCGCAATCGCCCGGCTCGGCCACCGTCGCGGTCGGGGCGAAGCCCATGCGCGCAAGCCAGCCGCGCATGGCCTCGGGCGCGATCCTCTCGCCCCGGCGCAGCGACAGGCTCGCGCCCTCGACCGTTTCGGGGGCGGGCACGCGCTGCGTCGCGGCCGAGACGGTGGTGAGCAGCACGAAAGCGCCCTGCGGCGCGCGCGCGAGTGCCGCGAGCGTCGACATCCGGCGCGCCAGCACATCCGCGTTGGGCGAGACGCGGTCATAGGGCAGGCAATCCCACGCCGGAAACTCGAGCACCGGAAGCGCGGGGGCAAGGAAGGCGAGGGCCGCACGCATCGCCTCGGCGCGACGGTCGTCGCGGGCGATGTGGATGACGGGGCCGCCGGCCGCCACGGCCTCGGCCGCGAGTAGCCGGGCATCGAAGCCCTCGGGCGCGCCGCCCGCAATGATGCGCGCCGGTTCGGGGTGTCGTGGTTCCATCGCGCTGATCCCTCCCCGCCCCGTCAGGCCGCCCTGCCCAGAACCGTCGCCGCGCCCCAGAACGCCGCCACCGCGACCGACAGGATCGCAAGCGCGCGCATCGCGCGGCGGTGCGCGCGCAGGAGCGGCCAGGGTTCGGCGTCCGCGGCCAGGCCCGCGAGGTTGCGCACAAGCACCGCCTCGCGCAGCGTGCCGAGTGCCGCGGGCCCGAGGATCAGCACCGCCGCCTGCGCGATCTCGAGCCCGTAGCCGAAGCCCAGCACCGCAAGGAGCGCAAGCCCGAAACCCACGACCGCCGCCTGCCACGGCCGCGCCCGCCCCGCGCCCGAGCGCCGGCGGGCGCATTCGCGCGCAAGGATCGGCGCGCCCTCGGCCATCGCGGCCGCATCGCCCGCCGCTGCGCGGTCGATCAGGGCGACCGGCACGCCCAGTACCCGCGCCGTCGCCTGCGCCCAGAACAGGATCACGAACAGCCAGTACCAAAGGCTGTCGAAGGCGCCGGGGTCGAGCATCAGGATGGCGGCGAAGGGCGCGGACAAGGGAAGCCTCCGGAGAAGTCAGCCCCATAGCGCGCAGCCCACGCGCATGCAATCGGCGCCCGGGCTTGCCAGCCGGGGCGCGGCGTGGCACCCAAGGGGCGCGCAACAGCCGAGATGCCGATGCCTGATCATCCCCTTGCCCATGCCGCCTTTCCCGCCGCGCGCTTTCGCCGGCTGCGCCGGACCGCGGCGCTGCGCGACCTCGTGCAGGAAAACCGCCTGTCGGTCGCGAACCTCATCTGGCCGGTCTTCATCCGCGACGGCGAGGGGGTCGAGGAACCCGTGGCCTCGATGCCGGGCGTGGTGCGCCGCTCGCTCGACCGGCTGATCGTGGCGGCGCGCGAGGCGCGCGATCTGGGCATCCCGGCGATCTGCCTCTTTCCCTACACCGACCCCGCGCTGCGGACCGAGGATTGCGCCGAGGCATGGAACCCCGCCAACCTCACGAACCGCGCGATCCGCCGCCTCAAGGCCGAGGTGCCGGACATCGCGGTGATGACCGATGTCGCGCTCGATCCCTATAACGCGCTCGGCCATGACGGGCTGGTGCGCGACGGCGTCATCCTCAACGATGAGACGAATGCCGCACTCGTCAGGATGGCGCTGGCGCAGGCCGAGGCGGGGGCCGACATCCTCGGGCCGTCGGACATGATGGACGGCCGCATCGGCGCGATGCGCGCAGCCCTCGAGGCGGCGGGGCATCGCGATGTCGCGATCCTGTCCTACGCCGCGAAATACGCGAGCGCCTTCTACGGCCCCTTCCGCGATGCGGTCGGGGCGGGGACGCGGCTTGTCGGCGACAAGAAGACCTATCAGATGAACCCCGGCAATTCGGACGAGGCGCTGCGGCTGGTCGCGCGCGATCTGGCCGAGGGGGCGGACATGGTGATGGTCAAGCCCGGGATGCCCTATCTCGACATCTGCCGGCGGGTGAAGGACGCCTTCGGCGTGCCGACCTTCGCCTATCAGGTGTCGGGCGAATACGCGATGATCCGCGCCGCCGCCGAGCGCGGCTGGATCGACGGCGAGAAGGCGATGGTCGAAAGCCTGCTCGCCTTCCGCCGGGCGGGCTGCGACGGGATCCTCACCTATTTCGCCCCCGCCGTCGCGCGGATGCTTGCCGAGAGCGCCTGAGCAAACGCGACAAGAGGTGACACAAGCGCGCGCATCCACTATATGTGGATGGTAACGAGGGCGCGCGACCCTCGCAGGCAGGTGATTGGAGCGGCACATGGCAGGATGGACAAGACGGGCGGCGCTGGCGGGGGGCGGGGCGGCCGCGTTGCTCGCGGGTTGCGGCAACGGGATCGGATCGGACGGGGCGCAGCGGATCGACGCGCGCGTCGACACGGTGCGCGACGCCCTCTATGCGCAGGAGCCGGGCGCGCGCGATCTTGCCGACAAGGCGCGCGGCATCCTGTGGATGCCGCTTCTGACCGAGGCGAGCTTTGGCGTCGGCGGTGGCTATGGGCGGGGCGCGCTGCGCATCAACGACATCACGGTGGATTACTATTCCGCCGCGCGCGCGACCTTCGGGCTGCAGATCGGCGGCCAGCAGTATTCGCACGCGCTCTTCTTCATGACCGAGGAGGCGCTCTCGCAGTTCCGCCGCTCGCCCGGCTGGGCGGTGGGCGCGGATGTGCGCTATGCAACCCCCGACCAGGGGCTGATGCTCGGCAAGGAGACGACCGAGATCGAACCCGTGATCGCGATGGTCTTCGGCCAGTCGGGCCTGATCGCGGGCGCCTCGGTCGCGGGGATCAAATATACCCGCATCATCCCCTGACGCCTCAGTGCAGCGTGATCTCGTGGGTGACGTGGCGCCACTCGCCCGCCGAGATCAGCTTGCGATGCGTGAACCGGACGGAGTGGAGCGGCCCTTCGATGTTCTTCTGCCAGAACGCGATGAAGCCGAAGAGGCGCGGGTGGTCGGGCGCGAGGTCGTATTCCTGCCAGATGAAGCTGTTGAGCACGCTGCGATGATCGGGCAGGCGGTAGAAGAGTTCGGCCGTCGTCAGGCCATAGCCGCGCAGCATGAGTTCGGTTTCGTTCCGGTCGCGCTGCATTCCCCCCTCCTGCGCATCGGTGATGGGGGAAGGATGCCATGATTCGCGGTAAAATCAATTAAAACATCATGTTGGCACTCAGCCCCCGCGGCTGCTCGCAAGCGGCGCGCCGGGGCCGTCAAGGGTGGCCCCGCCTGCCGTGGGGCGCTATAAGCAGACGCATCCCAGAGCGCCCCGAGGAAGGATCGCCAGACCGTGACGGACGACCCCGAAGCCCCCGCCGATCCCGCAGGCGCGGCACCCGCCGCCGCCTCGCCGCAGGTCTCGATCGCCGAGGAGATGAAGACCGCCTATCTCGGCTATGCGATGAGCGTCATCGTCAGCCGCGCGATCCCCGATCTGCGCGACGGGTTGAAGCCCGTGCACCGGCGCATCCTCTATGCCATGCACGAGACCGGCAACACCCACGAGAAGGCCTATCGCAAATCCGCCCGCCCCGTGGGCGACGTGATGGGGAAATACCACCCCCACGGCGACAGCGCGATCTATGACGCGCTGGTGCGGATGGCGCAGCCCTTTTCGATGTCGCTGCCGCTGCTCGACGGGCAGGGCAACTTCGGCTCGATGGACGGCGACAACCCGGCCGCCATGCGCTATACCGAGGTGCGGATGGACAAGCCCGCGGCTTTCCTTCTGGCCGACATCGACAAGGACACGGTCGATTTCCAGGACAATTACGACGGCAAGGACCGCGAGCCGACGGTGCTGCCGGCGCGCTTCCCCAACATGCTCGTCAACGGGGCGGGCGGGATCGCGGTCGGGATGGCAACGAACATCCCGCCCCATAATCTGGGCGAGGTGATCGACGCGACGCTCGCGCTGATCGAGGATCCCGACCTCGCGACGGAACGCCTGCTCGAGATCATCCCAGGCCCCGATTTCCCGACGGGCGCGCTGATCCTCGGCCGGTCGGGCGCGCGGCGGGCCTATCTCGAGGGGCGCGGGTCGGTCATCATCCGCGCGCGCACCCGCATCGAGGAGACGCGCAAGGACCGCCTCGCGATCATCGTCGAGGAGATCCCCTATCAGGTCAACAAGGCGGCGATGATCGAGAAGATCGCCGAGATGGTGCGCGAGAAGAAGATCGAGGGCATCGCCCATGTCGCCGACGAATCCGACCGCGTGGGCGTGCGGGTGGTGATCGAACTCAAGCGCGACGCGACCCCCGATGTGGTGCTGAACCAGCTCTATCGCTTCTCGCCGATGCAGACCTCTTTCCCCTGCAACATGCTCGCGCTCAATGGCGGGCGGCCCGAACAGCTGACCTTGCGCGACTTCCTGACCCATTTCATCGCGTTTCGCGAAGAGGTCGTGGCGCGCCGTTCGGCGCATGAATTGTCGCGCGCGCGCGAACGCAGCCACGTGCTCTGCGGCCTTGCGGTGGCGGTCGCCAATGTCGACGAGGTGGTGGCGACGATCCGCGCCTCGGCCGATCCGGCGGATGCGCGCGCGCGGCTGATGACGCGCGCCTGGCCGGCCGGGCAGATCGCGGAATACATCGCCCTCATCGACGATCCCGGGCACCGGGTGACGGCCGAGGGGACCTATTACCTTTCGGAAACGCAGGCGCGCGCGATCCTCGATCTGCGCCTCCAGCGCCTGACGGCGATGGGCGTGCAGGAGGTGGCGGAGGAATTGCAGACGCTCGCGGCCTCGATCCGCGACCTGCTCGCGATCCTGCGCTCGCGCGAGCGGATCATGGGCATCATCGCGGACGAATTGCGCGAGGTGCGCGCGGCCTTCGCCGTGCCGCGCCGCACCGAGATTGTCGATTGGTCCGGCGACATGGAGGATGAGGACCTCATCGAGCGCGAGGACATGGTCGTGACCGTGACCTCGGGCGGCTACATCAAGCGCACGCCGCTTGCCGAATTCCGCGCCCAGCGCCGGGGCGGCAAGGGCCTCGCCTCGATGCAGACCAAGGAGGACGATGTCGTCACGACGCTCTTTGTCGCCAACACCCATACGCCGCTGCTGGTCTTCACGACCGACGGGATGGTCTACAAGCTCAAGACCTGGCGGCTGCCGCTGACCGGGCGGACGGCGAAGGGCAAGGCGATCGTCAACATCCTGCCGATCGGGGCGGGGGTGTCGGTCGCGGCACTGATGCCCGTCGATGTCCCCGAGGCCGAGTGGCAGGCGCTCCAGATCGTGTTCGCGACCTCGGACGGCGATGTGCGCCGCAACGCGCTGTCGGATTTCGTGAACGTGATGCGCAACGGCAAGATCGCGATGAAGCTGCCCGAGGGCGTGAGCCTCGTGAACGCGCGCATCGCCGATGAGGGCGACGATGTCCTGATGCTGACCGCAGGCGGGCGCGCGATCCGCTTCCCCACGACCGATGTGCGCGTCTTCAAGGGCCGCGATTCGACCGGGGTGCGGGGGATAAGGCTGGCGGACGGCGACCGCGTCGTGTCGATGGCGGTGATCCGCCATTTCGAGGCGAGCCCGGAGGAGCGCGCGGCCTATCTCAAGATGCGGCGCGCGCAGGAAGGCGCACTCGACGAGGCGCCCGAGGCCGATGAGGAGGAAGAGGTCGTCGAGGCCGGGCAGATGCCGCTCGAGCGCTTTGCCGAGATGTCGGCGGCCGAGGACCTGATCCTGACGGTGACGGCGGGCGGGGCGGGCAAGCTCTCGTCAAGCCACGACTATCCGGTGCGCGGGCGCGGCGGGCAGGGCGTGATGGCGATGGACCGCGCGATGCGCGGGGGCGCGCTGATCGCGGCCTTCCCGGTCGAGCGCAGCGACCAGATCATGCTCGCGACCTCGACGGGCCAGTCGATCCGCTGCCCGGTCGAGGGGATCTCGTTCCGCTCGCGCGCGGCGGGGGGGGTGCGGGTCTTTGCGACGGCGGCGGGCGAAGAGGTCGTCTCGGTCGCGCGCATCGCCGAGACGGGCGACGAGGAGGGCTGAAGCCCCCGCGCCCTGATGCATGCCGGGAAGTCGGCCCCCGCCCCCGCGGAGGGGCCGGGGCCCGCCATGCGCCCATCGGGCGCGCCGGAGTGCGGTGCGCAAGGTACCCGGGAGACGGCACCCGGGACTGTCAGGCGTAAGGGTGGGCGCGCTCCACGCTGCTTTGGTCTGGACAGGCAGAAGTTTGGCCCCCGACCTGTCGCTGCCCGATCAACAGCTTGCGGCGCGGCAAGCCAAGGCGATACGGCCGAAAGGCGGGCGGGCGCGCCGTGGATGCGCGAACCTCGCGCACGCGATCGCACCCCGCCCCGCTCAGGGCCGGTCGATCGAGACGAGGTAGCGGCGCAGATCCGCGATCTCGGCGTCGGTGAGGGGCACGAGCGGCATCATCCCCGGGCCGGAGCGCACCGCGCCGGTGATCGTGGCGATGTCGAGGGCGCGGATGTCGCCCGAGAGACCCTCGGTCGCGGTCGGGCCGTGGCAGCGCAGGCAGTGGAGCGCATAGAGCGCCTCACCGCGCGCGACGGCGTCCGCTGCCCCCGGCTGGGCGTGCAGGGGCAGCGGCAGGAGCAAGGCAAGGATGCGCAGGACAACCACCGTGCGGCGATGCGGACGGCGGGCGCGCCCGGGGGCGCGGCCCGCCTGATCATTGCCGGGGCGTCAGCTGCCGACCACGCCGCCATCGGTGCGCGTGATCACGATCGTGGCCGAGCGCGGCACCGTCCCGTCATAGTCCGGGAAGCCAGAGCCGAACCTGCCCGCCGCGAAGTCATCCGCGGTCGCATGGGCGCCGGGGTGCTGGAAGTTCACGAACATCGTGCGGCCGTCGGGCGTCGTCACGACGCCGGTCGTCTCCTGACCCCAGGGACCGGTGAGGAAGCGCTTGATCTCGCCCGTGGCCGGATCCGCCGCAAGCATCGCGTTCATCCCGAAATCCTTGAGCGGGCCGGAATAATCCGGGCCGATGTCGCCCATGTCGGTCTGGATCCAGAGCCGCCCGTCGCCGTCGCACCACAGCCCGTCGGGGCAGGCAAAGATGCTGTCGTCCCCGAGCGCGCCCCCCGTCGCGAGCGCCGAGGTCGTCTTGCCCCCCGCGATCACGAAGAGATCCCAGCCGAAGGTCGCCCGGGTGTGGTCGCCATCCTCATAGCGCCAGCGCACGATCTGGCCGAAGTTGTTGACCGCGCGCGGGTTCACGGCATCGACCTCGGCCTGGGTGCGGCGCGAATTGTTGGTGAGCGCGAAATAGACCTCGCCCGTGCGCGGATCGATCGTGCCCCATTCGGGCCGGTCCATCTTGGTCGCGCCCGCCAGATCCGCCGCAAGGCGGGTGTTCACGAGGATGTCGGCGAGGTCGGCGAAGCCGTTCGCGGGCGTGAGCCCGTTGCGGCCGGGGGCGAGCGCCAGCCATTCGCCGGTGCCGTCGTCGTTGAACTTCGCGACATAGAGCGTCCCGGCATCAAGGATCGACCCGTCGGTCTGCCCGGGCACGAACACGCCGTCGGAGACGAACTTGTAGATGTATTCGAAGCGCGAATCGTCGCCCGAATAGCACACGACCGGCGCGCCCTCGACGGCGGGGGCAAAGACCACGCCCTCATGGGCGAAGCGGCCGAGATGGGTGCGCTTGACCGGCGGGGCGTCGGGGTTGAAGGGGTCGATCTCGACCATCCAGCCGAAGGTGTTGGGCTCGTTGCGGTAATCCTCGAGCGCCGAATTGCCCCTTGCGGTCGCATCCCAGCGCACATGCTCATCCGCGCCCGATCTGGCGAGATGCCAGCCATAGCGGCCGCCGCGCGGGTCGGTCGAGACGCCATAGCGGCGATGCTCGCGCGGGAGGTCGGGCTTCTGGTCGGTCTGGGTGGTGTTGGCGAAATAGCCCGCCCAGTTCTCTTCGGCGGTCATGTAGGTGTTCCAGGGCGTCACGCCATGGGCGCAGTTGTTGACGGTGCCGCGCGTCATCGTGCCGTCGGGGCTGTATTTCGTGCGCACATGCGCCGAGCCGCGCACGGGGCCCGCGATCTCGATCGGGGTTCCTGCCGTGATGCGCCGGTTGTGCGGGTCGGCGACGATGGCCCAGCTGCCGTCCGCCTGCCGCGTGGTCCGATAGACCGACACGCCATGCGCCGCGATCTCCATGCGCACCTCGTCATCGTCGCGCTTGCCGTCGGCATCATAGACGACGAACACGTCGTCGATCGCGGCACCCTTGTAGCCCGCCTTCTCGGCGTGCAGGAAGCGCGGCTCGATGTATTCGTGGTTGACGCAGATGATCCCGTCGGCCGAAGAGCCGTCGATCGGAAAGAAGTGGATGCCATCGTGGTGCTGGCCGATCTGGTGCTCCTGCTCGGCGCCGGTGTTCGCGCCGGGCCGATAGGCCGGCAGGTCGCCCGAGATGGGCGCCCCCGTCGCGCCGAGGACCTGATAGCTGTAGCCCTCGGGCAGCACGACCGTATCGTCGAAGCTGACGGGCACGGGCTTGAACCCGACAAGGCTCGCGGGCGCGGCCGATTGCGCGAGCGCGGCCCTGCCCGAGAGCGACCCGCCGATGAGGCCCGTCGCGATCGAGGCGAGGCCGCCGATCAGAAAGCCCCGCCGCGCGACGCGCTGCTCGATCACCTCGTAGAAGTTGCGGTTCGCCGATGTGTTGCACTGCGGCTCATCGCCGTGCTGATACCCGATCGCCTGCGTGTGGTCGGGATAGTCGCGCTCCAGATCCTTCATCCTCGAATCCTCCTGTGGGTGAAACTGAGGGCTCAGAGGTAGCCGCACCATGATTCAGCCGCATGACGCCGACCGCGGAAGCTGCGGGAGGGGGCGCGGGCCGCCCTGTCATCATACCGACATGGCGCGGTCGTAGTGCCACGGGGTCCACAACGCAGAGGTCCGTGCCATGCCAAACCGTCTTGCCCTAGCATCATCGCTGATCGCGCTCATTGCTGCCGCGCCCGCCGTTGCCGAGCAGAACTTCAACCGCATCGCGAGCTTCGCGACCCCCCTCAACAATGCCGAGCGCGCGGCAGACCCCTCATCGGCCGAGATCATCGCCGCGAGCGAGGACGGCATGACGCTTGTCTATACCGACAGCCCGCATGGCGCCGTTGGCCTCATCGACATCACCGACCCCGCCGCTCCGAGGCCGCTTGGCAATATCGCGGTGACGGGTGAGCCGACGACGGCCGTCTTCATCGGCGCGCGGATCTTTGCGGGCGTCGACACCTCCGAGAGCTTCACCGCGCCCTCGGGCAAGCTCGTGACCATCGACCCCGCGAGCCGGGCGGTGATCGCGGAATGCGACATCGGCGGGCAGCCCGATGCGGTCGCGCGCGCCAAGGACGGCAGCTTTGTCGCCATCGCGATCGAGAACCAGCGCGACGAGGATGTGAACGACGCCGCCATCCCGCAGATGCCCGCGGGCTTCGTCGTGCGCGTGCCGGTCGTCGATGGCGCCGCCGATTGCGCGGGCCAGCTCAGGATCGATCTGACGGGCCTTGCGGCCGTCGCGCCCGAGGATCCCGAGCCCGAATACCTCGATGTCAACGAGCAGGGCGAGATCGTCGTCACCCTGCAGGAGAACAACCACATCGTCATCATCGGCGCCGATGGCACGGTCGCGGGCCATTTCCCGGCGGGCGAGGTCGAGGTCGCGGGCGTCGATACCCGGCGCGACGGCGCGCTGAACTTCACCGCCACCCGATCGGCCGTCCCGCGCGAACCCGACGGCATCAAGTGGGTCGATGCCGAGCATGTCGCGATGACGAACGAGGGCGACTGGAAGGGCGGTTCGCGCACCTGGTCGATCTTTCGCCGCGACGGCACGCTGGTATGGGATTCGGGCGCCTCGCTCGAGCGCGCGATCGCCGCGATCGGGCATTATCCCGAGCACCGCTCGCACACCAAGGGCGTTGAGCTCGAATCGGTCGAGATCGCGACCTTCGGCGGCACGCCCATGGCCTTCGTCGCCTCCGAGCGTGGCTCGATCGTCGCGGTCTATGACCTCAGCGACCCGTCTGCGCCGGTCCTGCGCCAGCTTCTGCCCTCGGGCGTCTCGCCCGAAGGGATCGTCGCCATCCCAGCGCGCAACCTGATCGCGACCGCCAATGAGGTCGACCTGCGCGAGGATGGCCTCGCGCCCGCCCATGTCATGATCTACGCGTTGGCCGAGGGCCCGGCCGCCTATCCGATGCTGACCTCCGAGGGTTCCGATCCGCTGATCGGCTGGGGCGCGATGTCGGGCCTCGTGGCCGATCCCGAGGTCGCGGGGATGCTCTATGCCGTGTCGGACAGCATCTATGGCGCCGAGCCCGCGATCTACACCATCGACGCGACCCGGACCCCGGCGCGGATCGTTGCAAAGACGGTGGTGACGCGCGGCGCCCATCCGGCGCAGAAGCTCGACCTCGAGGGGATCACGACCGACGGCAAGGGCGGCTTCTGGCTGGCCTCCGAGGGGCGCAGCGACCGGCTGATCCCCCACGCGCTCTATCAGGTGAACGCCAAGGGCGAGATCCGCGCCGAGGTCGCGCTGCCGCCCGAGCTGCTCGTGAACGAGATCCGCTTCGGCTTCGAGGGGATCGCGCGCGTGGGCGACACGCTCTGGATGGCCGTGCAGCGCGAGTGGAAGGACGACCCCAAGGGGATGGTCAAGCTTCTCGCCTACGACACTGCGGCAAAAAGCTGGGGGGCGGTCCATTATCCGCTCGAGGCGCCCGCCGAGGGCGGCTGGATGGGCCTGTCCGAGATCACGCTGCATGGCGATCATCTCTACATCATCGAGCGCGACAACCAGATCGCCGACCGCGCCGCGGTCAAGCGGCTCTATCGCGTGGCCCTCTCCGAGATGGTCCCCGCCGCGCTCGGCGGGCCGCTGCCGGTCGTGCGCAAGGAGATGGTGCGCGACCTGCTGCCCGATCTCGGGGTCACGCGCGGCTTTGCCGTCGACAAGATCGAGGGCTTTGCGGTCGATGCTGCCGGCACGGGCTGGGTCGTGACCGACAATGACGGCGTCGACGACAGCTCGGGCGAGACGCTCTTCTGGTCGGTCGGGCGCATGTGACCCCCAAGGCGGCCCGGGGGCGCACCCCGGGGCCGCCAGCCGGGATCGGACATCCGCCGCAATGGGGCGGGCGGGATGGCGGTCGATGCGCCGGTGACGGGGTCGGTCGATGCCGCGATCCGGGGCGACATGCCGATGTTCGTGGGCGGCGACGATGAGGTGATCGAGCGGGTGCGGCCGGTGATCGAGGCGATGGGACGGCTGCGCAAGGTCGGCGCCCATGGCAACGGCTATGTGGCGAAGCTCGTCAACAATCAGCTCTGGAAGATCCACGCCGCCGCCATCGGCGAGGCGATGGTGACGGCGAAGCTCGCGGGGCTCGACCCGCTCGTGTGGTGGGAGGCGATGAAGGGGGGCGCGGCGGACAGCTTCGTTCTGTCGCATGACGTGCCCTCGATCTTCGCCGGCCATTACGACCCCTCCTTTCCGATCGCGCTCTGCCTCAAGGACCTCGCTCTCATCAGGGAGCTGATGGACCATGTCGGCACCACGAACACGCTGACCGAGGCCGCGCATGAACGCTTCCGCGAGGCGGGGCGCAGATATGGAACGGAGGCGGGCGAGATGACGGTCTGCCGCGTGATCGAGGACGACGCCGGCATCGACCTGCGCGTGCCGGGAGACTGGCAGAAGCCCTGGGAGGTCGCGCCGAGAGGCTGAGGGCGCCGGCACATGTTGTGGGTTGGGGGGAAGGCGGGACCCGCCCCCGCGGAGGGGCCGGGGCCCGCCGCGCGCCCGTCGGGCGCGCCGACCCGGGCGCTTTGGAGGGCGCGGGGTTCGCCTCACTCTCCCCAGGGGATCC